>CAYWON010000003.1:0-101570 GCA_964459885.1 uncultured Archangium sp.
TTGTGGACCGCTTCCCCCTTGGAGCTCACCGCTTGAAGAACACGGTTGCTCTCCCGCTCGCGGGAGAGGGGCACCTGCATTCGACTCGTTCCGAGTCGGTCATTGGAGCAAGGTGAGGAGCTTCTGCGTCATCGCGTCGACTTCTTCCCGCGTGCCCGAGCGCTCCACGATGTCCGCTTCGATCAGCGCCGGCGCCAGCTGCGACGCGAGGTCCTTCGCGTCGTCGGCTTCTGACTCGCGCGCGACGTGCACGAGCTCGTGCTGCAGGCGACGCACCGCGACGACCGCGCCATGCAGCGCGCGCCGGGCGTGGCGGTTCTTGCGGCGCTCTTCGGCGTCGAGCGACGTCTGCGCCTCGCGGTGTTCGGCTTCACGCGCCGCGAGCTGCGCCGCTTCGCTCTGCCCCAGCGCCGTGCGCGCGTCGATGCGCAGCTCCTCGGCCTGGCCCGACAGCTTGTCCACCGCGCTCACCGACAGCATGCCTTCCACGTCCATCGCGAAGGTCACTTCGATCTCATGCGCCTTGCGCAGCGTCTCGGTCAGCCCGCCCAGCACCAGCTCGCACACGCGCGTCGTCTCTTCCACGCGCTTGCCGTCGCCCTGCACCACCGGCACCCGCACCGTCGTCTGGCCGTCGCGCCCGGGGAAGAAGACCTCGCTCGCCCGGCACGGCAGCATCGTGTTGCGCGCCAGCACAGGCTTCACCAGCCCGCCCGCCACCTGCACGCCCATCGCCGAGCCCACCACGTCGAGCAGCAGCGTCTTGCCGCGCTTCTCGACCAGCTCAGCCGCGTGAATCGCCGCGCCCAGCGCCACCGCTTCGTCGGGGTCGACGCGCGCGTCGGGTTCCTTGCCGAAGTGCGACGCCACCAGCTGCCGCAGCAACGGCACGCGCGTCATGCCACCCACGAGCAGCACCGTGTCGACGTCGCCCGCCGCCAGGTTCGCCTCGAGCAGCGATTGCTCGACGATGGACAGCGCGTGCTCCGTCTTGGGCCGCACCAACTTCTCGAAGAACGGCCGCGTCAGCATCGTCTCGATGGGCACCGCGCCTTGCCGCGAGTCAGGCTGCAGGAGCGCGCTGATGCGCGAGAACTCGGCCGTCGACACGTCGCGCTTGGCCTTCTCGGCGAGCGTCTTCAGGTGCTGCACCGTGGCGCGATCGTGCGTGAGGCGCTCGCGGGTGCCCGAGTCAGGCACGTGCGAGAGCAGCCACTGCACGAGGATGTTGTCGAAGTCGTCGCCGCCGAAATACGGATCGCCCGCGGTGGCCAGCACCTCGAAGACGCCGTCTTGAATGCGCAGCACCGAGACGTCGAACGTGCCGCCGCCGAGGTCGAACACGAGCGCCGTGCCGGTGAAGCCGTTCGACAGGCCGTACGCCATGGCCGCCGCGGTGGGCTCGTTGAGCAGCCGCAGCACGTTGAGGCCGGCGATCTCGGCGGCTTCACGCGTGGCGGCGCGCTGCGCGTCGGTGAAGTTGGCGGGGACGGTGATGACGGCGTCGGTGACGTCGGCGTTGAAGAGATCTTCCGCGTCGGTGCGCAGCTCGGACAGCAACATGCCGCTGATCTGCGAGATGGGCAGCGTCTGGCCGCTGAGCTTGATGCGCACGTCTTCCGTCGGCCCGGAGACGAGCGTGTACGGGTAGAGCAGTCGTGCCCGGGCGGCGAGCTCCGGTGTCCACCGCTGGCCGATGAAGCGCTTGGTGGCTGACGCGACAGCTTCCGGCGAGGTCTCGGCCAGCAGGCGCGCTTCGTCGCCCACCACGCGGAGCCCGTCGGGGTCGATGCCGACGAGTGAGGGCAGCAACCGCTGGCCCGTGGCGCGCTCGATGATGCGGAGGTTGCCACCCGTGGCGGTGGCCACCGCGCTGTTCGTCGTACCGAGGTCGATGCCGATCGAGGGGCTCACTCGCAGCCGCACGTTACGTTGGCAACCGTCCCTTGAGGAATTCTCCGCTGCAGGTGTCGCGCAGATTGGCGCGACTTTTCGCTACTTCGTCGCACCTGCGCGCAGCTCAGCGCCGTCGCCGTGACCTCGGCGGCTCACCCGTCAGCCGATCGAGTGTCGCAACCAACGTTGAGTCGTCGATCAGGCTCCCGAACTCAGCGAGCCGCTCGCGGATGACGCGCACGTCCAGCTCGTCCCGAGCCACGTCGAGGAGCACACGAACGTCGTCGAGGTCCTTCGGGCGCGAGGCGATGATCTTGAGCACCACCAGGTCGTCCGTTGAGACGAACGGCACCTGCACGCGGCCGACGCGGCGCAGCTTTACGCGCGTCAACATCTCCTGCTCGAGCCCCGGACCTGCGCGGACGACGTCAAGTTGGTAGCCGCTGCTTCGATGCACGAGCGGCAGAATCCGATGGTGCGCGACAAGGTCCTCCACGCCCTCAATGTCGTCGCGAAGCTTGAAACCGAGGGGAGCGAGCGCCTTCCGAAGCACATCAACCGGAACATCGTCGGTGGTGATGTCGAGGTCTGCGGTCGCGCGCACGGCGCCTGCCGCAATCACGGCCTGCGCGCCGAACACGTACCAACGCAGCTTCAGTGGCTTGAACGCGCGCTGAATGCCGACGAGCAGCTCAGCGATCTCGATCGTAGGCACGCCGCAACACCTCCCGGTACGCCACCAGCCCGTCGTACGCCTCGGCGGCCTTCACGGCCCTGGCGCGCGGCGCGACCTGCCGATGAAGCGCATCGCCCAGCTCCAGCGCAGCACGCGTGCCCTTGCGCTGAACCCACTCGTACATCGAGCGGTCCTTGTTGGCGCGAATGGCCCCCCAGTCTCTGCGGGCAAAGGCCAGCGCATCTTCGCGACGGAGCGTCATGGACCGATTGTGCGACATCGTCGCGGGAACGTCAGCCATGGGCAGGGCGGGACTCGAACCCGCACGTCTTTCGACACGGGATTCTAAGCCCCGCGCGGCTACCAGTTACGCCACCTGCCCCAAAGCAAAACGGCCGGTGCTCTCATCGAGTCACCGGCCGTTTCGTACTTATGAAAGCGGAAGGAATCGAACCTTCAACCTATGGATTAAGAGTCCATTGCTCTGCCAATTGAGCTACGCTTCCGTCTGTGGCGGCGCGGCGTATACGTTTCCGCGTCGCTTCCTGTCAACCCACTTTTTCAACCTTCGGTGCACTTCGTGTCAGCAGCCACACGCCCACGATGAAGAGCCCCAGTACCACGTACTGCCCCGGCGTCAGGCCGAAGTAGCGACGATCGACGAACGAGAGGTCTGACGCGCGCAGGAAATCGGTGAAGAAGCGCTGCGCCGAGTAGGTCACCGCCAAGACGCCCATCAGCCGGCCCTGCGGCGGTCGTGCGCGCTTGAGCGCGTACAGCAAGATCGAGATGAGCCCCAGCGCCACCGCGTCGACGAGGCCCAGGTCGAGCCGCGGGCCTCCCCACTCGCGCACCGGGAAGTTCACCGCGAACGGCGACGTCGACAGCGCGCCCGGGTGATCGTGCACGAGGAAGCAGCCGATGCGCGCCACCATCCACCCCGGGGCGGCGCCCAGCGCCAGCGCGTCGAGGTACGGCGAGACCGGCGTCTTGATGCGCCGGAAGTAGACGAAGATGCCCACCAGCGCGCCCAGCACGCCGCCCATGGAAGAGAGGCCTTCCCAGAAGCGCAGCACGAGGAAGGGGTCCTTCATCGTCAAGAGCTCGGGGTGGTAGCCGAAGAGGTGCAGAAAGTGCCCGCCGTAGAGGCCGAACAGCACCGCCCACGTCACCACGCCCCGCAGCGGCTCGTCATCGCCGGGCCAGTAGCGCTTGGCGGCCCGCGCGCCGAGCCACGCGCCCAGGGCCACGCCCGCGGCAGAGAGCACCCCGAAGAGATCGACGCGCTGACCGAGCGGCAGATCGAGCACCGGCGACTGGAAGTAGGGGATCACAGCGCGCCCAGAGGGATTCGAACCCCCGACCCTCGGCTTCGAAGGCCGATGCTCTATCCAGCTGAGCTATAGGCGCTTGATTCAAGGGTGCTGCGAGGGCGGCTTACCGGGATCGAACCGGTAACCTCAGGAGTCACAGTCCTGCGCTCTAACCAGTTGAGCTAAAGCCGCCGTGTTGCAAAGGCCGCGCGCAAGTACCGAAAGCCTCGCGACCCGTCAATTGAAAGCGCGCCCGGCTGGAATCGAACCAGCGACCCTCGGCTTAGAAGGCCGATGCTCTATCCATCTGAGCTACGGGCACCCACCTGCCAGCAAACCGAAATCGGGGCGGCCGGATTCGAACCGACGACCTTCTGCGCCCAAGGCAGACGCGCTACCAGACTGCGCTACGCCCCGTTTTCGTGGTGCGCCTTTTGAACCATGCCCGCTGGACGCGCAAGGTTCCTCTGCCTGACGAATTCTGGCAGTGTCGCGAGCCGCGTGCGCTTCAAGTTTCTGCTGATGCTGTCGTTGGTGGCGCTGGGGTGTAAGCCCGGGACCACGCCTGTCGAGCCGACGCCCGTCGACCCGATGAACCCTGCTGCGTGCACGGTGGCGGTGACGCCCGGCACGCCGCTCCGCCTGCTGACGCGCGCCGAGTACAACGCGACGGTGCGCGACCTGCTGGGGGCCACCAACAGCCCCGCCCGCGATTTCCCCCGCGAGCCGCTGGCGCACGACCTCGACAACGACGCGTCGTTGAACCTGGTGACCGAGACCCACGTGGCCCGCTGGCTCGACGCCGCCGAGTCGCTGGCCGCCGACACGGTGACCAATCGCCGCAGCAAGGTGGTGCCCTGCGCGACTGAAGATCAGGCCTGCGGCGAGCAGTTCATCGCCACCACGGGCCTGCGCGCCTTCCGCCGGCCGCTGACCGCTGAAGAGCGGGCCAGCCTCAACTCGGTCTTCACCACGCTCAACACCACCGAGGGCTTCAACGGCGCCGTCGAGGTGACGCTGCAGGCGATGCTGCAGTCGCCGCAGTTCCTCTACCGCGACGAGCAGACGCTGGCCGCCGTACCGATGCCGGTCGTGCACCTGGGGGCGTTCGAGCTGGCGTCGCGGCTCTCGTACTTCCTCTGGGCCACGATGCCTGACGACGAGCTGCTCGACGCCGCGGCGACGGGCGTCCTCGGTACGCCCGAAGGCTTGAAGGCGCAGGCCGAGCGCATGCTGGCCGACCCGCGCTCGGAAGACGGCCTGATGCGCTTCTTCTCTTTGTGGCTGTACCTCGACGGCGTCGAGAACACCGAGAAGAACACCACGGTCTACCCGCAGTACTCGCCCGCGCTGGCGAAGGCCTGGCGCACGTCGCTCGAGCTGTACGTGAAGGACGTGCTGGCCGGCGACGGCACGCTGCGCGCGCTGCTGACGAACAACGTGATGTTCACCAACGACTCGATGTCGATGTACGGCATGAACGCGCCGTCGTCGGCCTTCGTGCGGCACTCGCTGGAAGGCACGCAGCGCAAGGGCCTGCTGGCACAGCCCGGGTTCCTCGCGTTCAAGGCGATGCCCGACGGCAGCTCGCCGGTGCGCCGCGGCATCTTCGTGTTGGACAAGCTGATGTGTGAAGCGCCGCCTCCGCCGCCGGCCGACGCCAACATCACCCCGCCCCAGCCGTCGGTCAGCAACACCACGCGGGAGCGCTTCGCGCAGCACTCGCAAGACGACGGCTGCCGCGGCTGCCACCAGTTCATCGACCCGGTGGGCTTCACCTTCGAGAACTACGACGGCATGGGCCTGTGGCGTGACACCGAGAACGGCCAGCCCGTCGACGCGACCGGCGGCGTGAAGGCCTCGAGAGATCCCGACCTCATCGGCGACGTCACCGGCGTGGCGGGCTTGAGCGAGCTCTTGGCCGGCAGCACGCGCGTGCACGGCTGTGTCTCGCAGGAGTTCTACCGCTTCGCCCTCGGCCGCCACCCCACCGAGGCCGACGCCTGCACGCTGGCGCAGCTGAACCAGCGCTTCGTCGACTCAGGCGGCAATTTCCGCGCGCTGATGTTGGCCATCGTCGAGACCGAAGCCTTCCGCAGCAACGCCAACCCGGAGATGACGCCATGAAGTTCTCGCGACGGCAGGTACTGCGTGGCGTCGGCGGCGCCGTGGTGACGCTGCCCTTCCTGGAAGCCCTGGCGCCCAAGCGCGCGATGGCCCAGGAGATGCCCAAGAAGCGCTTCATCGGCATCTACCACCCGAACGGCGTCTACACGCCGCAGTGGTTCCCGACGGCGGGCGCGTCAGAGACCGAGTTCACGCTCTCGCCCATTCACCAGGCGCTGGCGCCGTGGAAGTCGCGCTGCCTGTTCACCAGCGGCCTCGACATGCAGGTCGCGGTGACGGGCCCCGGCGAGCAGCACCAGCGCGGCATCGGCGCGTTCCTCACCGGCGCCAAGCTGGGCATGGGCACGTTCATCGGCAACGACGGCTCACGCGCCGGCTACGCCATGGGCCCGTCGATCGACCAGACGCTGGTGCCGATGATCGGTCAGGGCACGCGCATTCCGTCGATGCAGTTGGGCGTCCATGCGCTGCTGCCCAACGTGGCGGGCGTCGTCAGCTACCGCGGGTCCAACCAGCCGTTGTTGCCCGAGAACGACCCCCGGCTCACGTTCAGGACCATGTTCCAGGACGTCATGACCCCGCCCGACGAGCTCGACAAGCTCCGTCAGCGCCGCCGCAGCGTGCTGGACACCGTGCAGGCACAGCTGGCCACGTTGAAGCGGCAGGTCAGCAGCAGCGATCAGGCGCGGCTTGATCAACACCTGACCCTGGTGCGTGAGCTGGAGACCCGGTTGACCGCGTTGCCGCCCGGCAGCTGCTCGAAGCCGACGGACCCCGGCGAGGTCGAGTACCAGCGCGAGGCGCAGTTCGGCGTGGTGACCCAGCTGCAGATGGACCTGCTGACGCTGGCGCTGCGCTGCGATCTCACGCGCGTGGCGACGGTCATGTTCAGCGACGCGATGAACCACATCACGCTGCCGCACCTGAGCATCGGCTCTGACGTACACAACCTGACGCACTATTCCGACGGTGACCCGACACGGGCGCAGGTCGGCGTGCGCGACACGTGGCAGACCGGCGTGTTCGCCAACCTGCTGCAGGCGCTCGATGAGATCGTCGAGGCCGACGGCAGCAAGGCGTTGGATCACACGCTCGTGTTCTGGGGCTCTGACGTCTCGCGCGGCAACGTGCACTCGCACGACGACATGCCCTTCGTGCTGGCCGGCGGCGGCGCGGGCTTCCGCATGGGCCGCTTCGTGAAGTGGAACCGCCAGTTCCACAACGACCTGCTGGTCTCCATCGTCAATGGCTTCGGGGGCAGTCTCACCACGTACGGCGCGGCGGAGTTCTGCCGTGGCCCGTTGAGCAACCTCACCTAGTCGGAGCTCCCCATGCGTCGGTTTGTCTCGGTGTGCGCCGTCGCGCTCGCGCTGTTGTTGCCGTCGTCGGCGCTGGCCGCGAAGAAAGGCTCCGACGGCCGCCCATCGGCGTCGGCATCGACCTCGGCGGCGGGTACTGGTTCCTCGACACCGCGCAGTTCGATCTGCACCTGCGGGTGGAGTTCTCGCTCGGCAAAGTGGTGGCGCTGGGGCTGCGGCCCGGCCTGCTGCTGAACGTGCGGCCCAACGTGGAGGTCGGCCTGCCGGTCGACGCGTACATCCGCTTCAAGGTGAGCCGGCTCTATTTCGATGTGCTGGGCGGCCTGGCGGTGTTGTTCGGCAACCCGCTGCCGCTGCGCGCGCACGTCGCCGGCGGCATGGGCGTGTTCGTGGTGCGGGGCTTTTCCATCGGCGTCGAGGCCGGGTGGTTGCAGGACGGCGCGCAGATCCTCGCGCGGTTCGCGTTCACGTTCTGAACGGTGGCCCCTCACCCCAACCCTCTCCCCGCTGACGCAGGGAGAGGGAGTCTTCTGCGGTTAGACGTCCAGCTCCTGCACGTCGGCCGAGTTCTCCATGATGAACTTGAAGCGCGGCGCGACGTCCTTGCCGAACAGATCGTTGATGGCGCGATCGGTCTCGAGCTCGTTGTCGATGCCCACCTTCAGCGACAGGCGACGCTTGCGGTCCAACGTCGTCATCTTCAACTCGTCAGGCGTCATCTCGCCCAGACCCTTGAAGCGCATGATGTTGGGCTTCGCGTTGCCCTTCGCCTTCTCACCGATGATGCGATCGCGGTGATCGTCGTCGAGCGCCCAGTACGTCTCCTTGCCGATGTCGACGCGGTAGAGCGGCGGCTGCGCGATGTAGACGTGCCCGCCCGTGATGAGCTGCCGCATGTGCCGGTAGAAGAACGTCAGCAAGAGCGTGCTGATGTGCAGACCGTCTGAGTCGGCGTCCATCAGCAGGATGATCTTCCCGTAGCGCAGCCGCGAGAGGTCGACGTCGGCGCCGATGCCGCAGCCCAGCGCCGAAGCGATGTCCTGCAGTTCCTTGTTCGACGACACCTTGTCCGTCGACGCCTGCTCGGCGTTCAAGACCTTGCCGCGCAAGGGCAGGATCGCCTGCGTGTTGCGATCGCGGCCCTGCTTCGCCGAACCGCCTGCGGAGTCACCTTCGACGATGAACAACTCCGAGTCTTCGGGATCAGTCGACGAGCAGTCGGCCAGCTTGCCCGGCAGGTTCAGCTTGTGGCTCACCGCCGACTTGCGGCTGACCGCCTGGCTCGCCGCGCGCGACGCTTCACGCGCCCGCGCCGCGAGGATGATGCGCGCCACCACCGCTTCGGCGATCGACTTGTTGTCGTTGAGCCACTTCTCGACCGCCGGCCGCACCACGTTGTCGACCTGGCCCTGCACCTCGGGGTTGTTGAGGCGCTCCTTGGTCTGACCCTGGAACTGCGGCTCGACCACGTACGCCGAGAGCACGCACACCATGCCCTCGCGGATGTCGTCGGCGGTCAGCGTGACGCCCTTGGGCGTCAGATCGTGCGTCTCGATGTAGTTGCGCACGGCCTTCACCACGCCCGACTTGAGCCCGTTCTCGTGCGTGCCGCCCATCTTGGTCGGAATGCCGTTGACGTAGCTCTTCACGTACTCGTCGGTGGCTTCACTCCACGCGAGCGCGATCTCCAGCTTCACGCCGTTCTCGTGCGACTTGTAGAAGGGCAGCGAGCCCGCGGGCACCAGCGCCTTGCTGCGCTCGCTCAGCAGCTTGGTGATGTACTCGGCGATGCCGCCGTCGTGCTTGAACGTGTATTCCTGCTTGTTCACTTCATCGATGAAGTGAATCTCCATGCCCTTGTGGAGATAGGTCTTCGACTCGAGCCGCTCCTTCACCAGCTCCGGGTCGAACTTCAGCTTGGCGCCGAAGATCTCCGGGTCGGGCGTGAACGTGATGGTGGTGCCCGTGCCGCGCGCGTTGCCGCCCACCTTCAGCTTCGAGGTCGCGATGCCGCGGGCGAAGCTCATCTCGTGGTGCTTGCCGTCGCGCTTGATCTGCGCGACCAGCTCCGTCGAGAGCGCGTTCACCACCGAGCTGCCGACGCCGTGCAGACCGCCCGAGTGCGTGTAGCCCTTCTTCTCGAACTTGCCGCCGGAGTGCAGCGTGGTGAGGATCACCTCGAGCGCCGACTTCTTGTACTTCGGCATCATGCCCACGGGGATGCCGCGGCCGTCGTCGGTGATGGTGGCGGTGGTGCCGTTCTTGTGCAGCGTCACCTCGATCTTCGAGGCGTGGCCGTTCATCACCTCGTCGACCGAGTTGTCGACGATCTCCCACAAGAGGTGGTGGTAGCCGTCGGCGCCGGTGCCGCCGATGTACATGCCGGGGCGCTTGCGCACGGGCTCGAGGCCCTCGAGCACCTGAATGTCCTGCTCGTCGTATTTCTTGGCGGCCATTTACTTCTTCTCGCTTTCTTTTTTCGTTCTCGCTGCGTGAGCCCCGCGATGCAGCGTGCGGGGCTCCCCAGCGATTCACTTCTTGGGCGTCTCAGGCAGCGCGACGAACTCGAACGCGCGGGAGATCGACTTGACGGTGTCCTTCTTCGACATCTCGCGCCCCTTCCCGCCGCGGCCGGTGACCTCGTAGCGGCCGGGCGACAACTTGAGCGACTTGCCCTTGGCCGTTTCGATGACGATCTCCGCGTCTTTCTTCGACGTGCAGAGGAACGCCATCACCTGATCGTCGTCGGCCGTCTTGATGACGGTGACGCCGCGGCCCGGGCCGGCGAGCTCGTTGACCTCGGCGACCTTGCAGACGAGCGCGTTGGTCTTCTGCGTGACGACGGCCAGCAGATCCTTCTCGGTGCACGGCGCCACGCCGATGATCTCGTCGCCCTGCCCGGCCTTCGCGAAGCGGCGGCCCGAGCGCGTCGACTGTTCCTTGAACGCCTCGAGCTGGAACCGCAGGCCGTAGCCGTCCTTCGAGACGGCGACCAGCTGGGTGGGGATCGGCAGGCGCGGGTCCAACGACAGCGCGCCCACGATGCGCTCGCCGTCGTCGAACTTGAACAGCTTCTGCACCGGGTCGCCGTAGCCGGTCGACGCGGGGATGTCGTTGAAACGCGTGGTGTACGCCGAGCCAGCGCTCGAGAAGAACACCAGCGACGACTTCAACGAGCCCGACACCAGCGACATCAGCTCGTCGCCTTCGCGCATGCGCGTCGACGTGGGGTCCTTCAGCTCGCGCACGCGCTTGACCCAGCCATCGCGCGTGACGACGACCTGACAGTCTTCGTCGGCGATGAAGGCCTCTTCGTTGTACTCGACCTCTTCCACCGGGCCCGAGACCTTGCTGCGGCGCTTGTCGCCGTAGGTCGAGCCGATGCCCTCGAGCTCTTCCTTCACGATGTTCCAGCGCGCGCGCTCCGCGGGCTTGCCGGGCTTGAGCAGATCTTCGAGGCGCCTGGCTTCCGCGCGCTTCTCTTTCAGCTCCTTCTGGATGACGAGGATCTCGAGGCGAGCGAGCTTGTAGAGCTTCATCTCGAGGATGGCCTCGACCTGCTCTTCAGACAGCTTGAAGCGGGCGATGAGCTTCTGCGCCGCGTCGGCCTTGCCCTCCGACTTGCGGATGATGCGGATCATCTCATCGAGCGCGTCGTAGACCTTCTCGAAGCCCTCGAGGATGTGCAGCCGCGCCCTGAGCTGCTCCAACTGGAAGGTGAGCCGCTTCGTCACCACCTCGAGCCGGAAGTCGAGGAAGTACTGCAGCATGTCCTTCAGGTTGAGCCGCCGCGGCGTCCCGACCTCGGGGTTCTCGGTCGGCACCAGGCACGTCAGGTTGACGTTGAAGTTCGTCTGCAGCGGCGTGTGCTTGTAGAGGTACGCCATCACCAGCTCAGCGTCTGAATCGCGCTTGAGCTCCATGACGACGCGCACCTCGTGCGTCGACTCGTCGCGGATGTCGACCAGCGTGGGCAGCTTGCGCTCGCTGATGATCTCGCCGATGCGCGAGACCAGCGTCGACTTGTTGACCGCGTACGGAATCGACGTGACGACGATGTTCTGGCCGCCACGCGCGCGCTCTTCGAGCTTCCATTCGCCGCGCAGCCGCACCGCGCCCTGGCCGGTCTCGTAGATCTCGCGCAGCTCCTTCTTGGAGTTGAGGATCTGCCCGCCCGTCGGGAAGTCCGGCCCCTTGATGTGCTTGAGCAGGTCCTTCGTCTCGAGCTTCGGGTCGCGGATGAGGTCGAGGCACGCGGCGATGAGCTCGCCCAGGTGGTGCGGCGGAATGTTGGTGGCCATGCCGACGGCGATGCCCGTCGTGCCGTTCATCAACAGCTGCGGCACCTTCGACGGCAGCACCGTGGGTTCCTGCTTGCTGCCGTCGTAGTTCGGGCGAAACGCGACGGTCTTCTGCTGCAGCTCGCCCAGCAGCTCGTCAGAGAGCCGCGCCAGGCGCGCTTCGGTGTAACGCATGGCGGCCGGCGCATCGCCGTCGAGCGAGCCGAAGTTGCCGTGGCCGTCGACCAGCGGGTAGCGCAGCGAGAAGTCCTGCGCGAGGCGGACCATGGCGTCGTAGATCGACTGGTCGCCGTGCGGGTGGAACTGGCCCATGACGACGCCGACCACGTTGGCGCACTTGCGGTACTTCGCGTCGGCCGTGACGTTCTCGTTCCACATGCCGTACAAAATGCGGCGCTGCACCGGCTTGAGGCCGTCGCGCACGTCAGGCAGCGCGCGCGAGGTGATGACCGACAGCGCGTAGTTCAGGTACCGGCGACGGGCCTCTTCGGCGAGGTTGATGGGGCGCTCCCCACCGCCTCCGGAGCCCGATTCGCCGCCTTTTCCGCGCTTTTTGCCCCCCCCACCGGCGAACATGTTCATTTGTTCAGCGTTGCTCACAAAATCCCTCGTTCTTTTGAGTCGTTGCGGGGCCTGAAGCAGCTGCTACAGCCCTGATCGCGGGCGACCTTACCAGCGCGATCGATCGCGGCAAGAAACTTGACGCGTCCAACCCCACGAAAAACCACAGAATCGAAAGGGCTGATCTAGGCTCCGCGCCGTGCTCCCACTCATTCTTGTCGTGCTGGCCGCCGACCCGGCGACCGCCCCGAAGCCCACGCTTCCGTCCAGCGCCGCCGTGTTCGTGTCGTCACCCGACGAAGCCGCGGGCGCGAAGACCGAAGCGGCCCTGTTGAAGGTGCTGCAGAAAGAAGGCGCGCCCCTCGTCGACCTGGGCGCCCAGTTCCCCGCGGCCGCCGGCGACGAGACGGGCAAGAAGCTCGCGGCCGAAGCGCGGCAGGCCTACGACGACCTCGACTACGAAGGCTCGGCCACCAAGTGGCAGGAAGCGCTGCAGTTCTTCGTGCAGCACCCGGCCGACGCCGACTCGAAGCTGCTGGCTGACGCGCACTTCTTCATCGGCGCGCTCGCCATCCAGAACGGCGGCAAGGCGCAAGCGAAGAAGGGCACCGAGGAATTCACGCGCGCCCTGCTCTTCAACCCTGAATTGACGTGCGACCCGCAAGTCTATGGCGCTGACGTGAAGAAGGCCTTCGACAAGGCGCACGCAGACGTGGCCGCCCGCGGCGTGGGACAGCTGACGCTCGAGTCGACGCCGCCCGGCGCTGCCGTCACCGTGCAGGGCAAGCCCGCCGGCCTGACGCCCGAAGAGAAGGGCCCGTCGGTCGCCGTGGGTCGCCACCTCGTGGCGTTCAGCAAGCCCGGCTACCAGTCGACCGCCATCTTCAGCGACGTGCCCGCGGAAGGCGCCATCGCCAAGGCCACGCTGACGGCCGCCGCCGGTTACGCCGAGGTGCGTGACGCTGCGGGCACGCTGGTGAGCAAGGGCGTCGGTGAAACGGGCGCCCTGCCCGACGGCGCGCGCAAGGTGGGCGAGGTGATGAAGGCCCGCTTCCTCGTGCTCTCGAACGGCAGCACCGCCGAGGTGTGGGACGTCGACACCGGCAACCGCGTGGCGGGCCTGTCGATCGGTGAAGACGGGCTGGCCGACTCGGCCAGGCAGATCAGCGACTTCATTGCCAACCCGGCCCCTGCCGCGGTGGCCAGCACCAAGAGTACGGTGGAACCCGGGGCGGACGGTCCGGTGTACACCAAGTGGTGGTTCTGGACGGCGGTGGGCGTGGTGGCGGTCGGTGCCGCTGCGACGACGGCCGGCGTCGCTGCAGCGAACCCGCCCAATCGCGGGTTCAACGTCGTACTGGGTACGCCCTGAAGGTCGACACCATGAAGCGAGCGCTGCTCCTCTCCCTCATCGCGGTTCAAGCGTTCGCTGCGCCGCCGCCTTCCGACAAGAAGGTGGCCGCGTTGATCCTGCCGATGGACAAGAGCGCCGAGGGGCTGCTGCTGAAGGTCGAGGCCTTCGCGAACGAAGCGCTCAACGAGTACGACGGCTTCAAGGTGCGCACGAGCGACGAGCTGTTCGGCGTCGCCGTCGACGAAGAGGCCGCCGCGTCGCTCAAGCGCGCCGAGCAGGGCTTCAAAGAGAGCAAGACGTCGTTCGACGAGCGCAACTACGAAGACGCCGAGCGCAAGCTGCGCGCCACCATCAAGGAATACAGCAAGGCCGTCGCGGCGATGAAGAACTGCGGCAACCTCTGTGAGGCCGTCGCCATGTACGCCGCGTCGCTGCAGGCCCGCGGCGACGTCGAAGAAGCGAAGATCGCCATCCTCGACCTCCTCGCGCTGGCGCCGACGTACGAGCTCGATCGCAAGCGCTACCCGCAGAACTTCCTCGCGCTCAAGGCGCAGGTCGCGACCAGCCGCAACGCGCAGCTCCGCGGCGGCATCACGGTGAAGACCAAGCCCGGCGGCGCGCGCGTGTTCCTCGACGGCGAGCTGCAGGGCTACGCGCCGGTGACGATGCAGACGCTGCCCATCGGCAAGCACCTGCTGCGCATCGAGCGGCCGGGCTTCAAGCAGCTCGGCGTGCTGGTCGAAGTGACGCCCGAAGATCAGGACCTCACGCACGAGCTGACCGCCACCGCTGGCTACAAGGCCTACGACGGGCTGATGGACCGGCTCGCCGCTGAAGCGCTGAAGGACAAGGGCGGCTCGACGATGACCAGCGTCGCCAACTCGCTGAAGCTGGACCGCGCCGTCATCGGCGTCTTGCGCGATCTCGAGTCGGGCACCACCGAGCTGACGATGGGCTACTTCGATCTCAAGACCGGCAAGCGCATCGCCATGAAGCGCGCGTCGTTCCAGGGTGACGAGTTCGGTCAGCTCAAGGGCGAGGTGGGCCGCATGGTGAACCACCTCGTCAACGCCGCCGATCAAGACGCCGTCACGCGCACCTCAGACCCGCTCGACAGCAAGGGCGGCATGGAAGACTGGTCGAGCGACGATCGCGGCGGCCGCAACACCAAGCGCGACAAGAAGTCGAAGGGCGGCGACCCGCTCGATTCTGCGAGCGGCACCGAAGACTGGTGAGCCGTAGTACACCGCGCGGCCATGCGTTCTCCCGCGTGGCTCGTGGTGGTGCTGTCAGGCCTTGCCGTCGCCCAGACCAACGCCGTCGGCACCGATGACCCGACGCGCGGCACGACGGTGCTGCCGGGCTCGGCGGCGTTCAGCGATGAAGCGACCTCGCTCGTCTACAACCCCGCCGGCCTCGGCCGCGTCGGGCGCTTCAACGCCTGGTACCTGCACGAGCGCAGCAACACGCGAAACCTGAACAACCACGGCGTGTGGTTGGCCACCAGCATCGGCGACATGGTGGGCTTCGGCGTCTCATTCCAGTGGCTCAACGCGTTCAGCGGTTTCTCGGGCATCGCGCCGACCGGCAAGACGTCGCTCGGCTTCTCGGCGGGCCCACAGCAGCTCTCGGCGGGCCTCGCCATCAACTGGTTCACCGGCGGCGCGCTCAGCGGGCTGCCCTCGTACGATCTCGGCCTCCAGTCGCGCCCGGTGCGGTGGCTCTCGCTGGGCGCCACGGTGCGCAACGTCGCGGCGCAGGTGGTGCCCGGCGTCACCGGCCCCAACCTCCGCGAGTGGGGCCTCGCCGTCGGCCTGCGCCCGTTCCATGAGTACGTCACGCTGGGCGTCGACTGGAACGCGCGCGAGGGCCGGCCCATCAACGAGAGCCGGCTGCAGTACACGCTCGCGGTGCACGTCCTGGGCGGCGTGCGCGTGCTGGGCGGCTTGAGCCACGCCTTCGTGCCGTCGCAGCCGTTCTACGTGCACGCGGGCCTCGGCGTAGACCTCGAGAACTTCGGCTACACGCAGGGCGTCGCCTACTCGACCGCGGGTCAGGTGAACCTGCAGTTCGCTGGCCGCATCTCGATGGACGCGCACGCGTCGATCGTGCCGGAGCGGAAGATCGCCGTGCTCTCGCTGGGCGGGCTCGGCGGCGACGCGGGCAGCACGCTGGGCTCGCTCATCGGCATCGCTGAAGAAGATCGCTACCTGCGGCTGCTGCGCTTCCTCGAGCGCGCGGCGGACGATCGGGAGCTCGAAGGTGTGGTGCTGAAGATCGAAGACGCCGAGGTGGGCCTCGCGCGCGCCGACGAGATCCGCTCGGCCATCGTGAAGCTGCGCCGCGCCGGCAAGAAGGTCTTCGCCTACGTGCTGCACGCCACCGACGTCGAGTACCTGATGATCTCGGCCTGCGACGGCATCTACGCCGCGCCCGAAGCGATGTTCCTCGTCGACGGGCTGCGCTCTGACGTGACGTTCTTCGGCGCCGCCGCCCAGCGCTACGGCGTCGACATCGATGTGGCGCGCGTCGGCGACTACAAGACCTTCCCCGAGCAGTTCACCCGCGCCGACATGAGCGACGCGCAGCGCGAGACCATCACCGCGTACCTCGACACCAACGCCCGCGTCATCGCGCAGCGGGTGAGCGAAGCGCGCGGCGTGACGCCCGAAGCGTGGCAAGCCGCGTTGGACGAAGGCCTGAAGCCCGCGAAGCGCGCCGTGGCGCTGCGCCAGTTGGACGGCGTGTTGACCCCTGTGCAGTTCGACGAGCTGCTGAGCGAGCGGCTGCCCGGCGCCCGCGTCGATCGCAGCTACCGGCCGTGGCCAGAGCGGAACACGCGCTGGGGCCGACAAGAAAGCATCGCCATCATCCCCGTGCTGGGCGCCATCTCCGGCGGGAAGAACTCGGTCTCGCCGCTCACCGGCGTGACGGCGGGCGCGCAGAGCTTCATCTCGGCGCTTGCAGAAGCCGCGTCTGACCCGACGGTGAAGGCCATCGTGCTGCGCGTTGATTCACCCGGCGGCGACGGCCTCGCGAGCGATCTGATGTACCGCGCGGTGATTGAGGCGAAGAAGCGCAAGCCCGTCATCGCGTCGATGGGCGACGTCGCGGCGAGCGGCGGCTACTACGTGGCGATGGGCGCCGACGTCATCGTCGCGTCGCCCACGACCCTGACCGGCAGCATCGGCGTCTTCTACGTGAAGCCCGCCGTGAAGCGGCTCGCCGAGAGCTTCGGTGTCACGCAGAGCTCGATCTCGCGCGGCAAGCTGGCCGGCATCACCGACAGCTTCGAGCCGTGGACCGACGCGCAGCGCACCGCCGCCCAGGGGTGGATCGACGATTTCTACGACACGTTCATCACCGAGGCCGCGGCGTCACGGAAGCTGCCCAAAGAGGCGCTCGACAAGATCGCCCGCGGTCGCGTGTGGAGCGGCGAAGACGCGAAGGCCAACGGCCTCGTCGACGTGAACGGCGGCCTGATGGACGCTGTCATGTTGGCGAAGGAGCGCTCGGGCCTGGGCGACGACTACGCGTTGAACATCGTCGAATCGTCCGGCGGCGTCGTCTCGCAGGTGCTGGGGGCGTCCATCCCCGATGCGCTGCTGACGATGTCGGTCGAACAGCCGACGCTGCCGCCGGGGCTGCAGTCGCTCGCGCAGCAGCTGGGCGCCGCGTCGTGGATCCTCGACAAGCCCGGCGTGCAGGCGCGGCTCGAGTACACGCTCGACGTGCGCTGACGAAAAGCAGGTGAAGTCGTGGCCTTGCGCTGCTACGACTTCACCCGCCGGCTCGTTCGGGTCTTGAGGAGTTCACCGCAAGGCCCCGGGACGGTTCAGGGACGCTCTGGCGGCCACGCCCCGGAAAACGCCCTGTCCCACAGCGAGAGAAGAGACGACTGCATGAGCGCAGAAGAACCGACCGATCCGAACGACCCCACGGCCCCTGCCCCGCCCGCTCCGCCTTCTGGTGGCGGTGGTGACGACGGCGACGACGGAGGTGATGACGGCGACGGTGGCGACGACGACGGCCCCGATGACGGTGGCGACGACGGCGCTGGCGGTGGTGCCGCGCAAGGTGGTCAGCCGGGCCAGCCCGGTCAACCCGGTCAGGGTCGTCGCAAGCGTCGGCGTCGCCGTCGCAAGGGCAACCCGGTCTTCTTCGCGGAAGACGGCCAGGCGTTCCGGAAGATCATCCAGCCTGACGGCCAGGTGGTGAACGTCTTCCTCACGCCGCAGGAGCTCGATCAATACAAGCAGCGCATCGCGCAGCAGCAGGCGCAGCAGCAACAGCAGAACCAGATGCGCCAGCAGCAGCACCAGGGCCTGCCCGTCACCGTGCCGGTGCAGCAGGTCGAAGGCGTGCTCGATCTCGACGTGAAGGGCATGAACGCCGCGCTGCGCAGCCTGAAGCGCAACCTGCTGCCCGGGCCTGACGACGCGGAGATCCCCAAGAACCTCGTGCAGAAGCTCCGCCTGCGCGCGGGCCAGTACCTCGTCGCCAAGGCGCAGATGAAGGGCCTCAAGGGCACCATCGTCAGCGTCGAGACCGTCGACGGTCAGCCCGTCGAGCAGGCCACGCGGCTGCCGCACTTCGGCGATCTCACGTCGGTCGACCCCATCGATCGCATCAAGCTCGAGAACGGCCACAAGGAGTTCGTCACCCGCGTGCTCGATCTCATCGCGCCGCTGGGCAAGGGCCAGCGCTCGCTCATCGTCGCGCCGCCCAAGACCGGCAAGACGATCATGCTGCAGCGCATGGCGCAGGCCATCTTGAGCAACCACCCCGAGATGCACCTGATGGTGGTGCTGATCGACGAGCGCCCCGAAGAGGTCACCGACATGCGGCGCAACATCAAGGCCGAGGTGCTGGCGTCTTCGAGCGATCACAAGACCGCCGATCACCTGCGCGTCGCCGAGCTGGCCATGGAGCGCGCCAAGCGCCTCGTGGAGGCCGGCAAGGACGTGGTGGTGCTGCTCGATTCGATCACCCGCCTCGCGCGCGCCTACAACAAGGAGGTCGAGTCGTCGGGCCGCACCATGTCGGGCGGCGTCGATTCACGCGCGCTCGAGAAGCCCAAGCGGCTGTTCGGCGCCGCGCGCGCCACCGAAGAGGCCGGCACGCTGACCATCGTCGGCACCGCGCTCATCGACACCGGCTCGCGCGCCGACGAGGTCATCTTCGAGGAGTTCAAGGGCACCGGTAACTCCGAGGTCACGCTCGATCGCCTGCTCGGCGAGAAGCGCATCTGGCCGGCGATCAACATCGCGCAGTCGGGCACTCGCAAAGAAGAGAAGCTCTTCCCGTTCAAGGAATACGAAAAGATCCGCAAGCTGCGCGGCATGCTGTTCGCCGCCAAGCCCGTGGAGGCCATGGAAGCGCTCCTCAAGCGGCTGGGTCGCTACACCTACAACGACGAGTTCCTCGAAGAACTCTGATCGTTTCTGCGTAAGCTGCGCCCCGCCATGTCACTCGGGTCGGGGCGGTGCCACTACCATCCAGAGCGTGCGGGCCTCGGCATCTGCGTCGAGTGCCGCAACGTCATCTGCACCGAGTGCACCACGCAGTTCGAAGGCATCAACCGCTGCGCGAAGTGCCTCGGCGAGCGGCTGGCGAAGGCGCGCAAGCTGACCGACCGGCGAGACTGGTCGGCGGGCGGCGTGACGATGGCGTTGTTGGCGGCGGCCGTCTTGTTCGGTTGCTTCTATGGGCTCGCGCACGCCCTCAAAGGGCTCTGAAGATCGATGGCCGTCGACGCGCTCGAGCTCAGACCCCGCAACGCCGTCGCCCTCTTTGACGCCGGCGTGCGCCTCGCCATGTCGAGCGCCGGCCTGTGGGCGCTGACGCTGCCGAGCGGCGCGCTGCTCGTGGCCGCGCTCTTCTCGCTCGCCGAGAGCGTGCGGCGCGGCACCAGCCTGGTGATGCCGGTCGCGCTGTGGACGCTCGCGTGGCTCTTCCGCGCGCTGTCACAGGGCGCGGCGTGTCACTACGCCGATCAACAGGTGCTGGGCACCACGCCACCGTCGCTCCGTGCTGCGATGCGCGCCGCGTTGAGCCGCGCCCCGGGCCTCATCACCGCGGCCGCGTGGCTCTTCGTGGTCAACGGGCTCTTGTGGACCATCACCTTCGGCGTCGGCTTCCTCTTCGTGGGCGCGCACAACGCCGCGTACGCGGTGGTGATGCGCGGTCAAGGCAGCGTGCTGGGCCTGTACGGCACGTCGGCGAAGCTGCTCGGCCCCACTCGCTTCATCGCGCCGTTCGTGAGGTTGTGCGGCCTCAGCCAGGTGCTGCTCTTCATCAACCTGCAGCTGATGACGACGCTGGTGCTGTCGCTGGGCCGCGGGCTGTTCGGCTTTGACGTCACCTTCGTCGAGCGCTTCGCGTCGATCGACAACCCTACATGGCTGGCGACCGTGGCTGCGGTGACGTTCGCGCTGTTCGAGCCCGTGCGCGCCGCGACCGCCGCGCTGCTGCTCATCGACGGGCGCGTTCGACAGGAAGGGCTCGATCTCATCGCGCGCGTCGATCAACTGCCGGTGCGCACCCGCCCGCGCGGCGTGCTGCTGGGCGCGGCGTTGCTCGTGCTGGCGATGCCCGCGTCGGCCGAGACCGGCCTCGTGCGCCGCGCCGAGAAGCTGTCAGAAGAGTGCGACATGCGCGTCGACCTCACGCCGCTGCGCCGCGGCTGGGTGGACGAAGATCAATCGTCGCTCGCCCGCATGCTGGGCCGCATCGAGCACCGGCTCGACGTCGACGACGACTGCGAGGCCGCCGAGGCCGACCTGCGCGAGAGCCTCAAGCTGTACGGCGAGCTGCAAGACGCCCCCGCAGCGCCCGACACCCAGTCGGCGGTGAAGGCCATCCTCGAGCGGCCGGAGTTCCAGAACGCGGCGCCTGTCGAAGAGGTCGAGAAGCCCGAAGAAGACGACGAGCCGAGCTGGCTGGGGAAGTTGATCCGCGACTTCCTCGAGTGGCTCTTCAAGCGCCGCGACCCGGAGCCGATCAAGGAGACGCCCAACCTCCAGGCCCCTTCGATGGCCGGCGCCAACACGGTGATGATCGCCGCGCTGGTGTTGGTGGTGGCCGTGCTGATCGTCATCCTCGTCAGGTCGATCAAGCTCAAGCCCCGCGCCCAGCAGGGTGAGGACGACGGCACCGGCCTCCAGCAGCAGGCGCTCGCGCACGACGCGATGAGCGCGCTGTCGAAGCCGTCAGAGACGTGGGCGGGCCTCGCCGACGAGCTGGCCGCGAAGGGCGAGTACCGCGAGGCCATCCGCCACCTCTACCTCGCGCTGCTCTCGCGCCTGCACCGCGACGGTGTCATCGACTACGACCCGACGTTCAGCAACTGGGAATACCTGTTCGCCTTCAAGGGCCCGTCGGCGCTCAAGGCCGCCTTCAAGGAGCTGACGCGGCGCTTCGATTTTGCGTGGTACGGCAACCTCGGCGTCGACGCGCTCGCGTGGGCGATGTTCCGGCAGATCACCGAGCCGCTGCTGGCGCCGACGACGGAAGGAGCGACCGCCCGTGCGTGATCGCTTCCCGCTGTTGCTCGTGGGCGGCGTGCTCTTGCTGGGCGCGCTGGGGTGGTTCCTCATTCAAGGCGCGCGGCGCGGCGGGTTCGCCGATCAGCTCTCGACCTTCAAGAGCGAGCCCGACGGCGCGCGCGCGCTGTACCTGCTGCTCTCCGAGAGCGGCGTGCCCGTCAAACGCCACCAGCACGACTTCATCCTCATTCCTCCGAAGCAGAACCTCGTGGTGCTGGGCGCGCGCTTCGAAGACGAGCACGGCGAGACGAAAGACGCCGTCGACGGCTCCGATGCGGGCGTCACCGACGAAGACGAGCCGAAGGTCGACGAGGAGGAGTTCAAGCACCGCGGCGTCAACGCGTACCGCTCACCGCCGGTGACCGAGAAGGAGAGCGACAAGCTGCTCGAGCACCTGCGCAACGGCGCCACGATGGTCTTCATCCCCGCCAGCTACCGCGACCCGAAGCTGCTCGAAGACCTCGGCGTGACCCTGTCGCGCACCTCGAAGTCGTTGGGCGTGCGCACGCTCGTGCCTGCCCAGCCCAGCCGCTACACGCACGGCGTGCAGCGCGTGGTGGTGAACGTCAACGCGTTCCTCCAGCTGCCGCCGGGCGCCGTGCCGTTGCTGGTCGACGAGAAGCTCGAAGAGCCGGTGGCCGCGATGCTGTCGTACGGCCAGGGCCGCATCATCATCATCGGCGCGCCGGAGCTGGCGATGAACCGCACGCTGGCCACCGCCGACAACGCGGCGTTCTGGTTCTCGCTGTTGTCGACGGTCGCGGAAGACGGGCCCGTGGCCTTCGACGAGTTCCACCACGGCTTCACCGGCGAGCGCTCGATGGGCGAGTTCGCCGCGCGCTACGGCATTCACTTCGCGGTCGCGCAGCTGCTGCTGGGCCTCGTGCTGTGGGCGCTGGCGCTGCGGCGCTTCGGCACGCCGCGCGCGCCACCTGAAGAGCTCCGCGTCGGCAGCACCGACGCGCTGTTCGCCACCAGCCGCCTGTACCGCGAAGGCAAGCACCACGCGCACGCCGCGCAGAGCATCTTGAAGCAGCTCGCCGCAGAGTTCGCGACCAAGGCGGGCGTCAGCGGCCGCAGCACGCCCGCGGAGATCGGCGCCGCGCTCGAGGTGCGTGAGCGGAAGGATCTCGCCCGCGCGCTGCTGGACCTCGCGTCGGCCGCGCGCACCGCTGACTCTGAAGCCGATGTGGAGCGCGTCGCCACGCTGGCCGCGCTCGCCCGCAAGACCCTGCAACACCACCGAAAGGAAAGCACCGCATGACGACGCCTGACGGTCTCCCCACTGCTCCCATCGACGTCGCCGCGCCGGCCGCGGTGTCGATCGCCAACCAGCTGCGCGAGAAGAGCCTCGCCGAAGTGCGCAAGGCCGTCGTCGGCCAGGACGAAGCGCTCGAGCTGATGTTGGTGGGCCTCATCACCGGCGGTCACGTCTTGCTGGAAGGCGTGCCCGGCGTCGCCAAGACGCTGATGGCCAAGGCGCTGGCGCGCAGCGTGAGCGCGGAGTTCAAGCGCATCCAGTTCACGCCTGACCTGATGCCCGCAGACATCCTCGGCACCAGCATCTTCGACTTGAAGAGCCAGGGCTTCGTCCTGGTGCGCGGGCCCATCTTCACCGACCTGCTCCTCGCCGATGAGATCAACCGCGCGCCCGCCAAGACGCAGTCGGCGCTGCTCGAAGCGATGCAGGAGCGCGCGGTGTCGCTCGAGGGCAAGCACATCCAGCTCTCGCCGCTGTTCACGGTGTTCGCGACGCAGAACCCTGTCGAATCAGAAGGCACCTACCCGCTGCCCGAGGCGCAGCTCGATCGCTTCCTCTTCAAGATCGACGTCGGCTACCCGACCGACGAAGAAGAAGAGGCCATCTTGCAGTCGGTCAACGGCGGCTTCGACGCGGGTGATCTGCAGCGCGCCGGCGTGCAGGCCGCGGTGACGCAGGAACAGGTGCAGGCCGCCCGCCGCGCGATGGCCGACGTGCGCATCGAGCCGCCGGTGCTGTCGTACGTACGCAAGCTGGTGGCGGCCACGCGCAAGTCGCCGCGCATCCGCCTCGGCGCCGGCCCGCGCGCGTCGGTGCACCTGCTGTTGGCCTCGAAGGCGCTCGCCGCGCTGCGCGGTCGCGGCTTCGTGACGCCCGACGACGTGCGCTACCTGGCGGGGCCGGTGCTCAAGCACCGCCTCTTGCTCTCACCCGACGCTGAGCTCGACGGCGCCACGCCGGCCGACGTGCTGCGCGAGGTGGTGGGCTCGGTCGAGGTGCCGCGCTAGCCATGGTGCCTTCGGCGCGGCTCTGGGTGGTGTTGTCGCTGCTGGCGTTGCCGACGATGGCCGCCGGCTTCATCACCGGTCTGGGCCCGCTCGTGCTGCTCATCGACGCCGTGTTGCTGCTGACGGCGGCGGTCGACTTCGCCATCGCGCGCAAGACGACGCTCAAGGTGACGCGCGAGCTGCCCACGCGCTTCCAGGTCGGCGTGGCCGCGCCGGTGGTGTTGCACCTCGTCAACCCGGGCCGCGCGCTGCTGGTCGACGTGCGCGACGACAGCCCGATGGACTTCGAGAGCGTGCCCGCCACGCTGTCGCTGTCGCTCAACGCCGCCAGCCGGGCGCGCATGCACTACACGACGACCCCGGCCAAGCGCGGCAAGTTCACGTTCGGCGACGTCCACGTGCGCGTGCGCGGCCCGCTGGGCTTCATGTGGCACGAGCGCACGGTGCCGGCGTCGATCGCCGTCAGCGTCTTCCCCGACATGCGGGGCGCGAGCCGACTGCTGTTGTCCGACGCGGCGCTCGACTTCGTGAACCTCGGCCTGCGGCAGCTGCGCCGCGACGGCCGTGGCTCGGAGTTCGCTCGTCTGCGCGACTACGCCCAGGGCGACTCGGTGCGCGACGTCGACTGGAAGGCGACCGCCCGGCGCGGCAAGCCGGTGACGCGCGTGATGGAATCCGAGCGCAGCCAGACGGTGCTCATCGGCGTCGACGCAGGTCGGTCGATGGCCGCGCGCGTCGACGGCCTCACCAAGCTCGATCACGCCGTCAACGCGGCGCTGTTCCTCGCCTTCGTCGCCGTGCGCAACGGCGATCGCGTGGGCCTCGTGGTGTTCGCCGACGGCATCAAGACCTACCTCGCGCCGGCCAACGGCCGCCTGCAGTACCGGAAGATCGTCGACGCGCTCTACACGGCGAAGCCGCACCTCACGTACGTCGACTACCTCGCGCTCTTCAAGGAGCTGAACGTGCGGCTGCTCCGTCGTTCGCTCTTGTGCGTCTTCACCGACTTCATCGACGAAGATCAGGCGCAGACCATGGTCGACCCCATGCGCCGGCTGGCCAAACGCCACGTGCCGCTGTGCCTCTCGGTGAAAGACGCGGCGCTGGCCGACTTGCTGTCGACGACGCCGAAAGATCCCGAGCTGGCCTACCAGCACGCCGTCGCCAGTGAGCTGCTGCTGGAGCGCGAGGCGATGAAGCGCAAGGTGGGCCAGGACGGCGTGACCGTCATCGACGTCGACGCCGATCAGCTCTCGCTCGCCGCGGTGAACCAGTACCTGGAGATCAAGGCGAGAGGCACGCTGTGAAGATCTTCTGTCCGACCTGCGGCTCCGACAACACCGGTCTCCCCGGCACGCGCATCACCTGCCGCGCGTGCACCGCGACCTTCACCGCGCCCGCGGAGTCTGGCTGGGTCGCGCCTTCAGCGCCGCCACCTGCGCCGGTCGCCGAGCCGCCGCGCCCCGCGATGCAGCCGCCCTCGCCGGTGCAGCTTCCCGTCACCGGCTACCAGGGACCACCGCCGTCGGGCTTCGGGCGCGGTGAGTCAGGGCTGCCCATCAACCCGCTGGCGCTGGCGTCGTTCGTGCTTGGCATCCTCTGCTGCATTCCGTTCTCGGGCGTGGCGGCGATCATCACCGGCGTCATCGCCCGTCAGCAGATCGCGGCGTCCAACGGCACGCAGCGCGGCAACGAGTACGCCACCATCGGCATGGTGCTGGGCGTGCTGGCCGTGGTGGTGACGATGGCGAGCGTGGTGCTGAGCGCCCTCAAACCGCACTGACGTCGGCGCGCTTCCACAACGCGCGGAGCGCGCCCGACCACAGGTACGCGTACACGCCGCTGCCGACCATCACCGCGAAGGAGATCTTGAAGACCACCGACAGCTTCGGCGGGTGGATCTGCGAGATCGTGCCTTCGATGAAGCCGGCGAGCACGAAGAGCGCCAGCGTGCCCAGCAGCAGTTGCAGCGCCGTGACGCCTTCCCGCTTGAGCGCCGCGCGGCGTGAGAGCCCCTTGGGCGCCACCATCGCGCGCGCCAACACGAAGCCGGCAGCGCCGGCGATGACGATGGCGGTGATCTCCGGAATGCCGTGCGGAAGGATCCACGCCCAGAACCACCCGGCGAGGCCCTTCGACGCGTACACCCACGCCAGCGACCCCAACATGATGCCGTTGAGGAACATGAGGATCGCCGTGCCCAGGCCCGCGGTGAGCCCCAGCGCGAACGCGAGGAACGAGACCTGGATGTTGTGCGTGAAGAGGAAGCTGGTGAACGCGGCCTGCTCGCCGATGCCGGCCACCTTTCCTTCCGCTTCGTCTTTCGCGCGCTGCTCGGGGTCGAGCGTCTGGTGCTGATCGGGCACCAGGTACGGCGCCGCTTCAGGGTCGAACATCATGCCGATCCACCCGAAGCCGAAGCCGGCCACGAACAGCAGCAACGCGGCCACGAACATGCGCCACTCGCGCCACAAGACGTCGGGGAAGCCGAACGACAAGAACCGCCCGATGGCGCTCCAGCGGAACCGGCGCCCCGGGTAGGTGATGGCGTAGGCGCGGCCCACGAGATCGTTGAGGTAGCCGCTGAGCTCCGCGGCGCCGGCGCGCGCACGCACCCAGAGCAGATCAGAAGACGTGGAACGGTACAGCCGCGACAGCGCCCGCGCGTCGTCCAGCGACAGCCTCGCGAGCCCGTCGCGCTCCACGGTGTCCAGCAGCCTCTCCAGCGCGCTCCACTTCGGCCGACGCTGTTCGACGAACTCGGCGAGCTCCATGCGCGTGCGACTCTACGCCAACGCCGACGCGAGAGCGGTCTACACTCGACGCGTGGCCACCGCGACCGCACCTGACGCCCCTGCCCGCCTCGACGGCACGCACACGGTGCTCACGCCGGAGTACGTGGAGTTCAACTTCGTGCTGGCGGGGTTGATGAGCCGATTGTTGGCGCTGCTCATCGACACCTTCGTGAGCCTCGTCATCACCTACGTCGGGTTCCTCGTCATCCTGCTGGTCGCCGCCGTCCTCGGCACGGCCGCGGGTGGCGATTCGGCGGTGCTCGGCCTCGGCATGGCGGCCCAGTTCGTCATCTGGTTCCTCGTCGACTGGGGCTACATGGTGTTGCTCGAGAGCGTCTGGAGCGGCCAGACCGTCGGCAAGCGCGTCATGGGCCTGCGCGTGATCCAGGACACCGGCGTGCGCGTGGGCGTCACCCAGTCGCTGCTCCGCAACCTCGTGCGCCCCGTCGACAAGCTGCCCATCTTCTATTTCGTGGGCGGCGCGGCGGCGCTGCTCAGCGAGTCACAGCAGCGCCTCGGCGATCTGCTTGCGGGAACCATCGTGGTGCGCGAGCGCAAGCTGAAGATCCCCGCGGCGCTCGAGCGCCCTGACGGCGACACCTCGCTGCTGGCCGACGCCGATTTCCGCGCGCGCGTGGCGAAGCTGACCGCTGAAGAAGAAGCGCTGCTCTTCTCGGCCGCGCTCCGCCGCGAAGAGATGGGCATGGAAGCGCGCCTCAACCTGTTCGCGACGCTCTGCCGCCGCTTGGAAGATCAGCTGGGCTTCACCAAGCCCGCGCACCTGTCTGACGAGAAGCTGGTGCTGCTGGTGACCGCCGCGCTGGCCGCTCGCAACGCGCAGCGCGCGAAGGCCGCTCCGCCGCGCCGCTTCTTGTCGCGCTGATCAGAAGTAGGTGGTGGCGTACGCGCCGCCACCCAGCGAGAACATCACCGGCCGGTTGAGCTCGATGTAGAGGTCCGTCACTGCGCGCAGGCCCAGCGAGACGCTCTCGGCGACGAAGAAATCGCAGCCGAACTCCACGCCCGCGCCGGGGAACGCCACGGCCTGCGGCACGCGGTTCAACACCAGCGCGCCGATGTGCAGGCCCACGTACGGGCGAATGGACTCCTCGAGGAACAGGTAGCGCACGCCCAGCTGGCCACCGCCGCCGATGATGAGGCCCATGCCCGACGTGGTGGGCGCGCCGATCAACGTGTTGGCGATGAAGAACTGCGGCCGCAGGTACACCTCGAAGCCCGAGTCGATGTAGAGGCCGCCTTCGAGCGCGATGGGCACGATCCAGTCGACGCCCGGCGAGTCGCCGAGCAGCTTGAAGCCCGACACGCTCAGACCGAGGTTCCGGTTCGCGAAGCTCGCCGACGCGAACGCCTGCGTTCCACCGCACACCACCAACAGCAACATCGAGAGCTTGAGCGTCTGGCGCATGGGCGGTGAATCTACCTCCCAAGTTGGGGAAATCAGCCGCGTTTTGCCGATCTCCACGATTGCGAGGGCAGGTTGACGTCTCTACACTCGCCACCGATGAATCGACTCGGTCTGGCACTCGCACTGGGCCTGCTCATCACGGCTTGTGCTGCGCCCTTCGTGCCCCACCAGCGTGCGCTGGAATGCAACGAGCTGTGTGCGCAGTACATCGCCATGGGCAACCTGCAGGCCGCCGAAGATCAATGCGATCTCGGCATCCAATTCTCCCCGCAGTACGCCGACCTCTGGGTCAACAAGGCCGTCATTGCCTACAACCGCGGGCAAGAAGCGAAGGCCAAGGAGCACCTCATCAAGGCGCTGCGCCTGAACCAGGACCAGGCGCAGGCGTACAACAACCTCGGCCTCATCTACATGAAGGAGCAGGGGTACGGGAAAGCGCACGACAACTTCCAGCGCGCGCTCCGCGTGAACCCCGACTACCTCGAGGCCCGCTACAACCTCGCGCTCGCCTTCAAGGCGCTCGGCGAAGAAGAGAAGGCGCGCAAGGAGCTGCGCACGCTGCTGCACGTGAAGCCCGACATCGCCGACGCGTGGGCCCACCTCGGCCAGATGGACCTCGACGCTGGCGAGTGGGAGTCGGCCGTCGAGAACCTCAGCAAGGCCACGCAGCTCGACCCCAAGTTCACCTCGGCGTGGAACGCGCTGGGCAACGCCAACATGGAAGCCGGCAAGCCCTGCGAAGCGAAGGACGCGTTCTCGTCGTGCATCGAGTCTGACGAGAACTTCCCGCAGTGCCGGAACAACATCATCGTCGCTGAGAAGAAGTGCAAGCTGCAGGACAAGGCGCTCGACGACGTGAAGGCGCGCGCCGCCGGCGCCAAGACGCCCGAGGGCGAGTACACCGCCGCGCTGCAGGCGAAGGAAAAGGGCCTCGTGAACGAGGAAGAGCGCTCGTACAAGCGCTGCCTCAAGTACGACCCCAAGTTCGCGCTGTGCCACTTCGGCCTCTTCGAGCTCTTCAAGAACCGCAGCGATGAGAAGAACGCCAGCATCGCCTGCAAGAACTTCCTGAAGTTCGCCAACGAGACCGACTTCGGCTCGCAGGTGGCGACCTGCAAGCAGTACGTCAGCGACTGACCCAGCCCGATGGGAGTCCGACTCACCGTCAAAATGAAGAGCGGCAGCGGCGCGGGTCAGACCAAGACCGTGCTGCTCGACGACGAGATCATCACCTTCGGGCGCGATCAGTCGTGCCAGGTGGTGCTCGCGCAGCAGGCCGTCTCGCGCAACCACGCGCGCATCTCGCGCGACGGCACCCTCTTCTTCCTCGAAGATCTCGGCAGCTCGTTCGGCACGCAGGTCAACGGCCAGAAGCTGCCCAAGGGTGAGAAGCGGCTGCTGCGCAACGGCGACACCATCGCCATCGCGCAGTTCGACGTCACCTTCGATCGCGTGGCCGACGTCAGCGAAGACGTCAGCGGCAAGACCAGCTTCCTCTCGCGCAAGGTCGTCAAAGACGTGATGAAGGGCCTCGCCGCGGGTGGCGAGAACGCCTACTTCCGCGTGATGAACGGGCCCACCGAGGGCACGCGCATCGAGATCGCCGACGCCCAGGAATACGTGTTCGGCCGCGACGCTGCCGAGGCCGACGTGGTGCTCAACGACGACCTCGTGTCTCGTAAGCACGTCAAGGTGCGCCGCGACTGGTCGGGCACGCACGTCGAAGATCTCGGCAGCCGCAACGGCATCAAGCTGAACAAGCAGCGCACCCGCAAGGCGACGCTGAAAGATCGCGACGAGGTCGAGATCGGCGGCGTGCGGCTGCTGTTCATCGACCCCACCGAAGTGCGCGAAGACCCCGTCGTCATGTCGTCGTCGCAGGACGAAGACAGCGGCGAGGGCACGCTGGCGACCAACGACGAGCCCGAGTCGGCGCCCGAGCCCGACCCGCCCGCCAAGCCGGAGCCCAAGGCCAGCCGCCTGATTCGCAAGAAGCCGGCGGCGTCAGACGCTGAACCCGAGCCCGAAGCAGAGCCGCAGACCGACGCGACGGAAGAGCCCCCGGCCGAAGAGCCGCCTGCCGAGGAGCCACCGCCCGAAGATCCGCCCGCTGAAGAGCCCTACGAGGAGCCTCCGCCCGACGAAGATCTGGACGAGGAAGGCCCGCGGAAGCTCATCGACTTCAACAACAAGCAGCACCTGATCGCGCTCGGCATCGGCGCCGTGATGGTGCTGTTCGGCCTGGTGTTGATCATCCTCCTCTTCGTGGGCGCCTGAAGCGCCGCACGAGAGGCCGTCACTTCACCGCGAGCTGATGCGCGCCACCGGCTGGATGTTCAGCTCGGGCGACAGCTCCTGGTAGCTCACCACCGAGAACGGCGGGTTGAACTCGTACTCGAGCAGCTTGCGCACGTACCGGCGGATGTCCATCGACGTGAGGATGACTGGGCGCTGTGCCGTCGGAGGCAGGTGACCGCACTCGTTCTTCACCGCCTGAACGATCTCCTGCGCGATGTCGGGCTCGAGCGCGAGGTGCGTGCCCGCCGACGTGCGCTTGATGGAGCTGCGGATCGCGTCTTCGATCTGCGGGTCGAGCAGATACACGACCAGCGTGTTCGTGCCGCGCGCGTACTTGTGTGACACGTAGCGCTTGAGCGCGCTGCGCACGTGCTCGGTCAACATCACCGAGTCGGCCTCCAGCTGCCCCTGCTCCGCCAGCGCCTGCAGGATGCCGCGCAGGTCGCGCACCGAGATCTCTTCTTCGACCAGGCGCCCGAGGATGTCGGTCAGCTTCAGCACCGTGACCACCTTCGGCACCACCTCTTTGACGATGGCGGGGAAGGCCTTCTCGAGCTGGTCGAGCATGGTCTGCACCTCCTGCACGCCGACGAACTCGCGGGCGTGGCGGCGCAAGACCGAAGCGACGTGCAGGATGATGTAGCCGGGCACGTCCCACGTGGTGAGGCCTGCGGCCTCCAGGGTGTCCTTGTGCTGCTCGGGCACCCACGCCGCCGGCTGCCGGGTCGCGGGGTTCACCGCGTCGAAGCCCTCGATGTTCATCAGACGCAGACGATCGACGGTGTCGTTGACGAGGATGTGGCCGAGCGTGGCCTGACCGGTCACCACCGGCACCTCGTTGATCTGGATCTGGTAGGCGCCGGGCGGGAGGCCGGGGTTTCCGCGCGCACGCACGCCGGGGAATCGCACGCCCAGCTCGACGAACAGGCCGTCGCGCATGAACGGCACCAGCTCGAAGAGGAACTTGCCGCCGTCCTGACGCGAGTCCACGAAGGGCACCAACGCGTCGGACACCTCGAGCACGATGGGCGTGACGACGGGGATGAAGAGCTCCGAGTCGGGGTTGATGGGCTCCTTGGGCGCCGACTCGGTCGACTTCTTGACCTCGTCGCCCTCGCCTTCTTCGATCTCCGTGCCGTCTTCGCTGAGCTCACCCGACGCGATCTTCTTCTCGCGCTTGAGCATCATGTAGGCGCCTGCGCTCGCGGCGCCGCCCAGCAGCAGGAAGGGGATCTTCGGCAGACCGGGCACCACGCCGAGCACGAAGAGCATCGCGCCGGCGATGGCGATGGCGCGCGGGTAGGCGATCAGCTGCGAGCTGACGTCCTTGCCGAGGTGGGCGCCTTCTTCCTCGCCGCTCACGCGCGTCACGATGATGCCGGCCGCGGTCGAGATGAGGATCGCGGGGATCATGCCGACCAGGCCGTCACCGATGGTGAGCAGCGCGTACTTCTTGGCCGCCTCGCCGGCGGTCATGCCCTTCTGCAGCACGCCGATGGTGAGGCCGCCGATGATGTTGACGACGGTGATGATGATGCCGGCGATGGCGTCGCCTTTGACGAACTTCATGGCGCCGTCCATCGCGCCGAACAGCTGACTCTCGCGCTCGAGGTCGCGGCGCTTGCGCTTGCCCTCTTCCATCTCGATGGAACCGGCGCGCAGGTCGGCGTCGATCGACATCTGCTTGCCGGGCATCGCGTCGAGGGTGAAGCGCGCGGCCACTTCGGCGACGCGCTCCGAGCCCTTGGCGATGACGATGAAGTTCACGATGACGAGGATGACGAACACGATGCCGCCGACCACGAAGTTGCCGCGCGCCACGAAGTTGCCGAACGCGTAGACGACCTCGCCGGCGTCACCGACCGACAAGATGAGTCGTGTCGTCGAGACTGTCAGCGCCAGCCGGTACATCGTGGTGATGAGCAGCAGCGTGGGGAAGATCGAGATCTGCAGCGCGCTCGGGATGTAGAGCGAGATCAGCAGGATGATCACCGACAAGCTGATGTTGATGGTCAGCAGGATGTCCAGCAGCAGCGTGGGCAGCGGGACGATCAACATCCCGATGATGGCCATCACGACCACCGCGAGGACGATGTCGGAGTACTTGTTGATGAAGGTCTTGCCGACGGCAGCCATGGGGCCGGGAAGTTAGCCCAAAGGGCCCTTCAGGCGGTGCGATTCGCGCGGGCGAGGCGCAGCAGTTTCTTCGCGCGGGCCACGAACGGGTCTGACGCCGTGCCGAGCGTGATCGCGCGCTCGAGATCAGCCACCGCGCGCGCGGTGCGCCGCTTCGTGAGGCGGATCTCGGCCCGGTACACCAACGCCGGGAGCTCATCGGGGTCGATGGCCAGCGCGGCCTCGAACTGCTTCAGCGCGCCATCGAGCTCGTGGGCACCGAGCATGATGGTGCCCAGCATGCTGTGGACGAACGCGTCGGCACGACCTGCGGTGACGAGCGACTCGAACACCGTGCGCGCTTCGTCGACGCGGCCAGCTTGAAAAGCGGTGTAGCCGAGACGCGTGAGATCACCGATGGCCGCGTCATCGACTGCCGACTCATCAGTCAACGTGACCCGACCGACAGCGTCCGGCGCGTCGACAATGTTGGTGACGACGGTCTCCACCGTCTGAAGGCGCCGACTCGCTCTGCCGGTCGCCTTCTTCGGGTAGTAGTAGATCTCGACCGGCTGGGGACTCCGGCCCATCAACTACTTCTTCTTGATGGCGGCGTCGGTGCGACCACCGGCCTCAAGCATCTCCAGCGCAGCGGCAGCGAGCACGCGGGCACGGCTTACCAGCGCGCGCGTCTGGGTGTCTTCGGGCGGCAGCTTCTTCTCGAGCTGCACGGCCATCGCGAAGTCTTCGGCCGCCTCGGCGATCTTGCCGTCGCGCAAGTAGCACTCACCGCGGTTCACGTAGGCAGCGATCTCGTTGGGGTTCAGCTCGATCGCCTTGGCGAGGTTGACGATCGCGCCGTCAATGTCCCCCAGTTGCACCAGCACAGCGCCCAAGGCAGTGCGGTAGTACGGCTCCTTGGGGTCAAGCTGGGTCAACGCCCCGAACAACGCCCTAGCTTGGTCGAGCTTTCCTTCCTCGAACATGCGAAAGCCTTGGACAGCAATGTAGAGCATCTGCGGGCCGGTCAACGCGTGCAGTTCTTGGCCGGTAATCTCGCCGTCCGCAAACTGCTGGAGCCGGGCGTCCGAGTAGAGAATCTTCTCCCAACCAGGAGTGGGGCCAGTCGGCTCTCGTTGCTCGTGCTGCTGTTCCTGAGTCTCTTTCGTCATGTGCGCAGCTCTCCCAAATGAAAATGGCGCCCACCACAAAGTGGACGCCATTCAAGACTACAAAACCAAGCCGGAACTCCCAGCGAAATCAGCGAATGTTGCCCGTGATCGTCTGGAGCGTCTGCCGCTGGAGCTGCAGCATCTGGCTGATCATCTGGAATGCCGTGGCGATGTTCTGCATGCGCTCCTGCGCACGCGCCTGCTTCGCTTCCTTGCTGTTCGGATCGAGCCCAACTTCCTTGATCATCTTGTCAGCGTTGGGCGTGTCGTTGACGCCGCCGAAGGCACTCACATCGCCGAACGCCGACATCCCGGTGCCGACCGCGACCTTCGCAGCGGCCGAAGCCGACCCCGTGCCACCGCTTGCCGTCGCGGCAGCCGCCGTCGAGGCCGTAGCACGCGCGGCGAGATCGCCCGGAACGACATTCGTACCGTTGATCGACGTTCCGGTGAACTTCTGCACCAGCGACGTCAGGCCCTTCTCAAGCGCCCCCAAGCCAAGGTTCTTCAGCTGGGGAGCGAGCTTGTCGGCCAACCCGCTGAGAAGCGGACCGACGATCGGCATCCCGCTCAGCAGTCCCTTGGCCTTGCCGACGAGCGAATCGAAGCCGCTGCCGACGATGTTCTTCAGCGTGTCAATCGCCTTGGGCGCGATCGCCTTGATGGCCGTCTGCGCGAGGGGCTTGATGATGTTGCCGAGACCGGAAACAACCTTGCCGAGGAAACCCATGGTAGTGCTCTCTTTCGTTTCGTTGGTTGACCGGAGAACCATTCCCCGGCGCTGCTGCAGTCATTATCGAATCAGCTTCCCGCGAGTTTCGTGGGAATTTCTCATCTTTTGGAAAGCGCCTGGATCAGCGCCGACGCCTTGTCGGCCTCCGCGCTTCCCGCCGCCGCGAGCTGCTGCGCTTTCCGCAAGTCTTCCAGCGCTTGCGGGCGGTTACCCTGCAGCAGCTTGACCTCCGCGCGCCCCAGGTACGCCGCCGCGTCTTGCGGCGCAATGCGCAAGGCCACGTCGTAGGCCGCCACCGCGCCAGCCGGGTTGCCGGCCGCCATCTCGACCACGCCGAGCGCCTTGGCGAAGTACGCGTCGAGCGGGTTGATGGCGTAAAGCCCCTGAAACACGGTGCGCGCCTCGTTCACCTTGCCCTGATAGTAGAAGTAATAACCCGTGCGGGCGATTGAGTAGAGTTCCTCATCGGTGTAGCCGCGCACGTCTTTGAGCGTGGCCTTCCCGTCGGCCCATTTCTGGAGGCGCTGCGCGAGCGCTGCGTCGTCAGACATCGTCAGTAGCCCTCGCCCGCCGTCTCTTCTCGGCGTCGGCGCTCGATCTCCGCCATGTCGTTGCTGACGCCGCCGATCAGCTCGAGCATCTGCGACTCGCGCGTGAGCAATGACTTGAGGCGCTCCACACGATCGGCGGGCGCGCGCAGCGACGCGAGGCCGCGCTGCAGCGTCTCCTGGCTCGCCTCTGAGAGCCGCTCAGCCACCGAGCTCAACGGCCCGCGGTCGGTGTAGCTCTCGACGTCGGCGTCGTGGCCGGCGGGCCCGGGCGGCATCGGCAACCGCAGCTCTTCCGCCGAGTGCGCAGGCCCGATGGAGTCGATGAGCGCCGTGGACGCGAGCGCAGGGTTCTTGGGGTCGCCCTTCTTGCGGACGTTCTTCCGCTCGAGCTGCGCGCGATCGACGAGCTTGCCGCGCACTTCGCGCGGGCCACCCCACGGCCACGCGGGTGCACGGGGTTGTTGGCCACCAACCTTCGCCATGATCTTCTCCTTGCTGCGTCAGCGCTTGCGCGCCGCGGCTTCCTGCTGCTGCAACGCGTAGACGAAGTTCAACACCTCGGCGACCGCGTCGTACAGCTCTTCTGGGACTTCCTGCCCGACGTCGACCCTGTAGAGCGCGCCGGCCAGCGTGGTGTTTTTCATGAACGGCACGCCCGCGGCCTTGGCGATCTCGCGGATCTTCTCGGCCTTGAGCCGCATGCCCTTGGCGATGACGCGCGGCGCGTTGTCTTTCGCTTTGTCGTACTTGAGCGCGATCGCGATGTCGGGATCTTCAGGCATGCGCGCCGATTGAAACGGGCGACCACCTCACCTGTCAATTCACGCCGCGGGGCGCTGACGCAATTGGTAGACGAAGTTCAGCACCTCGGCGACCGCGTCGTAGAGCGCTTCAGGCACTTCTTCGTTCACGTCGATGCGCAGCAGCGCGTGCGCCAGCGGCACGTTTCGCAGCATCGGCACGTCGTGGCTCTTCGCCCGCTCGCGGATCGCAGCGGCGCGGCCTTCGATGCCCTTGGCGATGACGCGCGGCGCGCCGTCCTTCGCTTTGTCGTACTTGAGCGCGATGGCCACGTGGTCGGGGTTGGTGACAATGACGTCGGCGCCGCTGACCGCTTCCATCTGCGCGCTCTCGAGCAGCTCGTGCGCGAGCTCTTTGCGCTTGGCCTTGTGGTGCGGGTCGCCTTCCGATTCCTTGTATTCCTTCTTCACGTCGTCCTTCGACATCATCTGGTCCTTCATGTAGCTCTTGTGCTGCCACCAGACGTCGAAGATGGCGAAGGCGATGAACAGCAGAATCACCTTCTGGCAGATGCGGTACACGAGCTCGCCCATCACCGTCATCGTCAGCGCCGCGTCACCGTCGATGGTGGCCACCACGATGGCCATCGAGTCGCGCACCACGCCGTAGACGACGTAGGCCGTGACGCCGAGCTTGAACATGCTCTTGAGCAGCTCGACCACCTGCTTCTTGCTGAACATGTTCTTGATGCCGCTGATGGGGTTCAGCTTGTCGAACTTCGGCATCACCGCCTTGAGCGCCAGCAGCGCGCCCACCTGCAGGAACTCGAGCAGCGCGCCGGTCACGGCCGCCGCGAACGCGATGGGGATGCACAACGTCAGCAGCGCCTGCACCGCCAGCACCAGCATTTGAGACGTCGCCAACGCGATGTCGTCGGGGTGGGCGATGTGCTCGATCGCGAAGAAGAAGAGCTCCTTGATGCGGGTCTCGAAGGTCTCCCACTGCATCTTCACGGTCGCCATGGCCGCGGCGAACGCAAAGACGCCCGAGAGGTCCTTGCTCTTCCAGACGTTGCCTTCCTTGCGCGCGTCGTCGAGCTTCTTTTGCGACGGTTCCTCTGTCTTGTCGCCACCCTCTGACATGACGGGCCTCCTTCAGGAGAGCAGCGTGAGCGCCTGCTTGAGCCAGCGGAACATCACGCCGTACTCGCCCACGATGCGCTCGAGGATGAGGTGGATCGACGTCACCATGATGAGCACGGTGACCGCCGGTTTGATCTGCATCGACACGAAGAAGACCTGCACCTGCGGCGCCACGCGGTTGATCATGCCCAGCGCGAGGTCGACGAGGAACGTCGCCAGCAGCACCGGCGACGCCAGCGCCAGCGCGATGCGGATGAGATCACCGAACACCCGCAGCACCGTCTCGAAGAACGGCCACTGCCCGTGGCTGAACCGCGGGTATTGATCGAGCGGCAGCATCACCAGGCTGTCGCCCAACGTCTCGATGACGATGTGGTGCCCACCGAGCGACAAGAAGAGCACCACCGTCATCTGCAGCTGCAGGTTCGAGAACAACGACGCCTGCTGGCCGATCTGCGGCACGAAGAGCTGTGCCTGGTTGGTGCCGCCCATGGTGTCGAGCAACGTGCCCGCGGAGTTCGCGGCGTCGAAGACCAGCCCCACGATGAAGCTCAAGGTGAGCCCGATGAAGAGTTCCTTGAGCATCAAGGCCATGAACACGAACGCCGAGATGGGGATGTCGCGGACCTGCGCGATGATCACCGGGTAGAGCACCATGCCCAGCATCACGCCGAGGCCGAGCTTCACTTCCTGCGGCACGGTCTCACCGCCGAGGAACGGCGTGAGGATGATGACGGGCAGCACGCGCGCCATCAGCAACGCAAAAGCCAGCAGCAGCTGCGTGAACCCGACCTGGAGGCCGAGTTCCTGCCGCAGCGTGTTGATCAGCTCCTGCATCTCGGCCGCACCCATGCGTCAGTGCCCGATGAGCGCGGGAAAGCGATCGTAGATGTTGAACGTGAAGCGCAGGAGCGTCGCGCCCATCCACGGGCCGGCGAGACCGATGACGCCGAAGATGATGACGAGCTTCGGCGCGAACGACAGCGTCTGTTCCTGGATCTGCGTCGCAGCCTGGAACACCGAGATGATGAAGCCGATGATCAACGCGAGCACGATCGGCGGCCCGGAGATCACCAGCACCATCATGAGCGCCTGCTGAATGACGTACGTGAGCTGATGCATTGCGCGCCTCTTTCAGAGGTAGCCGACGACCAGGCCCTTGGCGATCAGGTACCAGCCGTCGACCATGACGAAGAGCAATAACTTGAAGGGCATCGAGATGGTTGTCGGTGACAACATCTGCATGCCGAGCGCGAGCAGGATGTTGGCGACCACCATGTCGATGACCAGGAACGGCACGAACAACAAGAAGCCGATCTGGAAGGCCTCTTTGAGCTCCGAGACCACGAAGCTCGGCGTCAGCACGAGGAAGTCGGTCTCGCGAATACCCACGCGGTCTTCCGGCTTTCGCAGCTTGAGCGCGAGTGAATAGAAGAGCGTGCGGTCCTTCAGCGTGACCTTCTTCAGGAGGAACTCACGCAGCGGTTCCTTCCCGCGGTCGGCGGCCTTGAGCAGCGTGTCGACGTTCTTGGCCTGCAGCAGGTCACCCGACTCGGTGATGGAGCCCGCGTCGGCCGCGCGGAACATGGCCTGACCGACGGGCGCCATGATGTAGACGGTGAGGATCACCGCGAGCCCGGTGATGACCTGCGTCGGCGGAATCTGCTGCGTGCCCAGCGCCGATCGCACGATCGACAGCACGACGGAGATCTTCACGAAGCTGGTCACCATCAGCAGCACGAAGGGCGCGAGGCCCAGCGCGGCCAGCGCGATCATCAGCACCAGCGGCCGGTTGGCGAACGACTCGGACATGTCGAGCGAGCCACCGCCCATCACGTCACCGCCACCACCCTTTCCCTTCTTCTGCGCGAAGGCGAGGGCCGGCGTCAGCAGCATCGCCACGCTGAACAGGCCCAGGCGGGCGCGCATCCACGTCGACAGGTGTGTCGTCACGTTCGTTCCTTCCAACGTCGGTTCATGAGGCGGGCGGCGGAGGCGGTGCCTCCTTGCGACCCAGGAGCTTCTGGAGAAACGGGCTGAGCTGGATCGGCGAGGCCGTGGCCTGCGCGGCGCGCAGCTTGTCGATCTCGGCGCGATCGAGCTTCGAGATGAGCGAGAGCCCGCTGTCGCCGCCGCCCACCAACAGCACCTCGCCCGCGGCTTCCACCACGAAGAGCGAGCGCTTCTGATCGAGCGGCACGCGCTCGAGCACGGTGACGACCGAGGTGCCGAGCGACGGCTTGATGCCCAGCAACTTCCGCAGGCCGACGTTCAGCGTCAGCCACGCGAGCGCCACCACGAGGCCGAGCACCATCATGGTGCGCACCAGCGTCCAGCCGAGATCGAGATCCTGCGCCGCGAGGTCTGGCGGCACGCTTGGAGGAATCTCAGGTTCAGCCAACCGCGCGCCATCGTCGGCGGGCACCGGCGCGGTGTCAGCCACCGGCGCTGGCGCAGGCGCGACCGCCTGCTGCGCCATCACCGGCAGCGCGCACAACAAACACGTGAGGAAGACCGGCCGGAACACGCGGCGCACGGTACCCGAGCGGCCCCGCACCGTCACCCTGCGAGCGAGAGGATGCGCACGCCCAGGTTTCCGTCGATCTCCACCAGCTCGCCGCGCGCGACGATCTTGCCGTTCACCGACAGGTCGAGGGGCTCGCCGGCCACGCGGTTGAGGTCGAAGACATGGCCCACCTTCAGCCCCACCACGTCTTCGGCGGTGGTCGCCACGCGACCCAGCTCGACGGCGATCTGCAGCGGGATGTCATTCATCAGGTCGGCGCCACCGGCGCCCTGCGCGTCTTCCACGTCGTCTCTCCCTCGGATGGAACCGGGTGTCGTTGATTCGTCGTCGTCATCGCCGGAGCCGGCGGCTTCCACTTCAGCGGGGACCCCGTCGTCGATGGACGGCTCACCCGGCGGCGGCGGCGCCCCCATGGTGATGCCGGTGATCTTCGCGACGTAGCGGCCACCTTCGACGATGACCTCAGCGTCGAGGTGACCGGTGCGCCCCAGCCCCACGCGCAGCTTCGCGGTGCCGCCCTCGCCCTGATCGGGCCTGCAGCTGAGCGCGTCGACCAGCACCACGTCACGCTCGCGCAGCTGCGCGAGGTCCGAAGCGCCGATCTCCACGCGGCCGATCTCCGCGCGCACCAACGTCTTGACGTTGCGCAACCGCGAGCGGTGCACGTCGGCGTCGGCCGAGCGCCGCGCGCGCCGCACCGCTGCGTCCGTCGGCGGGTTGGCGGTGCTCATGACGTCTTCGGGAATGACGAGCCGTACGTAGCCCGCCTGGTTGCCGAACACGGCCTTGAGCTGCACGACGGTGAGGTGCTCATGCTCGGGGATCAACCCGCGGATGGCGTCGAAGCCGTTCACCACGCCTTCGATGCGCAGCTTGGGCAACGAGGGGTCGAGCGTCGGCGAGAGCGCCTTGAGCGTCTCGATGATGACGTAGGTCATCACGCCCTCTTCGATGTCCGTCAGCGGGCGCAGCGCCACCGTGTCACCGGCGCCGCCCAGCAACAGATCGATCGCGTGGTGCGCCAGGCCCAGCTCGACCTCCAGCAGGCCGCGCGTCTTGTTGGGCTGCGGCGCCAGCACCGCGAGGAACGTGGTCTCGCCGACGTAGTGCTGCAGCTGCGACATCGGCACCACGTGCACGTACTCGGCCTGCAGCGAGACCTGCTCTTCCAGCATCTCTTCGAGGCGCTTGCGCACGGTGCTGGACACCTCGCCCGTGGCGCGCACGCCCGGCAGCAGCCACTCGAGGTTCTTGACCAGCTGCACGTGACGCTTGCTGACGTGCTCGAGGTTGCTGAAGACGAACTTCTTCCACGTGCGCGGCGGCGGCGGCGATCCACCTCCGTCGCCCGGCGGCGGTGGCGTCGGAGCCGGCGGCGGCTTGGCCGTCGGCTTGCTCAACGGCACCTTGATCAACATCGTGTGTTCCGGTCGCCCGGACGTACGGGAGCTCACGTCAGCGCGCCTCGATCTTCAGATCTTCCAGCGTCAGCCCGCGCGCCCCCAGCGCCGACCGCAACGCCTCACCCTGCTCTTCGATCATCTTCAGCACGTCTTTGTCAGAGCCCTGGAACACGGCCTTGATCTTCCCGTTGTGCGCCGAGACCTTGAGCGACAGGCCCGAGAGCACGTCGCTCTTCAGGTCGACCTGGAACTCCATCTTGCCCATGGCGTTGGTGCCCACGCGCACGCGCTCGACGATCTTCTGCGCGAGCTCATTGGCCACCTTGCGCAGCCGCTCTGAGCCGCTGGCCTCTTTCGCTTTCGCCACGTTCACCGGCGCCATCAGCGCGGGGTTGAAGCGGAAGCTGGGGTTGGCCGCCGGCGCGCCGTCTTTGCCGTCTTTCTGACCTTGCTGCCCGCCGCCCTTGTCCGCGTCGGCCTTGATGTCACCCTTCTCGCGGCTCGAACCACCGGCACCGCTGCTCGCCGACGACGCGCTGCTCTCGCCAGCCTCTTTGCGCTCATCGAGCTTCTCGTTCGACACCTTCGCGTCGGCCTTGCGGCTTTCGGCGCCCTTCGTGGTGCTGGATTGATCGGCCTGCCGCGAGCTCGCCGTCTGCGCGGTACCCTGATCGCCCTGCTCCTTGATCTTCTGACCCTGCTCGCCCGACGAGCGCGTGTTCTGGCTGAGCCGCTGCTCGCGGCCCTGGGTGCCCAGCTTCGACTTGAAGGCGCTCTCCTGCTGCGAATGTTCAGCGACGTGCTCACCCGCACTCTTCGCTTCGTCAGCCGCGTGCCCCTCGGCGGCCTCGAGCAGCTGCGCGATCGCCGACCGCGCGACGTTCTGTTCCTGGCGAACCTGCGCTTCTTTCTTCTGCCCGGCGACCAGCTTCGAGAACGCGTTGCCCTCGGCGGCCTTCTTGTTCTTCTGGGCCTCTTCGGTGCGCTTGGCCTCCGCGAGGCGCGCGGCCACCCGCGCTGCGTCACGATCGTCTTCGACTCGACTCATGACTTTTTCTCCGCCCGCACGCGCTGCAGGTGCAACGCGTTGCCGATCTCTTCCTGGTTCAGCTCTTCCTTCGCCATGCGCTCAGCGCGCACCTGCTTGAGGAAGGCTTCCTTGTTCTTCTCGATGGCCTTCTTTTCCTTCGCTGCCTCGGCCATCTCGGCGCGCCGCTGCTCCACCAGCTTCTCGGCCTGAACGACGGCTTCCTTCTGTCGTTCCACGTCGAGCGCCTGCTGCGCCTCTTCGTCCTTCAGCCGTGCCTCGAACCGCCCCATCTGCTGGAAGCCGTTGATGCCGCCGCCCTTGGCCGTCATCTCGTTGAGGAACGCCTGCACCTTGGCCTTCCGCTCCGCCTTCATGCGCTCCAACGTCTGCTGCAGCTCGACGAGGTGTTTCTTCTCTTTTTCCGCAGCTTTGACGGCAGCCGAGAACGCTTCCTTGGCCTCGTCTTCGGCCTTGGTGCGGATGTCGAGCAGCGCCTGGAGTCGATACGGAGGCATGACGCCTCCGACCTTACACCGTCATCACCCTTCGGCGTCGGCGAACATGTCCACCAGGCGCTGCACCGTTTCTTCGAACGGGCTGTTCTCGAAGGTGTCTTGCTTCAGGAAGTTGATGATCGTGTCGTACTTGTCGATCGCGTAGTCGGTGCGCGGGTCGGTGCCGTACTGGTAGGCGCCGAGCAGAATCAGGTCGCGCTGCTTCTCGTACGTCGACAGCGTCTCGCGCAGCTTGCCGGCGGCCTTCTTGTGCTCGGGGCTGACGATCTGGCTCATCACACGGCTGAGCGAGGCCAGCACGTCCATCGCGGGCCACTGGTTTCGTTCGCCCAGGGCGCGGTTCAAGATGAAGTGGCCGTCGAGAATACCGCGCACTTCGTCGGCGATCGGCTCTTCCATGTCACCGCCGGCGACGAGGCACGTGTAGATGGCGGTGCACTTGCCCTTCTCGGAGTTGCCGGTGCGCTCAAGCATGCGCGGCAGCATCGAGAAGACCGACGGCGGGTAACCCTGGCGCGCCGGCGGCTCACCGATGGCGAGGCCGATCTCACGCTGGGCGCGCGCGAGGCGCGTCACCGTGTCGAGCATGAAGAGCACGTTGCCGCCGCGCTCACGAAAATACTCAGCGATGGCGGTGGCCACGTAGCCCGCGCGCAGACGCACGAGCGACGGCTGATCAGAGGTCGCGCACACCACCACCGAGCGCTTCATGCCTTCGTGGCCGAGCGCGTCTTCGATGAACTCCAGCACTTCGCGACCACGCTCGCCGATGAGCGCGATGACCGAGAGCTCGGCGGCGGTCTGCCGCGCGATCTGCCCCATCAACGTCGACTTACCGACGCCGGAGCCGGCGAAGAGCCCGATGCGCTGACCTTCGCCCACGGTCAGCAAGCCATCGATGCAGCGCACCCCCAGCGCGAGCGGCCGCGTGATGCGCTGGCGCTTGAAAGGGTCGGGACAGTCGCGGTCGACGGCCCAGGGCAGCATGGTGTCGGTGGGCAGCGGCTTGCCGTCGATGGGCTCGCCGAGACCGTTGAGCACGCGCCCGAGCAGGCCGTCGCCGGCCCAGATGGTGAGCGGCCGCCCTGTCGGGATCACCTCGGAGTCGGGGCCGATGCCCGACAGCTCGCCGAGCGGCATCAGCATGACGGTGTCGCCCTGGAAGCCGACGACCTCCGAGCGCACCTCTTCGCGACCGCGGCGGATGAGACAGACCTCGCCGACGCGCACGTTGGGCACCGCGGCCTTGATGACGAGGCCCGTGAGCTCGACGACACGACCGCGCACCCGCACGGTCTGGGCTGTCTTGATGAGCTCCGAGTACCGGCGGAGATCGATGGCCACTACTTCACTTCCTTCTTGGCCTCGGTCGGCGTCAGCACGTTGCGGAGCATGTCGAACTGCGTGCGGATCTGCCCGTCGATGGTGCCGTACTCGGTCTGGATGATGCAGCCGCCGCGCTCGACCTCGGAGTCGTCGCGGATGGACAGGTCGACAGAGCGCGCGATCAGCTCCATCAAGCGCGGTTTACGTTCCCGCATGAGCTTGCCGTCTTCGGGGTTCACCCGCAGCGTCATCGCCTTCGCGGTGCGCGCCGCTTCGGTGCACGCGGCGACGATCTCCAGCACGGTCTCAGGTTCGCGCTCGAGATCGCGACCGATGATCTTCGCGGCGACCTTGAGCGCCAGCTCGACGATGTCCTTCTCGCTCTCAGCGAGGATCTGACCAGCCTGCATCTTGGCGCGCGCGAGCTCTTCCGCAGCGCGGGCCTGAACGTCGGCCTTCGCCTCTTCGCGCGCCTTGGCGAAGACCTCTTCTTTGTAGCGGAGCGCCTCGGCCTTGATCTCCTCGGCCTTCTCCTGCGCCTCCGCGATGATCTGCTTGGCGCCCATCTTCGCCTCGTATTCTTCGGCGTTGAGGACGCCTGGGCGTCGCGGCGGAGGCGGCAAGATGGGCTTCTCCGGCAGAGCAGCGACCTCGCCGCTGCCGTCACTCTTGATCACTTTGCCGATCACCCGGGAAGACCCGGAGAACCGTCTCTCGTCGCGCGGCCCGTCATCCATCGTGCGGGGAGTTTAGCGCGAACCGCCGTCTGGTCCACGGCGCGGCCCCTTCAGCACGGGCGAACGGTTGGGGCTGGTGCTCGCCCCCTTGTTGCCCGGAGCTGGCGGCTCACGCCGCTTGGGAATGGGCTGCACGGGCGAGGTGGCGGCGCGCTTCGGCGGACGCGTCTCTAGCGGGTCCTTCGACTCCAGGGGCTTTCCGTCGCGCAGCACGCGCTTGCGAATCTGTGAGTCCGTCGCGTTGCCGATGGGCTCCGGCGCCCGGCCCGCCACGCCCGCGCGCCTGGCTTCACGCGCCGCGATCGGGTCGCGCCGCGGCGACGCTACCAGTGACGGCGACCGCGGCAACGGCTTGCCCTGCGCGGTCGACGTCGACGGCAACGCGCCCGTGGGCTTGCGCGCGGGCGGCGAGACCAACACCCGCGATTGGGGGTCTGACGGCGCGCGCGCGCTCGGCGACGGCTGCGCGGCGGCGGGCTGCGCGGGTGGCGCCGCTGGCTGCAGCACCGGGGGCAATCGCACCGGTGGAGGCAAGCGCATCGGTCGGTCGACGATGCCCTTCTGGGCGAGGCGCTCGAGTTGCTCGACGATGTCCATGCGACCACCGTCGCCCTTCACCGGCTTGCCCTTCTCTTCGCGGAACCAGCGCACCATCAGCTTGCCGAGATCGCCCTGGTGGCGCTCGGCGAGCGACTTGGCGAACTCCGGGGCCTGCGCGTGCGCGGCGCGCATGATGCGCTGCACGCCCGCGCTGCGCATGCCCATCGACGGGTTCTCGAGCGCGCCGTGCATCTCGAGCACGAGGCGCGCGTCTTTCTCGGTCAGCCGACGTGCGGCGCCGGCCTCAGCGGCCTTCGACGCCAACAACCGCTGGTCCGGCGGGAGCTGCCCAAGGAAAGAAGCAGCGTCATCGCCAAGGCCCGCGACGGCGGTGGCCAGCACGCGCGCGCCCATGCGATCGGCGACGGCGAACAGCTCGCGCTGCTGCAGCGTCATCAGATCGGTGAACCGGAAGCTGCCGACCTGCGCGATGCCCGCGCGCAGCGCGTCTTCCAGCTTCCACCGCACGATCGACAACACCTCGGGCTTGACGTCGCGCAGCAGCTTGATCGGCGCGGGGTTGCCCAGCTCTGCGCGCACGGCGGTCGCGAGATCGGAGGGCAGCGCGTTGAGCACCACCTCGATCATCGTGCTGCGCTCTTTCTTGAGCAACGTCGCGAGGCGCTTGGGCTCGGCGCTCGCCAGCTGCCGTCGGCGCTGGGTGACGAGCCGCTTGATTTCCTGCACCAGCAACGGCACGCGCTTCTCGCGAGGGATCTGCCGCAGCCCTTCAGCGCGGTGCTTGAGCAGCTCCTCTTCCGTCGGCTCGAGGTGCTCGTAGGCCGACACCGCCTCCGAGCCGCCGAACGCCAGCGACGTCAGCAGCAGCATCGTCTGGCGCTTCGAGAGCGAGGTGAAGAACTGCTCCACGGGTCACCACCTCACCAACGAAGAAAGTCAGCCTTCCTGCGCCTTCACACGCGTCGAAGTACCGCGCGTCGGGGCAGGCTTGCGGAGCAGCAGGAACGCCATCGCCGCCGCCATGAGGATGAAGAGGAGCGCGAAGATGCCAATGAGCGTCTTGAATGCGCCGACGCTGGTCTTGCCCACCTCGATGCCGAAGATGCGCTGCGGCAGGTTCTGCTCGCCGACCTCCGCCGCGAACTTCGCCTCCTTCATCACCACCGTGACCTGCTCGGCCTTGAGCTCCGGCACGGCGTTGGCGACGAAGGTCTTCACTTCGCTCTCGGTGAGCGGCGGCTGGTTGGTGTCCCTGTCGATGCGGTACTTCAGCAACACGGCGGCCGACGGCAGCGGCTTCTTCTCGGGCTGGGTGAGATCGTTGACCTCGGGGAGCATGACGATGGTGCGCGCCTCGAGCACGTTGTCGACGCGGTTGAGCGCGTTGCTGACTTCCCCGCCGAGCGCCTCGATGAACATCGCGCGCTCTTCGGTCTGCGTGGGGATCATGCCCTTCGTCATCTTGAAGATGGCGAGGCCGTCAGACTTGGGGCGCGGCAACGAGTGCTCACGCAGCAGCTGCGCGGCGGCGGCGACGTCGGCCTTCGGCACCGAGATCACGTAGCGCGCTTCCTTGCCTTCGCCTTCCTTCAGCTTCGTCGCGTCGATGCCTGACTTCTGCAGCAACACGTAGATGTCGTTGGCATCGTCCTCGTTGAGGTCGTGCTGGAGGTTGACCGTGCACGCCGAGAGGAACGTGACGCCAAGGAGAAGGATCGCGGAGCGGAAGGACCGGCGCATGAGGGCGGCGACCATACTACGGAAACGAAAAAGGCGGCCCCAACAAGGGAGCCGCCTTCTTTACTGCGTCGCAGCGAGGCGACAGCTCAGACGTTGGTCTTGAGCGTGTCCTTCAAGCCCGACGTCGCCTTCTCAACAACCTTCGAGCAGAGGTCGAGTTCCTGCGTGTACTTGTACATGCCTGCCTGCATCTGGAGCAGGTCCTGGTTCGACATCGACTTGCCCGAGAGGCCGCCGTTGATCAGCTTGTCGATGTTGACCTGACCCTTCTCGAGGCTGGACATCATCGACATCACCATCGAGCCCGACTTGTTGACTTCGGACTTCTGGGCGACAGGGTCCATGCCCTTGCCGGTGACGTTCTTGTCGAGCTTGTTGAGGTCGGCCTTGTTGGTCTTCGAGACCTGGTCGATGTTGCGCGCCTGATCGACCTTCTGGATCTGCTGCGCGTGCGCGACGTGGGCGGCCTTGTCGACCTGGCCCGCGCCCTGCGTCTTCATCGACTGGTCGAACTTGCTCGGGCCCTGCTTATTGACCTGCTGTGCGGCCTGGTCGGGCAGCTTCTGCTGCGCGATCTGGGCTGCCGAGATTCCTGCCAGTGGTCCGGCCATGTTCATTCCTCCGATGCTGGTCTGACTGGTTATCGTCCTCTTCTTCGAGGAGTTGCTTCAAGGTCTCTACTGCGCGGGCGTGCAGGCGACTGGCCCAGCTTTTCGACTGCCCAATCTCGGCTCCTGCCTCTTCCAAAGTCTTGTTCTGGAAGTAGTAACCCTGCAGAAGCTTTCGCTCTTTTTCCGGAAGTTTCTCGATCGCCGCCCGCACCCGCCGCCGCATCTGCTCGAGCTGAATACGCTCGTCTGCCGGCAGTTGTTCGTCGGTGACCTGTAAACCTTCTGTACCTTCGAGCGAGGTCGCAAAGACCATCGCGAGGCCGGTGACGGCGTTGCTGATCTCGCGAACGTCGTCGTCGACCGACGTGCCGCCGCCGCCGCGGTCGGACAGGTTGGTCATGTACGCGTTGGCCCGCTCTGAGGCCGCGGCGCCACCCTTCAGCACGCCCATCTTGCGGAGGCCGTCGTAGATGGCGCCCTTGATGCGGTAGTGCGCAAAGGTGAGGAAGTTGGCGCCAACGCGCGCGTCGAAGCGATCAGCGGCCTCCAGCAGGCCGATCTGACCCCAAGCCACCAGCTCGTCCATCTCGAACTGCGAGTTGAACTGCTTGCGCACCTGTGCCGCCAACGAGCGCACGTACGGCCCGTACTTCTCGAGGATCTGGGGTTTGGTCTCGCCGAGCGCCACGCGAGCTCCCTACTCCTGGTCCTCGGCGCGGCCCCACAAGCGCTCGAGGGTCTGGTTGAGACGAGGGTCGTCTTTCAACTGTTCGAAGATCTTCTCCGTCAGCTTCTTCGACTGCGTGTTCACCTTCTCGCGGAGGATGTCGGCGACGAGCTTCTTGGTCGCCTCGTCGCGGCTCTTGAGCTGCCCCGTCTTGAGCTGGCGAATGAGGTCCATCGCCTGGGCCGTCACGGGATCAGCAGGGCCAGCCGCGCCGACGTTGCTCGACCCCACGGCACCGCTCGGACCGACAAGCGACTCGGCCTTGTCGACCTTGGCGCCGAAGGCACCGCCGGTCGCGCCGGTCTTCGCAGCACCACCGGCGCCCGAAGCGCCGCGTGCGCCACCTGCTTTTCCGCCTCGTCCGACGCCTCTGACAGACATTCCGGCTCCCTCTCGAGAGGTTACTTCTTCGCCTGCTTGTTGGGCGGAGGAAGCGCACCGGCTTCCTTCGCGGCGATGAGCGCCTCGGCGAACTTCGCGCCGTCGCTGCCGGGCTCGAGGTCGAGCGCCGACTTGAGCTCCTTCATCGCTTCGTTGACCTTGCCCATGAACAACAGCGTCTCGCCGCAGTGCGCGCGCGGCAACGAGGCCTTGGGCGCCAGCTGCTGCGCACGGCGGAAGACCTGCAGCGCCTTGTCGTGGTTGCCCTGGTTGAACTCCAGCGTGCCCAGCGCGATCTGCGGGACCTCGCTCTTGGGCATCAACACCGCCGCGCCGCTCAGCACGTCACGCGCGTGGTCGAACTTCCCCAGATCCATCCACAGGTACCCCGCCTCCAACATCAGCATCGCTTGCTGCTTGCTCATCGGCACCAGGCTGCCGGCGATGTCTGACTTCGCTTCCGTCATGGGCGCTTCGTCCTTTCACGCTGCGTTGAACTTGCGAGCCACGATAACACGAAGGGCGGCCACTTGGGCCGCCCTCCAGTGACGAACCGATTTCGAAACGCAGTCGGCTTAGCGGATGTTGCCGACCGAGTTCTTCGCCGTGTCGTGCTTGGTCTTCAGCACGTTCGAGATCGACGAGAACATCGTGTTCTCACGCTGCATCGCGATCTGGACGTTGAGCATCTGCGCGTTCTGCGCCGACATGTCGGCGATCTGCGAGGTGGCCGTGCCGGCGATGTTCGAGTTGCCGCCCGCCAAGAGGTTCGCGCCCGTGTTGCTCGCGCCCAGCGTGACGCCCGGGGTGCCCATGGGCGACGCGCCCATGCCGCCCGAGTAACCGACGACGCCGGTGGCCGCGTACGAGGCCGAGGCCGCGCCGCTGTTCGCCAGCGCGCCGACCGACGAGACCGCCGTCGAGACGATGTTCGCGCCCGGGATCACGCTGCCGACCAGCGAGGCGCCCTGACCCACCATGTTGCCTGCAGCCTGAAGACCGCCCGCCATCGACTCACCGAACGTCTTGCCCTGCGTCTGGCGCGCCGTGGTGACGTTCATCGAGATGCGGCTCGGCATGTTGTTGTTGATGTCGACTTTCATGTGCTCCTCCAAAGAGAGAACTGCGAGAAATTGCCCGGGTTCCGTTCCCCCGACCCTTGTCGGAGGCGCCCAGTGATCCAGTTATCGCCGGCTGAGAAGGCGAGTTGCGCGAGACTACCTGATCACGTTCTTTACTTCCGAGACCCCTTGCTACCCTTGCGATCTGCCTCGATTTTTTCCTTCACCTGCAGGAGGTAGGACAACAGCTCCTCTGTACGTTCGATGGCCTTGCTGACCTTTTTCGCCTGTTCGGCGCGCGGGCCTTTCAGGGCACCGAGCTGCTCTTTGAGGTCCTGAAATGTGGCCGCGAGGTCGGCGGCGGCGACGGTCTCGACGTAGCCCTCGATGGCCGGGTAGCTCGGTGCGGGGAGCGATTCAGGCTGCTGGGTTTCCTGCTGCTTCTTGGCGGTCGCCATGTGCGTGGAGTTCCTTGTTCGACAGAGAGGTCAGTTCGACTCGAGGTGGACTTGGAGCTTCTGCTTACCCGCCGGATCACCGAAACCTGCCAGCCCCAGCGCCGCGCAGAACTGCACGCGGAGATCGGCGTCACGGAGCAGCTTGTGCAACGCCGCGACCGCCTGGTCCTTCATGATGAAATCGACGTTGCCGGTGCGCGCGAGCTGGCCGAGCGAACGCGCTGCCGCGGCCCGCACCGGCGGAAACTCGTGGGTCAGCGCCTCGCACAGCCCGCGGGTGGCGCTGGCGTCTTTGAGCTCGCCCAGCGCGGCCGTCGCTTCGACGGGGCTCAGGCCACTCTTCATCGCCGCCAGCAACCACGGCACGGCCTGGCGATCACCCAGACGGCCGAGCGCGGTGGCGATCGCCGCGGCGACGCGCGGGTGATCAGTACGGTACGCCTTGAGAAGATACGGTACGCCCGCCGTGTAGCCCGCGAGGCCCACCGCTTCTGCCGCGCCCGCGACCACCTTCGCGCTGCCGTCCAGCAGCGCCTTCACGAACTCCGCGCACAACGCTTCGTCACCGAGCGCGGCGAGCCCGATGGCGGCGGCGCGACGCACCGAAGGCTCGCTGTCGCTCAGCAGCAACTTGAGGCGACCGACGGCCTTCGGTTCTTTGAGGCGCCCGAGGCCTTCGGCGGCGTCGGCGCGAACGCCGGGCAACGGATCGTCGAGCCGCGCCAGCAGCGAAGCCGCGTCACGCGCGGCGATCTGCTTCTCGAAGAGGTTCGGCCGCCCGGCCCACGCGGGCTCGAGGTCTGCGAGCTTCTCGGCGATCTGCTCTTCGTTCATGCGGCCCTCCGAAAACGAGGAGCGCGACGGTAGAGGAATCACCGCGCGCCATCAACGAATGTACGCACCACGCAATTCGTTGTGCCGTCGGTCGTCGGGTGGGCTACCAAGCCCAACCCCATGAGCGCGATCATCAGCATTCAAGACGTGGTGAAGGAATACAGCCTCGGCGCCACCGTGGTGCAGGCGCTGCGCGGCGTTTCGCTCACCGTCGACAAAGGCGAGTTCATCTCGATCGCCGGCCCTTCCGGTTCCGGCAAGACGACGCTGCTCAACCTCATCGGGTGCGTCGACGTCGCCACGCGCGGCACCGTGAAGGTCGCCGATCGCGACACCTCCCAGCTCTCGGAGCGCGAGCTGACCGAGCTGCGGCTCAACACCATCGGCTTCATCTTCCAGTCGTTCAACCTGGTCTCGGTGCTGTCTGTGTTCCAGAACGTCGAGTTTCCCCTGCTGCTGCAGAACAAGCTGAACGCGAAGGACCGCAAGGCTCGCGTCGAAGGGTTGCTCGAGCAGGTCGGCCTGCAGTCGCACATGAAGCACCGGCCCAACGAGCTCTCGGGCGGCCAGCGCCAGCGCGTGGCCATCGCGCGCGCCCTGGTGACCGACCCGCTCATCGTGCTCGCTGACGAGCCCACCGCGAACCTCGATTCCAAGACCGGCGAGGCGATCATCGACGTGATGAAGGAGCTCAACCAGAAGAAGGGCACGACGTTCATCTTCTCGACGCACGACCACAAGGTGATGCGCCACGCGAACGCGGTCATCCGCCTCGCGGACGGCAAGGTGCTGGGCCGCGAGAAGCCTGAAGATGCGGTGGCGCACGCCGTCGGACTGGACTCACTCCCCACGTCGTCACAGGCGCACTCGTCATGAAGAACCTCGTCACCGTCCTCGCCGTCGTCACCCTCGCCGCCCCTGCCTTCGCCGACATGTCGAAGGAGGAGATGCACAAGCTGCTGGTGGAGCTCGACGCGCGGCAGCGCAACTTCGGCGACTACAAGGCGCTCGCGTACCTGGAACAGAAGGAGAAGGACAAAGCCGACGTGGTGCGCGAGCTGCTGATCTACCGCCGCGACGCCGACGACAAGCTGATGTTGCTCTTCACCAAGCCCAAGAGCGAAGAGGGCAAGGGCTACCTGCGCCTCGACAAGAACCTCTGGAGCTACGACCCCGGCACCGGCAAGTGGGAGCGCACCACCGAGCGTGAGCGCATCGGCGGCACCAACTCACGCCGCAGCGACTTCGACGAGTCGCGCCTCGCCGAGGAGTTCGAGCCCACCTACGACGGTGAAGAGAAGCTCGGGAAGTTCGACACCATGAAGCTGACGCTGAAGGTGAAGGACGGCGTCGACGTGGCGTACCCCGTGGTGAAGCTGTGGGTCGACAAGGCCAACCAGAACATCCTGAAGCGCCAGGAGTTCGCGCTCTCGGGACGGCTGATGCGCACCGCGTACTACCCCAAGTGGCAGAAGCTCTATTCCGAGTCGAAGAAGGGCGACGTCTGGTTCCCCGGCGAGATGCGCTTCTTCGACGAGGTCGAGAAGTCGAACTCGACGCTGGTGCTGATGAAGACCGTCGACCTGTCGAACCTCGATCAGAACATGTTCACCAAGGCGTGGCTCGAGTCGAAGAGCCGCTGAAGGTCCGCCATGCGAGCCCTGCTGTTCGCCGCGCTGCTGCCCGCGCTGGCCGTCGCGCAAGACCGTCCGTCGGAGGCTGATCTCTTCGGCGCCGAGAGCGACGCGCCGGTCGCGTCTGACGAGGGCGTCACCGACGCGCGGCCCGACGAGGCTTCGATGTTCGGCGGCGATGAAGCGACGACGGCTGACGCGGGCGCCGCTGAAGTCCCCGTCGCCACCGGCGATCGCGATCAGGAGCAGCTCACGGCGGGCCCCGTGCAGTCGAAGTTCGACACCGACGAGCTGGCCAGCGACCCGCTGAAGATCGGCGGCAACCTGCTGATGTTCGGCCAGGGCTATTTCCAGCAGGGCCGCCCCTTCCTCGACGGCGCGTTCTCGGCGCCGATGATCCTCGACGTGTACATGGACGGGCGACCCAACGATCGCCTGCGCGCGTACGCCGTCGGCCGCCTCCAGTTCGACCCCACGCGGCCCATCGGCACCGGCAGCACCACGAGCCCCACGGGCACGTCGATCATCGGCGCGACGCCGGCGACCAGCGCGAACCCGTCGGTCTTCCTTGATCAGCTCTGGCTGCGCTTCGACATCTTGCGCACCGTCTACGTCACCGTCGGTCGCCAGAAGGTGCGCTGGGGCGTCTCGCGCATCTGGTACCCGACCGACTTCCTCAACTCGCAGCCGCGCGACGCGTTCAACCCGTTCGACGTGCGCCTCGGCGTGAACATGCTGAAGCTCCACGTGCCGGTCGAGTCGCTCGGCTGGAACTTCTACGCGTACGGGCTGCTCGACGCCGTCAACATCACCAGCAGCGGCGTGCAGCTCAAGCAGCTGGGCGGCGCGGTGCGCGGAGAGTTCGTGCTGGGCCCCGCTGAGATCGGCATCGGCGGCGTGTGGCAGGAAGGTCGTCGGCAGCGCTACGCGGTCGACGTCAGCACCGCGCTGGGCCCGTTCGACGTGTACGCCGAAGCCGCGTTCCGCGATGCACGCGACTTCGTGCGCTACGAGTACCCGAGCGATCTCGAGCAGTCGAACATCGTCTCGAACTTCCAGAACATCACCGCGCGGCGCGACGAAGGCGTCATCGTGCAGGTCAGCGGCGGCGCGAGCTTCCAGTTCAACTACACCGACAAGAACATGGCGGTGGTGTCGCTGGAGTACTTCTACAACCCGGCCGGGTACGAGAAGCCCATCGGCTACCTCGTGCAGACCTTCGCGCCGCAGTTCATCACCAACGAGGTGCTCGACCCGATTCAGCGCACGCCGCTGTACCAGGGCAAACACAACGTCGGCCTCACCATCGCCGCGCCCGGTATCCCCGGCGCCGATTGGATCACCGTGTCGCTGTCGAACGTGGTCGTCATCAGCGACCCTTCGGCGCTCACGCGCGTCGACGTCATCTTCCGCGTGCTGAACTTCCTCACGGTGCAAGCGTTCGGCAGCGTCTTCTACGGCGAGACCGGCGGGCAGCTGCGGTTCCGACTGTCGCCGGACCTCATTCGCGACATGGCCGTCTTGTCAGAGTCACTTCAGGCGGGCACCGGCGCCGACGTGCGGCGGAGCCTCGAGCCGCTCCAGTACCCGCCCATCGTCCAGGCCGGCCTGATGCTGCGCCTGGCCATCTGACGGCGGCACACCCTTCCAGCGGCGGTGCAGCCACAGCCACTGCTCGGGCTGCGCGCGCACGTGACCTTCGATGATCGAGGTCAGCGCCGCGGTGTGCGCGGCGAGCCGCGCTTCTCGGGTGCCCTCGGCCGGGAGCGGAACCGGACCATCGACGTGCATGCGCAGCGCGTCGCCGTCGCGCACCGCCACCACGACGTACGTCGGCGCGCCCGTGTGCAGCGCCGCCATCGAGACCGCGGGCGTGGTCGACGCGAGGCGCCCGAAGAACGGCACCCACAGCGCCTGCGCGTCGGGCAACGCTTGATCGATGAGCTGCACCACCGCGCGACCGGCCTTCAACGCCGTCAGCATCTTCCGCAGCGCGCCGCGCTGGAGGATCAGCTCCACGCCCGCGCGCCGACGGTTCTCCACGATCCACTCGTTGAAGGCGCCCGTCAGCGGTCGGACGACGGCCGAAAAGACGTGGCCGCGGCGCGCCATCACCTCGGCGAAGAGCTCCCAGCTGCCGAGGTGCGCAGAGGCGATCAACACCGGCTGCCGCGTCGCCAGCAGCACGTCGAGGCCCTTCCAATCGACGACTGACACCGCTTGGTTCAACTTCGCGTCGGGGAGGAGATCGGAGGTCACCGACTCCATCACCGCGCAGGCCATGGAGTCGTAGGCGGCGCGCGCGATGCGGCGGTGCTCGTCGACCGGGAGCGCCGGCAGCGCCCGCGCGACGTTGTCGAGCGTCACGGCGCGACGAATGTGCGCGTGCCAGGCGAACGCTGCGAAGAAGCGCGCGACCCGCCGCCGCCCCGCGTCACTCAGGCCGCGGAGCCACCGCACGCCGAGGTCGACGAGCGCGCGGGTCACCATGCGTCACTCCATCGTGGTGTCGACCATGCCGCGACGGCAGGCCGCCGCGCCCTCGAGCGCGTCCTTCACCTTGCCGTTGAGCTCGAGCACCGACTTGTAGAGCGGCAGCGCCGCTTCGCAGTTGCCACCTGAGCGAAGCGCGCGGGCTGACTTCAGCTTCTCGCGGATGAGATCGATCTTCGAGAGCAAGACGCGCGCTTCCACCGACGACGTCGACTCGTCGGGCACCGAGCGCAGGTAGGTCTCGGCTTCGTCGAGCTTCGCGACCTCGAACTCGGTCTTGCCCTTGCCGAGGCTCATGCGCGCGTTCTCTTCACGCAGCAGCTTCACGGCGTCGAGGTTGGGGTCGACGCGCGGCGTGTCCACGACAGGTGGATCGTTCTTCACCACCGGCGGCGGGTCGTTCTTCACGACGGGCGGCGGGTCGACGGGCTTCGGGTCGGCCTTCGTCGCGAAGTAGCCGCCGACGGCCACCAGCGCGAGCACGCCGACGCCCGCGACGATCATCGGCGTCTTCGAGCGCGGGGCCACGGGGGGGATCGAGTCGCCGCCGATCTGCGTCGCGTTGCCGTGATCGAGCGTCTTCGCGCCGACCGAGACGGGCGCCGTGAGCGGCAGCGGCGCCACGTGTTGGCCGGTCTCGCCGCTGCGCATCACGGTGCGGTCGACGGACGACGCGTCGATGTCGCTGCCGGGCACCGCCACGCCGGTCTCGGCGCGCGGCACGGGCGTCGCCATCGGCACCATGTTGAGGCCGGTGCGCTGCAGCGGCGGCAGCGAGAGGTGCGCCTGCGTGGGAATCGAGCGCGACAGCGCGCTCGCGAAGGCCAGCATGTCGGGCCAGCGCTCCTCGATGCGCTTGGAGCACGCGCGCTGCACGACGGCCTCGAGCTCGGGGATGTCGAGGTCCTGCGCGAACGTGGTGAGCGGCGGGAGCGGCTCGAGCACCTGCTTGCGCAGGATCTCGGAGATGGTGGTGCCGTCGAACGGCTGGCGCCCGGTGAGCGACTCGTAGAGCACGATGCCCAGCGAGTAGATGTCGGCGCGGAGGTCGACCTCTTTGCCTTCGACCTGCTCGGGCGACATGTACCGCGGCGTGCCGGCGATCGCGCCCGCGACGGTGAGCTTGGTGCCGGCGTCCATCAGGCGCGCGATGCCGAAGTCGAGCACCTTGGCGTGCACACCGCGGATGCCGCGGCGGATCATGATGTTCTCGGGCTTGAGATCGCGGTGGATGACGCCCTTCTCGTGCGCGTTGGCGAGCACGTCGGCGACCTGCAGCACCACCTCGATGGCCTCGATCATCGGCAGGCGACCGGCCTCGGCGAGCGTCTTCTTGAGGTCGACGCCCTCGCAGTACTCCATGGCGATGAAGAGGTTGCCTTCATCGTCTTGCCCGAAGTCGTGGAACGTCACCGCGTTGGGGTGCGCCACGCGCGCGTACGACTTGGCCTCGTTCAAGAACCGGCGGGCGATCTCCGCGTCGGTCGAGAACTCCGACTTGAGGAACTTGAGCGCGACGCGGTGGCCGATGCCGAGCTGCTCGCCGAGGTAGACGGCGCCCATGCCGCCCTGCCCCAGCTTCTTGACGATCTTGTATTTGCCCTTGATGACGCGATCGACCATGCGATCGGTCGACGGCGCGAGCCGGATGGTCTCAGAGGTGCCGCAGTTGGGGCACTTGCCGCCCCAGCTCGAGTGTTCCTGACCGCAGCCCTGGCAGATGAACACAGCCACGTGGTGACTCGCTCACTTCTCCGGCGGGTTTCGGGTGGTGAACAGCAGCTTCTCGAGCTCGTTGGCGCCGGCCTCGGGAGACTCGCTCAGCGCCAGCGACGCACGCAACACAGCCGTGCGCGGGTCGTCTTTCAGATCGGCCTCGAGCACCTTGAGCGCGTGGGCGCGATCGCCCGCGTTGAAGAGCGCCAGCGCGCGGTAGTACGCGTACTCGTGGTTCGACGTGTCGCTCTTCGCCGCTTCAGCGAAGTGGCCTTCGGCCTTCTTCCAGGCCTTGTCGTTCAACTCGGCGAGGCCGTCGAGGAACGCCATCTTGCCCTTCGAGTCACCGGCGGCGGCGCCGACTTCGTGCGCGAGCTGATACAGCGGCCGCGCCGAGCGCAGCGTCTCGGGCGAGAGCTTCTCACCCGCCAGCGCGCGCGCGTGGACCGCTTCGGCTTCTTGCGTGGCCGAGGTGCCGAGCTTCTGCGCCATCTCACCCAGCTCGGGCCCGAGGAAGCCGCCGTGCACCAGCGTCTTGAGCGTCTCGGCCGCCGACCCCGCGCCCAGCAGCTGCTTCGCGTCGAGCGCGGTGAAGAACGCGGCGCGACCGTCGACGAAGCCCTTCGTCGGGTCTTCCGGCAGCTTCTTGGTGGCCTTCAGCTGGCGCTCGCACTGATCGCTCTCGGCCGCGGCCTTCTTGCGATCGGGCGAGTCAGGCACCGACTTCAGGTACACGCGGTACGCGTAGCAGGCGCGCTGGAGGTCCTTCGCCAGCATCTGTGCGCGCGCCAGCTGCACGTACGTCGCCGCGCTGGCCGGGTTGGCGCGCGTGGCCTTCAAGAAGTTCTCAGACGCCTTGGCGTACTGCTTCTTGTTGAAGAGCTTGCTGCCCTCCGAGACGAAGGTGTCGGCGTTGCCCACGCCAGCGCCGACGAGCGCGTCAGCGGCGAAGACCGCGGGCGCGAAGGCCAGCGAGAGGACGAGCGCGCGGAGCTCAGAACGCATAACCAACTCCCAGGTTGAAGCCGGCGGTGCTCGCGTCGAGCGCGTTGAACTTCTTGCCGGTGTCGTCGACGGCGTCCCAGCCGAAGAGCGCCTGCGCGTAGTTGCCCTGCAGGTGCACGAAGAAGCCCTCAGCGATGTGGAAGCGCACGTTGAGGCGCGCCGACGCCAGGAAGTCGAGGTTCATGAAGCCGTCTTTGTAGGTGATGGTGTCGGGCGCGCCCGGGTCGTGCCCGTTGATCCACCCCACGCGGCCTTCGATGCCGAGCTGCACGCCAAACTCGAAGCGCCAGACCACGAACCGGAAGTACGGCTGAAGCAGCCGCAGGTGCATCAGGTGCAGGTGCACACCGTCGATGCGCGACGGCGCGCACACGCCGTTGCTCATCTCACAGCCGGCTTCGTTGCCCGTCTGGCTCGTGTAACCGACCTCCATCGAGACCGGGTCGACGTTGGTGAGGTACGAGAGGCCAAACACGCCGACGCCGAACATCTTGCCGCCAGTGCCGAACTCGATGCCCGCGCCGATCATCGTCGGGTTGGGGCCGGTGAACGCGGTGGTGCGGCCGGGCGCGTTGTCGAAGCGGCGACCGACGAGCGTGCGACCGGTGAAGCTTGCGTACTCGAACGACGCGTGGAAATACGAGCGGCGCTCGTAGATCGTCTCTTCGAGCGTGGGCGGCGGCTTGGGCGGCAGCACCTCGAGCGGCTTGCCGTTGACGATCACCACCTGCTGCGCGACGCCCTGACCGGGCAAGGGCTCGAGCGTCTTGTCGAGCGCGAACTGCTGGTCGGGCTTCACCGAGATCGTCTGCTCGTAGGCCTTGTGCTTGTCGGCCACGAGGCGAACGGTGTGATCGCCGGGGGCGATGCCGCGATCGACCTTGTCCTTACCGACCGACACGCCGTCGAGGATGATCTCGGTGCCCGCGGGCGACGCGCTGATGACGATGCGCGCGGCCACCTTCTCAAGCGTCTTCTCGAGGCTCGCCGAGCCACGAATGGGGATGACCACCGACTCTTCGATGGGCTGGTGCAGCTTGAGATCGAGCTTCACCACGCGCTCGCCCGGCAACACCTGCGTGTTGAGCGGCGTGACGCCGACCTTGACGTCGTCGATGTAGACGGTGGCGCCCGCGGGGTTGCTCTTCACTTCGAGCGTCGACGCGGCGGGCACGACCTTGGCGACCGCGCCCAGCAGCGCCTTCTCAAGGATGGCGTTGCTCGACGTCGCCGGGTTCGACTTGCCGGTCTTCGGCTCGTACGACGTGACGCGGTACTTGAAGCCCGCTTCGTCCTGGCCGCCCTGAATCAACACCACGCGCTCGAAGCCGAAGCCCGAGACGAACGCGTCGATGGGGTCGCTGCAGCGCGCGTCGACCGAGAAGCACGGCAGGTCGCCACCGCCCTTCCCTTTCACCGCCGCCGCGAGCTCTTTCTTGCCGATGATGGCGGCTTGACGCGCCGCGCCGGGCATCAACTTGTCGAGCGCCGCTTCGGTGCGCTCCACGAGGGTGTCCTGGCCCGGATAGAGCGGGCGAACGAGCCAGACGGTCTTGTCTTCGGCCTGCGCGAAAGTCGACACGCACAGGGCCGCGACGACTGCCAGCGGGCCACGGGAGAGAATACGCAAGTCCATAATTTCTCTAGACCTTCCTACCTCGCGCGGCCACGTGAGGCCACATATTCATCGAGCTCCTCAAGGGTGTCCGGCCAGTCTTCCTTGAGGAGCCGAGAGAGCGATCTGTCTGCGAGCAGTTTGCCTCCGGTCTGGCAGCGCGCGCAGTAATTCGTCTCATTATCGGCGTGGACGATGCGTTGTATCGGCGAACCGCACACGGGACAGGGCTGCTTGTGCTTTCCGTGCGCGGCCATCTCGGGGCGAAACGCGGTCACCTTCTCGGGCCAGTCGCCGCCGGTCTCGTGCTTCAGGCGCTCGAGCCACTCGCTCAAGATGGTGCGGGTCGCTTCGAAGAGCCGGGAGATCTCTTCGCCAGTCAGCGTCTTGGTCTGCTTGATCGGCGAGAGCTTCGCGCGGTGGAGGATCTCGTCGGAGTACGCGTTGCCGATGCCAGAGAAGAGGCGTGGATCGGTCAGCGTGCGCTTGAGCGTGTGGTTCTCGAGGCGCACGCGCGCGGCGAAGTCGTCGAGGTGTGCGGTCATCACCTCGAGGCCGCCGCGATCGAACGGGCGCAGGCCCAGCTCGCCCGCGGCGACGTGAATCGAAGCGCGCTTCCGCGTGGAGACCTCGGTGAGCAAGAGCGTGCCGTCGGGAAAATCGAACGCCGCGAGGCCCGCCCGCCCGGGGAGCTTCGTGCCCGCGGCCTTCCACTGAAAGCGGCCGGCGATCATGAGGTGCACGACGATGAAGAGCTCGCCTTCCAGCTCGAACACCACGCGCTTGCCCATGCGCCGCAGCCCGACGACCTTGCGACCGTTGGTGCTCGCGAGCGGCGGTTCGACGCTGCGCAACACGAAGGGGCTGCCGAGGCGCACGCGCTCGAGCGTCTGGCCGACGACCCGGGGTTGCAGCGCGCTCAGGTACAGCTCGATGTCGGGAAATTCCGGCACGCGGCGCCGAAAGGTACGCGACGGCTCCCACGGGCTCAAACCTTGTGAAGGTCACCTGCCGGTGCCGTCGCCACGAGAACTTTCGAGCGGCAGCGGCGCGGACTACAGAGCAGGCTCTACTCACGAGGAGGTTCACGATGCGTCAGGTGCTGCTGGTGATGTTGATGGTGTTGGTCGGTTGCGCGCCGCCGCCTCCGACGGGAACAGGTGGCGGGAGCGGCACCACCGGCGGTGGCTCGGGCAGCACGGGCGGAGGCTCGCAGAGCACGGGTGGCGGCGCCGCGACCGGTGGTGGCAGCGGCGCGACGACGTTCAGCGTCAGCGGCACGGCCCGCGCGCCGAGCGGCGTCGACCTCGCCGGCAGCCACGTCATCGCGTGCGCGTGGGTGAACGACACCTGCGACGACACCGAGTCGATCGTGGTGACGCTGAGCACCACGGGCCAGACGGCGCCGTTCCTGATCGACGACCTCAAGCGCGGCCTCACGTACTTCGTGGTGCTCTGGAAGGACGTCGACGGCAACCAGGACGTCAACGACGGTGACTACTTCGGCCTCGCGAGCAACTCCGACGGTGACGTGGTGGCGATCGCCGACGCGGCGACGGGGCTGAGCGTGACGATGGCGCTGCGCGCGCCGACCACGTCGACGACGTTCCCCGCGGCGCTGCGCGGCACCTGGACGAAGTACACGCCGACCAGCAGCGGCTTCGGCATCGTCAACACGTGGGACTTCCGCGCGAACGACACCGTCAACAACACCTACTCGCTCGTCTACAGCTCGTGTTCGTCGCGCCACACCACCACGTCGGTCGACGGCGTCGGCGCCATCAACGGCACCTCGTTCGTGTTCAGCCCGTCGACCGCGCGGCGCACGGAACAGCAGTGCAACGAAGCGCCGACCACCACGAGCGTCATCACCAACACGCGCAACTTCACCTGGCGCGTCGGCACGCAGACCGCTGGCGACGGCGGCACCGCGCTCTTCCTCACCGAGCAGGGCATGACGACCGAGGTCGAGTTCGCGAAGGACTGATCAGAACAGCGGGCGCAGCGCCTCGGCCCAGGCCGTGTAGGCCTTCGAGCTGGGGTGCAGCCCGTCGGGCGCCACGAGGCCCGCGCTCGCCTGTTTGACGAACTCGGGGAAGAGATCGACGTACTGCGCGCCCGCGGTCTTCGCTTCTTCTGCGAGCACCGCGTTGTAGCGCTCGATGCGCGCGCGAATGGCGGCGCGATCACCGAAGCCCTCCGACACCGGCGACTGAGACCAGTCGGGCTGCGGCAGCACCAACACCTTCTTCGGCTTCACGTCGTTGATGGCCTTGAAGATGCGGCGCAGGTTCTTGCGGTACGCGACCTCATCGTCGTGGCGCACGATGTCGTTGGCCCCGACGGCCAGCGTCACCACGTCGGGCTTGAAGCGCGGCAACGCCTCCAGCTCCTCGGCGATCACCTCGCGCGTGGAGTAGCCGTTGACCGCCACGTTCTCCAACCGCACGTCGACGCCCTGCTTCGCGAGGACGCGCTTGAGCTGTGACGGAAATGAGAGGTCGGGCGGGCCGCCGGTGCCACAGGTAAAGCTGTCACCCAGCGCGAGGTAGCGAACGGTACGAGTCCCGCCGTCTTGCGCCGAGACCACACCCGCGCACATGAATAAAGTAACGGCCACAGCCGTCGCTGAACCGAACCTGCTTCGTCCCGCGTTGGAGGCCATCGTGATCCATCGAACCGTCATTCTCAGCATGGTCATCCTGCAGGCGGGCGTGGCGCACGCGCGGTTCGGCAAGCGGAACAGCGGCGGCGTGGTGGGCAGCAGCTCGAGCTCGTCGTCGTCGGGCTCCAGTACGCACGCGGCCGTCCCGGTGGATTCGCCGCGTTCGGGCAGCAGCGGCTCGAGCTCGTCATCGCGGGGCGCGTACAACCCTGACTACGAATACCGCCCGCGTTCGTGGAGCCACGGCTTCTACAGCGGCGCGTTCGTGCCGCTCTACGGCTACGGGTACGGCTACTACATGGCGCCCAGCCCCGACGTCGTCGTGGTGAACGGCCAGCAGCAGCCGCAGCAGGAACCGGCGGAGCTCCGCGTCACCGTGAACGCCGAGCTCGGTGTCTTCCTCACCGCCGACCGCGGCTACACGCTGGGCGTCAACGGCTTCTTCGAAGGCGAGCGACTCGGCGTGCACATCCTCGCGCAGGGCATCATGGTCGGCGCTGATGACGGCTCGGGCGAGACTGATCAGCTGCTGCAGATGACGGGCAAGCTGACCTTCGCGTTCCTCACCGGTCGCTACGGCCGCCTGCGCGCGGAGGTGGGCACCGATTTCATCTCGGCGCCGGACCTCAAGGTCTTCGGCGCGAGCCTCGGCTTGTCAGGCACCGTGTGGCTGGTCGACTCGCTGGCCTTCGAGGCGAGCACGTGGGGCACGGTGTACCCGTTCTGGCAGCTCGATGGCCGCGCGGGCCTGGTCTACGGCCTCGGGCCTGTCGGCTTCCGCGTCGGCGTGCGCGCGCAGATGCTGGACGACCGCGGCCTCGTCGACGGGCAGATCCACCGCGACGTCTTCGTCGGGCCCTACGCGGGCGTCGGCGTGGTGTTCTGACGACTCAAGCGGTGGCGATGCCCACGCGCTGCGCGAGCTCAGGCTTGCGCAGCTTCCAGATGACGCCGTCGACCCAGTAGTGCGACAGCGTCAGGCTGACCCACACCACGCCGGCCCACGTGTAGAAGCTCCACGGCGTCACCAGCGAGAGCGCGAAGATGACGACGTACACCGCGCCCGCGAGTGACATCAGCAGCGCCCAGTAGAGAAACCCACGCGTCCACCCCGGCTGCGAGAGCCATGAGATCAACTTCGCGCGCTCGTTGACGCCGCCCTTCCAGGTGTTGCGGTTGTAGTGCCGCATCATCCCCAGGTACTGAAAGCCGTGCCAGCAGGCGGCCGCCGCGAACGCGCTCGTGTCGTCGCTCTTGATCAGCTGAAACGGCACGAAGAAGCCCATGAACGAGCAGCCGATGAAGGCCAGGCGCAGCCAGCCGGCCTTGGCCCACGGCTGGTGCCGTTCACGAATGCGCGTGACGACGATGAAGCCCAGCAGCACCGCGATCGGCGCGAGCAGCGCCATCACCAGCTCGTACGGCAGCTTCGGGTAGTAGATCTCGACGCCGAAGAGCACGCGCGGGCCCGTGTAGAGCCGGTGCGCGACGCAGAAGAGCACCGACAGCAACAGCAGCGGCTTCTCGAGCTTCACCGCCGTGGCCTCGAGCGACTCACCCGACTTGCGCTGGTAGATGCGCAAGATGCCCCAGTTCTGCGCCACGAAGTGCCACGTGGCCCAATAGAGAATGACGGAGTTGAGGACGCGCGGGCCGTACGCCGCCAGCTTCCAGTTCAAGAGCAAGACGACGCCGAAGATGACGAACGGGATGACGACGGTGGTGAGCTTGCGCGACTGCCACTCGTGCGGGTCGAAGTAGACGCGCGTCCACGTGCTGACGAGGTGCGGCCCGTTGGACGCCACCGCCACCGTCGCGAGGATGGTGTAGCCGTCGACGTGCATCACCGACGAGGCGAACCACGCCAGCAGGACGACCGCCGCCGACAGGTAGAAGAAGAGGAAGTCTTTGACCGGCGAGATGATGGCCAAAGACGGTGCAGGAACGCCGCTGCTCATGAGCGCGCGCTCTTAGCGCCACTTCGCGTAAAGGAGCAGCCCCCATGGCTCCTCCCCGTCTCGTGCTGCTCCGCCCCCGCAACGCCGACAACCTCGGCGCCATCGCCCGCGCGATGAAGAACTTCGGGCTCAAGGACTGGGTCGTTGTCTCGCCCAACCCGGAGCTGCTCGAAGGGCCCGGCATGAACCGGCTCGCCGTGAAATCGGGTGACCTGCTCGAGAGCGTGCGCCGCGTCGACACCTTCGAAGAGGCCATCGCCGACTGCACGTGGGTCGTCGGCACCACGATGCGCTTCATCGAAGGCCGCAAGCGCTTCACGCCGCGCGAGCTGGGCGCGCAGGTGCAGGAACGCCGCGACGAGACCTGGGCGCTGGTGTTCGGCGACGAGCGCCACGGGCTGCGCAACGAAGATCTCGAGCAGTGCCACGCGCTCTCATTCATTCCGTCGTCTGACGAGCAGCCGTCGCTCAACCTCGCGCAGGCCGTCATCGTGTACGGCTACGAGCTGGCGATGGCGCGCCGCGGAGAGGTCGCCGCCAACGGGCCCGCGCTCGCTGACGACGCCACGCTGCGGCAGCTCAAGGCGTCGATGGAAGCGGGCATGACCGCCACCGGCTTTCTGCGGCAGACCGCCGACGATCGCCACGCCGTGGAAGACCTGATGCAGTCGCTGATTCGTGGCCGGCTGACGAAGAAGGAAGCCGGCCTGTGGATCGCGGCGTGGAGGGTCGCCGCCAAGAAGCTCGGTTGATGTGGCAATGTGACGAGCGTGTCACGACGTCTCGTTCTTGTGTTCTGCGCGGCCCTCGCTGGCTGCACCTGCGGCGGTGGCGGCGAGCCCGACGGCAGCGTGTTGGAAGACGGCGGCAAGCTGCCCTTCGACGCCGGCACGCCGACGGGTCGCTGCGAGCTGGACCTCGCGCCGTGGACCGTCGACGTGGGCACCGCGAGCCTCGCGCGCGTTGAAGCGAGCTCGCAGCTGATCGCCGGCCCCAACGCGCACGGCGCCCTCGGCGACTACCTGTTCGCCAACGAGCGCATTCGCGTGGTGGTGCAGGGGCCGTCGCGCGCGTTCGGGCCACAGCCGTGGGGCGGCAACATCATCGACGCGGATCTCGTCGACGCGCCCGCGGGTGATCAGTTCGGTGAGATCGGGCTGCTCTACAACTTCGGGCGCACGGTGCGCGCCACACAGTTCGACGTCGTGCGCGACGGCAGCGCCGGTGGCTCGGTGGTGCTCGCCGCTTCGGGTGACGACACGCCGAACGACTACTTATCCATCCGCAATCAGCTCTCGAACTCGTTGGGCCGCGTGCCGTACGCCGACCCGTACGTCGCGCAGCCGCTGCGCATCACGACGTATTTCATTCTCAACCCGGGCGAGCAGCGGCTCCAGCAGGTGACCGCGTTCTGCAATACCGACCGCCGCAACTTCGCGGGCCTCGCCGTCGGAGATCTCGTCGATCCCGGCTACGTGCTCGAGCTCTTCAACCCGCGCTCGTGCACCGGCGGCTTCGGGTTTGGCGGCTTGTGCTTCGGGTTGGATCGCCTGCCGTGGTTTGGCTACCAGGGCACCGGCATCGCGTACGGCTACGCGCCGTACAAAGCGGGCAGCCCGCTCGTGCCCGAAGGACAGAACGCCGCGCTCTCGGTGGCCGGCATCACCGGCGTCATCATCGGCGCCAACGGCATCCTCGGCCTCGGCGAGTGGGTCAAAGAGAGCACCACCACGCCGCGGCCCGGGGAGATCCGCATTCCGCCGCTGGGCTTCTCAGTCGTGGCGCGCGATTTCTGGGTGGGCCGCGATCTCGGCGACATTTCGAACCGCATCGAGACGTCCCGCGCGGGCACGTCGGCGTCGCTCGGCACGTTCTCGGGCACGGTGACGGAGGCCGCGCAGCCGCTCGAAGGTGCGCGCGTGACCTTCGAAGGGCCCGATGGCCGCGCCGTGTTCTTCACCGACGCCGCGGGCGCGTTCTCAGGCACGTTGCCGCGCGCGAGCTACCAGGTGTCGGCGTGGAAGCACGGCCGCGCGCCGACCGCGAAGCAGTCGCTCACGTTGTCGACCTCGCCCGCGACGCTGGCCTTCACGCTCGAGCCGCCGCGGAAGCTCAACGTCACCGTGCGCGAAGCGAACGGCGGGCCGATGCCGGCGAAGGTGACGGTGTTCTGCGCCAACGGACCGTGCGCGGTGCCGCACAAGCAGCTGGTGCTCTACACGGACACGCCGAAAGACGAGCAGCCCGACGACGTGGCGTTGATCGGCTGGGTGGGCGCGTCAGGCTCGGCAACGTTCTCGCTGCCCGCAGGCCAGTACGTGGTGCTCGTGAGCCGCGGGCCCGAATACTCGATTCACCCCAACACGTTCCCCACGGTGCCGGGGCAGGCCGTCGATCTGCGCACCGCCGATGGCGCCGTCAACGCGGTGCTCGCGCGCGTCATCGACACCACCGGCTGGGTCAGCGCTGATCTCCACACGCACGCCGTCAACTCGCCGGACTCGATCGTCGACAACCAGCTCCGGGCGCTGACGTTCGCCGGCGATGGCCTCGACGTGCTGGTCGCGACAGATCACGACGCCGTCACCGACTACGCGCCAGTCATCGCGCAGACCGGGCTCTCGCCGTTCCTCTCTTCAGTCGTCGGCGAAGAGGTCAGCCCGATGGAATGGGGCCACTACAACCTGTTTCCCCTGCCCTTCGACGCGGCCAACAAGGTGAACGGCGGCGCGCTCGACTGGGCCGGCGGCGAAGGCGCCACGCTGTCGGTCGCCGAGATCTTCGCGGCAGGCCGGGCCATGGGCGCGCGCACCATTCAGGTCAACCACGCGCGCGGCTCGCTCGGCGGCTTCACCGCGCTGAAGATCGACACCGACACGTTCGCTACGCACGCCGACCCGGCGCTCTTCCGCATGGAACCGCAGCCCGGCGCCACCGCGACCGACTCGAAGTTGATCAGCGCGGAGTTCACGGCCTTCGAGATCCTCAACCCCGGCGACGACAACCTCGACGCCACCACCGCCGTGTCGCGCGGGAAGTTCAACGACTGGTTCACCCTGCTCTCGCGCGGGAAGCTCGTCGCGGGCACCGGCGTGTCAGACACGCACTACGCGAACCTCGCGACCGGCTGGCGCACGTGGGTGCAGACCGGCACCGACGCGCCCGCGCAGTTCAGCGACGTCACGTTCAGCGATCGACTCAACGCGCTCCACGCCACGGTGTCGAACGGGCCCTTCGTCACCATGACCGCCTACCGCGTCAACGGCGCCGGCCAGCAGGTCACCGCCGCCGTCGGCATCGGCGAGACCGTGCCGCCTGATCAACAAGAGCTCGGCGTCACCGTCGACATCCAGGTGCCGGCGTACCTCGACGTCACGCGCGTCGAGCTCTACATGCACACGCCGGCCGACGACGCGACCTGCCCCATCGACCCCATGAGCCCGCGCGCACAGACCACGCGCGTGGCGTGCAACGGCGTCACCAACTCCAACTGGCCGGCGAGCAGCATCGTGGCCTCGCAGCCGGTGACGCTGACCGCCGGAGACCTCGAGACCGCCGTCACCGAAGGCACGGCGACCTACCGCCGCTACCACAAGCGCGTGCAGTTCCGGCTCAACGCGCCGGGCACCGACAACTGGCTCGTGGCGATGGTCTACGGCAGCCGCTCGCTCTCGCCGTTGCTCATTCCCTACGGCGGCGGCACCGCGCGACCGTTCGCGTTCACCAACCCCATCCTCATCGACGCCGACGGCAACGGGTTCGACCGCCCACCGTTCAACCCGTAGCGTCGCGCCCACCTCGTGCTACACCCGCGCCTGTGACAGGGGGTCGATCCCACGATCAGCTCGTCGACGCCGCCGTATGGCTCCTGGTGCAAGGAGACCGTGCGGGCGCGGAAGAGCTGCTGGCGCGCGTGCTGCGGGAAGACCCGACGCACGAACGCGCGCGTCAGGCGATGAAGTCGGCCGGCCACCCCACCAGCCCCGGCACGTTGCCGCCGCAGCGCCCCATTCCCAACAAGACGCAGCCGGTGGTGCCGCCCGGCGTCTACACGGGCGCGCCGACGCCTGCGCCGCAGAGCGCGCCGCCCGGCCTCACGCGCAAGACGACGATGCCTGGCGTGCCGCCGCCGGTGCCGTCGAGCCCCAGCGCCTTCGAGAAGCCCGCGGCCGAGAAAACCGATCGCCACCTCTCGCTGGTGCCGACCAAGAACCAGACGGCGTCGTCGACGCACCCGGAGCTCAAGCCCATCGGCGCCGACGCCCCCACCCCGTCGACGGGCAAGAGCTGGTCGCTCGAGGTGCTGACGGGCCCGCACGCCGGCACCAGCCTGCCGCTGGCCAAGCGCGCGCTCGTCATCGGGCGCGGCCTCGGCGTGCTCGACGTCGACGAAGATCCCTTCATGGCGGCCGGCCACGCGTCGTTCTTCCAGCGCAACGGTGAGCTCTGGGTCTCTGACGGCGGCAGCGCGTCGGGCACGTGGGTGTCGTTCGAAGGGCCGCAGCGGCTCAACACCGGCGACTCGTTCTCGTTGGGGCTGCAGCGGCTGCGCTACCTGGGGCCGCTCGACACCGCGCCCGTCGATTCACCCTGGCCCTACGGCGCGCCGCGCCCGGCGGCGTCGTGGCGGCTCGAGCACGTCTTGTTGGGTGGTCGCCCGGCGCGCACGTGGCTGCTGCGCGGCGTCGTCACCATCGGCCGGCGCGGCTCACAGCTGGCCTTCGACGAAGACGAGACGATGGAAGACTTCCACGCCGAGCTGCGGCCGGCGGGCACGGCGCTGGAGCTCGTCGATCGCTCGAAGGGCCACACCACCTTCGTGGGGCTCACGCCGTCGTCGGAGCGCCGCCTGCCCGAGGGCACGCGCGTGCGGCTCGGCAGCACGTTGTTCCGCGTCGCCGCGCGATGAGTTGTTGCGCTGGCCCACGTGGCTGTGTCATGCGCCCTCTGAAATTTTTGCTTTTGCAAGGTTCGAAAAGGAGGTGACACATGACCACCATCAAGTTGAAGGACGGCGAGTCGATTGAAGGCGCGATCAAGCGCTTCAAGAAGGCGACTGAAAAGGCCGGCATCCTTTCCGAGATCCGCAAGCGCGAGCACTACGAGAAGCCCTCCGTGAAGCGGAAGAAGAAGGCCATCGCGGCCAAGAAGCGCGCGGTGAAGAAGAAGCGCTCCTTCTGATCCTCCGCGGTCAGGCGTTCACGGAGGTTGGCGACTCTCACGGGTTGGCCAACCTCCGTTTTCGTTTTACGCAGTTCCCTTCAAAGAGGACTTCATGAGCACCGTTCGCGAGCGACTCGACGCAGATCTCAAGGACGCCATGCGCGCCAAGGACGAGATCAAGCTGACCACCATCCGCGCGCTCAAGAGCGCCATCAAGTACAAGGAAGTCGAAGGCGAAGCGAAGGTGCTCGACGAGGCCGCGATCATCGGCGTCATCACCACCCAGGTGAAGCAGCGCCGCGACGCCGCCGCCGAGTACAAAGCCGCGAACCGCCCCGATCTCGCCGAGAAGGAAGAGAAGGAGATCGTGGTGCTGCAGGCCTACCTGCCCGCGCAGCTCTCGGCTGCTGAGCTGGCCGCCCAGATCAGCGCAGCCATCGCCGAAGCGGGCGCGAAGTCGGTGAAGGACCTCGGCGCGGTGATGAAGATCGTCACGCCCCGGCTGAAGGGCCAGGCCGAAGGCAAGGCGATCAGCGAAGAGGTGAAGTTGCAATTGGGCAAGCTGGGCTGAGATTCATCGCGAGTGCTCATTCCCGACTCCAAGATCCAGGAAGTGCGCGAGCGCGTCGACATGATCGCGCTCGTGCAGCGCCATGGCGTGGAGCTGAAGAAATCGGGGCGCAGCTACAAGGGTCTGTGCCCGTTTCACGGTGAGAAGAGCCCGTCGTTCTACGTGTGGCCCGACGAGAAGCGCTTCAAGTGCTTCGGCTGTCAGGCCGGCGGTGACGCCATCAGCTTCGTGCAGCGGTTGATGGGCAAGACCTTCGTCGACACCGTGCGAGATCTCGCCAAGGAGTTGGGCGTCGACATCGAAGCGGCCGTCGACCCCGGCATGCGCGAGAAACAGCAGGTCAAGGACGCCACCGACTTCGCCGCGCAGCACTTCGTGGAGCGCCTGTGGGACCCGGTCGTCGGCCGTCATGCGCGCGACTACCTGCACAGCCGCGGCCTCACCGACGATCTCATTCGCGGCTTCGGCCTCGGCTGGGCCCCGATGGCGTGGACCGAGCTGGCCGACAAGCTGCGCGAGCGCGGGCTGCTGGCCTTCGGTGAAAAAGCAGGCCTCGTCTCGCCGCGGCAAAAGGGCGACGGCTACTACGACATGTTCCGCGGCCGAGTCATGATCCCCATCCGCTCGCCGGAAGGCCGCACCATCGCGTTTGGCGGCCGCCTGCTCGAAGGCGACGACGGCCCCAAATACCTGAACTCGAAAGAGAACCGGCTCTACAACAAGTCAGAGACGCTCTACGCGACCGACCAGGCGCGCGACGACATCCGCAAAAAGAAGTCAGCCGTGCTCTGCGAGGGCTACTTCGACGCCATCGGCATGCACCAGGCTGGCGTGAAGAACGCGCTGGCCCTGTGCTCGACCGCCCTCACGCCTGGCCACCTGGGGCTCCTGGGGCGCCTTGAGGCGAAAGAGCTGGTCTTGCTGCTCGACGGCGACAACGCCGGCCGAAACGCCGTGGAGCGGCTCGCAGGGGCCTTGCTGGCCGGCGGCGTGAACTCGCGCGTGGCCGTGCTGCCTGAGGGCGAAGACCCCGACACGTTTGCCCGCCGCGTGGGCGCCGACGCCGTGCACGAGCTGCTCAAGCAGGCCCCGTCGCTGACCAACCACTTGTTCCAGACGCTCCTGCCCAACGGCGTGGCGTCCGAGTTTGAAGAGAAGATGGCGGCGCTCGAGCGCTTCCGCCCCATCGCGGCGCAGGTGCCGGTGGGGCTGACGCGGTCGGCCCTGTTCGGCGCCATGGCCCGCCACTTCGGCCTGCCGGCCTCGGAGCTGGAGACCGCGCTCAAGAGCAAGGCGCCCGCCGCGGTGAAGGCCGCGCCCAAGCCGAAATCGAACGAGCCGCCGCCCGATCAAAACGAGGCCACCTGGGTGGCTGCGGTGCTGAAAAATCGCGGGCTTCTGCAGTCAGACACGCACCGCGTGGCCTACGAGATGAAGCACCTGGGCCTGCGGGGCCTCGTGGAAGCGCTCCAGTCGGGCGGCAGCCCCGAAGATGCCTTGTATGAGGCGTCTGACGTCGTGAAACAGGCCCTCACCAAGGCGGGCGACCTGCTCCCGCGCGACGAAGAGGCCCTGCGACGGGGCTTCGAGGTGGTGTCGAGCCGCCTCAAGTTGAGGGCCATTGAAGATCGTCTGCAGTTCATCGCCCGGGAAGTGGCCAACAGCCCGGGCGGAACCAGTGAGCTGACCCCGGAGCTCCGAGAGCTCCTGACTGAACAGGGTGAGCTGCTGTTGCTGAAACAGCGGCTGAAGTCACAGAAATGAAGTGAGCGGCGTTTATTGAAGGCCACCCCGGTTTTGGCTAAGGGCGGCCGATTCAGTTTCACGGCAATTCCAGCAGCGGAGACCACCACGCATGGCGACGAAGCACGCGTCCAAGCCGTCCAAGAAGGACGCCGACCTGAAGAAGAAGAAGAAGGTCGACGAGAAGGCGGCGAAGGACAAAGAGAAGAAGGGTCGCATGAGTGCCAAGGCGCTGGCGGCCGCCGCCGCGGCGCAGGCAGCCGATGCCACGGCGCTCGCGAAGGAGAAGCTCAAGAAGCGCGGCCGCGGCCTGACGGAGGTCGAGGACGAAGAGGTCGAAGAGCAGGCCATCGAGATGATGGGTGGCGCTGAGGTCGACGCCGACGCCCAGAAGGACGACGAAGGCGACGAGCAGATCGGCGAGCGCCCGGAGGTCAAGGAGCTGCTGGCGCAGGGCAAGCAGAAGGGCTTCGTCACGTTCGACGAGGTCAACGACGCGCTGCCCGGTGGTGACGCCGTGTCGCCCGAGCAGATCGACGACGTGATGTCGATGTTCGGCGACAACGACGTCGAGGTCGTCGACGCCCAGAAGAACAACGAGGGCCAGGTCGAGGTGAAGCCCACGGTCGCCGCCGAAGAAGACGGCGCCGAGGAAGAGGAAGACGACGAGGACGAGGACGAGAAGCCCGCCGCCGCCGCTGCCGCTCCCGGGACACCCGCCGCCAAGGCCGCCGACGACGCCGGCACCAAGTCGAACGACCCGGTGCGCCTCTACCTGCGCCGCATGGGCTCGGTCGCGCTGCTGACCCGCGAAGGCGAAGTCGAGATCGCCAAGCGCATCGAAGACGGTGAGAAGGACGTCATGCGCGCCCTGCTCGACTGCAAGGTGGCCGTCAACGAGATGCTGGACATCGGCCCGCGCCTGAAGACCGGCAAGCTGCGCGTGCGCGAGGTGTTCAAGGACGCCCCCGAAGAGCCGCAGCGCGAGGAAGAGGAAGAGTCGGAGTTCGAGCCGGAGGCCGAGGCCGACGGCGACGGCGCGAAGGAAGTGCAGCTCAACGCCGCCGAGCTCAACCGCATCGAGAACCTCTGCAAGCAGCTCGAGAAGCTCAAGAAGCTGCACAAGGAGGTCGAGGGCATCAGCGAAGACCTCGACGGCCGCAAGAAGCTCTCAGAGGTGAAGCGCAAGGAGCTCAAGCAGGAAGAGAAAGAGCTCCACGACAAGATGATGGAGCAGGTCGAGGAGATGCGCCTGTCGAAGAAGGCCGTCGACCGCATCGTCCAGCACGTCAAGGGCATGATCGAGACCGTCGATCGCTCGGAAGACGAGCTCCGCGACCTCGAGCGTCAGTACGGCATTCCGCTCAACGATCTCAAAGTGGGCCTCAAGGAAGCCGTGGGCAACCCCCCGGCGGCCAAGCGCCTGCAGCGTCGGCTCAACATCACCGAAGAGCACATGGAGTCGCTCGACCGTGACGTGCGCACGTCGCTGCGCCGCATCAAGAAGGTCGAAGAAGACGCGGGCATGGAGATCGTGGTGCTCCGCACCAAGTACGAGGCCATCGGGGTCGGCGAGCGTCGCGCCGAGCGCGCCAAGAGCGAGCTCGTCGAGGCCAACCTCCGCCTCGTGGTGTCGATCGCCAAGAAGTACACGAACCGTGGCCTTCAGTTCCTCGACCTGATCCAGGAAGGCAACATCGGCCTCATGAAGGCCGTCGACAAGTTCGAGTACAAGCGCGGCTACAAGTTCTCCACGTACGCCACGTGGTGGATCCGTCAGGCCATCACCCGCGCCATCGCCGATCAGGCCCGCACCATCCGCATTCCGGTGCACATGATCGAGACGATCAACAAGCTCATCCGCACCTCGCGCTACCTCGTGCAGGAGATCGGCCGCGAGCCGACGCCTGAAGAGATCGCCGAGAAGATGGAGCTGCCGCTCGACAAGGTCCGCAAGGTCCTCAAGATCGCCAAGGAGCCCATCTCGCTCGAGACGCCCATCGGCGAGGAAGAGGACTCGCACCTCGGCGACTTCATCGAAGACAAGGCCCACGTGAAGCCCGACGAGGCCGTGATCAACATGAACCTCGCGGAGCAGACCCGCAAGGTGCTCGCCACGCTGACGCCGCGCGAAGAGAAGGTGCTGCGCATGCGCTTCGGCATCGGCGAGAAGAGCGACCACACGCTCGAAGAGGTCGGCCAGGACTTCGAGGTCACGCGCGAGCGCATTCGCCAGATCGAAGCCAAGGCGCTGCGCAAGCTGCGTCACCCGTCGCGCAGCAAGCGGCTGCGCAGCTTCGTCGAAGGCCAGTAAGCGCCAGCACGACGAAACGAAAACGCCCTCTCCCCGCATCGCGGGAAGAGGGCTTTTTCATGTGCGCGATTGCCGGTTAGCGGCGCGCGAAGCGGTTGTCGCGGCGGGCGTCGAAGAGATCGCGCTGTGCGATGTCGACGGCGTCCTGCAGCAGGCGGCGCTTCTCGTTGACCGCGCGCGCGTCGTAGCGGCCGTAGAGGCGCGAGAGCTTGTTCTGCAGGTTGGTCAGCTGGCGCGTCGCGGTGCGCTCTTCACGGCGCTCGCGGCCGCGATCGAAGCGCGCTTCCCGACGCGACTCGGCCAGCTCCGCGTTGATGAAGTTGGCGATCTGCGGGTCGAGGCTGCTCAACGTGCGCACGTCGCGGCGCGACATCGCGAAGTCGTAGCTCCGCAGCAGGCGCCGGCCCTGCTCGACGTCGAAGCGATCGCTCGCGACTTCATTGCGCGGCATCGGGGACGTCCGCGGCGGAGGCGGAGGCGTCACCGGCCGCGCCCGGTGCATGGGACCTGCGAACGAGAGAGACGAGACGGTGAGTGCGGCACCAACGAGCAGCTTCTTGAACACGGTGTTTCCTCCTTTGAGCGAAGGCGTTGTTGCCTCGCGTGGAGAAAGACCGGGCCTGGTCACCGTTGATTCTGTGACGAAGTGTGAAGACCTACCGCTTGAACACCGCGTGGCAGGACACACAGGTACCTACCACCTTCTGGTAGGCCGCTTCGGTGGGCTCCAGCGCGCCCTGCTTCGCGGTGTCGGCGAGCGACTGCGCGTTCACCTTGAGCTCGTCCTGGAGCTCGAAGAAGCGCGGCGGCAGCTGCGCGGCGGGCCCGGCGCTGCGGTCGAGGCGCGGCTGGTTGGCGACGAGCTGCGCGAGGCGGGCGGCCTCAGCGAACTGCAGCGTCACCACCGCCATCGAGAGGTCGCGCAGCTCGCGGTTGTGGCTCTTCATCTTCGAGCGGAGCAGCGCGCGGGCCTCCGCGCTGACCTTCTCAGGAGCCAGCTGGCGCGCGTTGGCGCGCTCAGCGTCTGAGGGAAAGATGCTGCTCTGCGCGAGGGCAGGCCCGGCGCAGAGACACGCGACGACGAGGAGGGTTCGCATGACCTCGCGTGTAGCACAGCCGGTGCCGCGCGCGATTGAGAGCGCAGCGGCGCCACGCCCACGCAACCGCTGCGGCCTCAGGGCGCGTCCGGCAGAGAATTCTGCGCGACCGGCGCGAGGGCGGCGGGGCGAGAGGCGACCAGCCGCTGCAGGTGGGCGAGCACCTGCGCTGACAACTTCGCGCTGCCTTCGGCCAGCATTTCACGGTGCATGCGGCGCCAGCGCTGCTCGACGCCCGGCGGCGGCGAGAGGCCCTCGCGGGCGACGCGCTCGAAGGCGGTGAAGAGGATGGTGCCGGTCTTCACGTCGTAGAGCGTGGCCTCGAGCACGCCGGCGGACTCCACGGTGGTGCCCGGCAAGACGAGTGCGCCCAGGAGCGTGATGTACGCGGCGGCCAGCGGGTTGGCGTGCGCGCCATCGGCGAAGCGGTGTCGGTAGAGGAGGAGGTACTCGACGCGGTAGCGCGCCGCGAGCTCACGGAGGCCGGCCAGGCCCGCCGTGATGGGGAAGTCTGACGAGAGCTCGGAGGACTGATCGAACAAGCCCGAGCCATCGAGCGCCGCGGCGAGGGTTGCTGGCACGGTCTCAACGGGCACCTCGTACTCGGGGGCATAGCCGCTGCTGACCGGCAACACGCCGATGCGGGCGTTCGTCTCGAGGAAGACCGGCGCCGCGAGGATCTGCTTGAGCTGCGCTTCACCTATGGCGAGGCGATCGCGGGCGAAGTGGTTCTCGTCCAGCGTTGGCGCGTCGGAGACCTGCAGCGGCCGAAGCAGCGGCGCGGAGACGCGAGAAGCAGCGCAACCAGAGAGCAGCGCGAGGGTGATGACGAGGTGACGCATGGGTTCCTCCCTTTGTGAGTGCAAACGGAGTCTGCGATGAGCGACCGTCGGCCCGTCGCACCCCACCCTCACCGCCGCTTCACGATTTCCTCATGAAGAAGCCGAAGAGCGAGAAGACGCCGTGGTTGCGGGCCGTGGAGCGCGCGGTCAACGCGATCCCGAAGGGGCAGACGGCGAGCTACGCGCGCGTGGCGCTGATGGCGGGCAAGCCGGGCGCGGCGCGCGCGGTGGTGCGGGCGCTGCACGCGCTCTCGGACCTCCCGTGGTGGCGGGTGCACCGCAGCGATGGAACGTTGGCGCCGCAGGTCGCCGTGCAGCAGGCGCGCAGGTTGAAGGCTGAGGGCGTCGAGGTCGTCGGCCGCCGCGTCGTTCGCTGACGCCAATCGCTACGACGCAGAGTCGGCTGCCACATCGTGCCGCCCTCGAACCGCTCGTCCGAGTGACGCAGCCGCGCAGGCTCCGTCGGGCGCTGCGGCAGCCTCGCGCAGCGCTCGGCTCGAAGCCGCACGTCTGCGTGGCGCGACACGGAGCGCAGCGTCGGTCACTGCTCGCGGTGGGGACAACGCGAGCCAGCGCAGCGTCGGGCAGCCCTCAGCTCACGCCGCCCATCCACGTGGCGCCGTCGTGCGCTGCTCGTGACGGGGAGAAGCGAGCGCGAGGCCGATCAGCGCGCCGCTGTTTGCGGGGTGGATCAGTTTCAGGCCGGCGGGTGAATCACTTGCAGAGCGGCGGCATGAGGAGCCTCGCGCAGCGCCGCCCCGGCCGGTCGAGTTGGTCGCCACTTCAGGCGCGTCGTGGACGCAGCGCGACGGCGTGGCGTGTCGAACCCGCCGTCGAGCAGCAGAGCCGCATCTGCGTAGCGCGGCGACGGAGGCTCCTGCGGTCGCGGTGCGGACGAAATGATCCAGCGCAGCGTCGGGCAGCCCTCAGCTCAGCCATCCGCCGCCTATCCACACGCCGCCGTCATTCGCTGCTCGTGATCCGGAGAAGCGAACGCGAGGCCGATCAGCGCGCCGCTCATGCCCAACACCGCGTTTCGGTGCGCGGCGTCAGACGCTCCGTTGGTCGCTGCCGCGGTGGGGTCGAAGCGAGCGAAGCGGCGGCGTCGCGCGGCCCTCAAAGACCAACCTCGTGCGTATCGCAGCGACGCACTGCCCTCAGACAAAGGAGCCCCGGCTGTCGCGGGAGCGACGCAACGACACGCCCCTCTCCCCGCTGTCGCAGGGAGAGGGAGCGGCGGGGTCAGTGCACGTCGGCGCTTGGCCGCGACGCGGCGCGCGGCGGCACCGGGCTGCCCAATACGAACGCGCCGAGGCGCTCCCACAGCGTCGCGGCGAACTTCTCGCGGAACGCGCCGAAGTGACCCACCGCCTTCGCGCCAAGGTCCGCGGGCGTCAGGTGCACGCGCTCCACCTGCGCGCGTGAATAGATCGAGTGGAGCTGATCGACCGCCGGCTTCGGCGCGTAGCCGTCATCGCTGAACGAAATACTCAGCATCGGCACGCGCACCCGCTCGTAGCCCTCGCGCGAGACGCCGTGCCCCAGGAAGTAGTCGTCGTGCCGGCACCACCGCGCCCACTCGAGCGCCACCTCGCGCGGCAGATCGGCGCCGATGCCCAGCTGCCCGGGGAAATAGCCCATCACCCGCGTCAGCCCCGGCATCAGCCCGTACCAGAGCCCCGCGAAGGCCCACTTCGAGGCGCCCGGCCACAGCCGCCACGAGCCCACCTGCGCCGCCACCGTCGCCACGCGCGCGATGGCCCCATTGCCCGGCGCCATGCCGATGATCTGACCGCCCACGCTGTGCCCCACCACCACCAACTCGCGGCCTGGGTACGACCGCGCAACGTGCTCAAGCACGCCCTCGAAGTCGTGCTCGCCCCAATCACGCATGCGGCCTTCGAAGCCCTTCAAGCGGTGCGGCCGCGACTGCCCGATGCCGCGGTAGTCGTACGTCACCACCGTCGCGCCGCGCTCGACCAACCACTGCGCGAAGTGTGCGTAGTACCGCTGTCGCACCCCGGTCGCGCCGTTCACCACCACCACCGGCCCGCGCCGCTCGGCGCCAAACACAGTGGCTGACAGCCCGTACCCGTCGGCCGCGCTGATGCGTCGTGTCTCTACCATGCAATGTCTCCAGCGGAGACATAAGGCCACAACCCGACGCAGACACGCAAGGGGTGGTCGTCAGAGCGCGCGCAGACCGGCGATGAAGGGCGCGACGATCTGCCGCACGTACGGCTCGACCAGCACGCGCTTGACCTTGATGCGCCGCACGAGCGCCAGCGACGCGAAGCCGTGCGCCAACGACCAGAAGCTGAACACCAGCTCGCGCTTCGGCCGACCGACGAAGGCGCCCGCCTCGACACCGCTCGAGATCTCCTTCTCGATGAGCGCGTAGGCCTCCTGCACCAGCTCTTCCAACACCGGGAACCGATCGTCTTCGTTCAGTCGGCGCCCGAACATGATGCGGTAGTGCGCCGAGTGATCGATGGCGAAGCCGACGTACGCCGTGGCGAGCGCTTCCATGCGGCGCTCCGGCGGCGCGCGGCGCTGCCCTTCCAGCGCGGCGCGCAGCGTCTCGAGCAGCTGGCGGTAGCCCTGCTCGGCCACGGCAGCCAACAGCGCCGTCAGGTCGGCGAAGTGCCGGTACACCGCGCGGTGGTTCACGCCCACGCGGCGGCTCACCTCGCGCAGGGTGATCTGCTCCGAGTTGCCCTTGCTGATGAGCTCGATGGCGGCGCCCACCAGCGCACGGCTCAAATCGCCGTGGTGGTACGTCTCGCGCTTCTTTCGTGATCGAGTGGGCACGGGTCCGTCTGGTAGACTCGACTTCGTTCGTCGAGGCGAAGACGGGCCTATAGCTCAACGGTTAGAGCTGGCGGCTCATAACCGCTTGGTTCCAGGTTCGAATCCTGGTGGGCCCACTCCTTCGACGCTTCAGCGCAGCACGCTCTCGTTGGCGTTGGGGCCCCAGGTCAGGGTCCAGATGCCGGTGTCGTTCGAGTCGGCCGCCCAGAGGAAGTTGCGCGGCTGGTTGTAGCAGCTGTACCGGCCGAACGAGCGATTCGGGTACGTCGCCTGGTACTGCGGCTCCGGGCAGATGTACTTCTTCCACGTGTCGCTGCTGCCGGTGCTCAGGTAGTCGAGCGCCGTGTCTTCGTCGATGCAGCCACGCGTGTAGGGGCCCGGGCGGAAGTTCACCGCCACCATGCCGACCGTGTTGGACGCCGTCGGCACCGCGACGCACTCGATGTGCGGCTGGCGAGACTGCGCGCCCGTGCCGAGCGACCGGGTGCACGCGGGATCGCCGGGCGTCGCGCAGGGCGCCGCGCCGCACACGTTGAACGTGTAGAGGTTGTCGGCGATCGGCCCCAGCAGGTTGGGCTCGAGCTGGTACGCGGGGTTGGTCGCCGTCGCGGTGATGGCCATGCACTTGAACTGGCTGTGGTGATTCAGGCCGCGCCACCGCCCGTCGGCCGGCTGCTGACCGCCCAGGTTGCACACGCCGAAGTCGCGCATCATGACCGCGTCGAGGTTGATGGGAATCGAGTACTGCGGGTGCGCAGGGCCTGGGCGGAAGTCGCAGGTGCCGCTCGCCGCGCCGCACGTGAAGCGGCCGAAGTCGGTGTTGGGGGCCTGGCCGCCGTCGAACAACACGTCACGGTTGCGCTCGCAGTTGCGCCAGTAGTTCGACGCGCCGCCGTCGGCCGGCCACGCGTCGTTGTAGGGCGCGCCCGGCTCTTCGTTGGTGTCGTAGTGCAGCGGGAACGACGCGGCGTCACACCGCGAGCGCTCGCGGATGACGAGCGTGCCCGCGCTGCCAGCGCCGCGGCTCTCGTACCAGGACTCCTGCAGCTCGATGAAATACGAGAACGAGCGCAAGCGCGCCGACTCGCCGAGCGGCGCCGTTTCCTGCGTCTCGGTGAGGTCGACAGCGCCGTTGTGGTTGAAGTCGGCGCCGGCCGACACGCACGCCTTGGTCAGCGCGTTCACCTCGCCGGCCTCGAGGGCGCGGCCCGTGCTGCCGCCGTCGGTCTCGACGCGCGTGTACACGGGGAAGTCCGTCGAGGGCGCCGCGCCGATGTCGTTGCGCGAGGTCTCGAGCAACCGCAGCGCCATGAAGCCGTCGCACCCCGTGCCGCCGTCAGCCAGCGTCTCGAGGCCACCGTCGGCCAGCAGGTGCAGCCCCGCATTCACGTAGCCACCGTCGGTGTGCGCCGGCGTGGCCTTCAAGAGGCCATTGGTGCACGACAGCACGTCGACCCACAGGCCGTACTCGTCGAACAGCCGCACACGGTCGACCGTGCGCACGTTGCAGCGGGCGTTGTCGCGGTACGCCGGGTCGGTCGACGCCACGGCGTCCGAGCGCACCCAACCGTCGTTGTCCGCGTCGCAGCGCTCGGCGGCGGCCGCGCCACCGCTCTGGATGAAGTAGTTGTCCAACGTCTCGCACACGCAGTCGTTGGTACCCGTGCGGAACGGCCACACCCGACCCGAGAAGCCGGGGCCCTGGCAGATGGTCGCGCTGCACGCCGCGCACACGCCGGTGGCGCCGCGCGCCTGGCCCGCGGGGCACGGGAGGTCGACGCACTGGGGCGCGCCCGTGCGATCGCAGTACTGCGTCAGCGGGCACGCCATGGTGCCGCAGGTCGGCGCCGGCACGCACTCGTTGGCGGCGTTCAACGTGAAGCCCTCCAAGCACGCACCGCACGAGTCGACCTGACCCGTCGACGTGCACACGCGGTTCTGCGCCGCACAGGTCGACCCGAGGCCGCCGTCGAGCGCGGTGCAGCGGGGCTCGTTCATGCAGTCGGTCGACACGCACGCCTGGCAGGCCGCGCCGTTCCACTGGAAGCCGACGTTGCACATGGCCGGCGTACACACCGCGTCGGCGCCGCTGGTCTCGACGCAGGCCTGGTTCGGCAGACACGCGCCGCTGGTGACGAGGTTGGCGCAGGTCAAGACGTCGCGGCACTTCGTCGTGCCGGTGTCACACACCGTCGTGCCCTGGCACATGTTGTTGCTGTCACACGCGCAGCCCGCCACGTCAGAGCTGCACGCGCGGCAGAGGTTCGACCCGTCGCAGTAGCCGGTGCCGTCGCACGCCTGGCCGCTGGTGCGGCACGGGCAGCCCGCGCTGCCGGCGACGCAGGTGTCGACGACGCAGGTGCCGGTCGAGCAGATGAGGCCGGTGCCGCAGGTGTCGCCAGCGCCGCACGCGCAGCCCTCTTCGCCCGCCGGGCAGGTCTGACAGGTCGCGCCCTGACAGCGCAGGCCGGTGTCACACGTGCCGTTGCCGCGACAGATGCAGGCCGCGGCGCCGCGCCGACAGTCGGTGCACGTGCCACCGACGCACTCGCCGACGTCACAGCTCGCGCCCTCCTTGCACTCACAGGTGAGCTGCCCGGCGCAGCCCGCGTCGACACCGCCGTCTTCAACGACGGGGGGCGTCTCGGGGCACGCCATCAGCGAGAGGCTGATGCCCAGCAGTACGGCACGGGGAGAGAAGCGCATGGTCGTGGGCTTTCGTCAGAAGCTGGTGAAGTCCGAGTAGTAGATGAGCAGGCGCACGTCGGTGAGCGTCTGCAGGTCGATGTCCTTGTTCACCTGCTCGTCGCGCAGGTTGAGCACCAGCTCCCACAGCGTATTGACCAGCGGACGGTCGCGGAAGCGGTAGTTCCGGTACACCTCGGCGTCGAAGACCTTCGAGCCCAGCAGCGACGCGTTGATGACCGCGAGGCGCTCGGGGAACACATAGAAGTCGTTGTCGTCGTTGACGTTGCGCACCACGCCGGTGCCCGACATGCGCAGGTACACGCGCGCTGTCGAGTCACCCAGCTTCACGCCCTGCAGGTCGACCTCCACGTGGCGCACCTTGTGGTTGCGCGTCAGCGGCGAGAGCTGGCCGATGCTGGTCGAGAACGGCAGCGTCAGGTAGCCGCGCGAGTCGAGCAGCTTCACGTCCTTCAGGCGCTCGCGCATCGTCGCGATGCGGTCGGCCTCGCTCAGCACCCGGCCGTCGTTGCCGAAGTACGGCACCTTCATGATGTCGTCGCGCAGCGACAGCGCCATCACGCGCACGTCGGGGTTGCCGAACTCTTCTTCGAAGGCGTTGAACTCGTTGTCGAGCTGCAGCAGGTAGTTCTCGAGGTTGTACTGGCCCGCCGACACCATGCGGATGAGGAAGAGCTGCTCCTTCCGCGCGTACGACTGGCTCGTGTAGTACTCGTAGACCCGCGTCAGCCGGTACGCCGTGGCCAGCGCGTCCTGGAACGAGACGTCGGCGTTGATGACCGAGTCGTTCTGGTAGATGCGCACGTTCGGGTCGTTCTGCGCCTGCTGCACGTCGATGGCGAGCTGCTCGGCCTCTTCCTGCTGGGCCTGCAAGCGCTCGGCGTTGCCGAAGCCGCGGGCCACGTCGGCCAGCGCCACGCGCATCGAGTACTCGGCGCGCAGGGCTTCCACCTGCACCTCGAAGCTGTCGTTCAGCATCGTCGCCACGCGCGCCTGGCTCTCGATCTGCAAGATGCCGCGCTCGACGGTGCCGCCGTCGCCCGCCAGCGCGCCGCCGCACTCGAAGGAGTTCATCGACTGCACGCTGGCCGCTTCGAACTCGCGGAGATCGGCGTCGGCCTTCGCCACCTTGAGCTCGCTGGCGTACTGCGTGCCCGCCGCCGCGATGCCCATGGCCGACATCACCGCCGCCTGGGCGATGGAGCTGAAGCACTGGATCTCGCAGTCGAGCACCTCCATCGACTGCATCACGGCCTGAATCGAGCCCTGGATGAAGGTCATCATGGCGCGCTGCTTGGCCATCTCGTGCTGCATGGTCGACGTCGTCTGCGCGCGGTTGAACGTGTAGTCGACGCGCTGCTGCATGACGCCGCACACGTCGGCCACGCGCTGCTGCTCGATGGCGATGTCCGCGAGGATGTTCTGGTGGCGAATGAGGATGCCCTCGAGCCGCAGCCGCGCGTCTTTCACCGCCGCCATCGAGTTGTGGAGGTCGCCGTTGCCCATGCGGCCGCACGGGTCACCGAAGAGCACCGCCTCGCTCGACTGGTGCGCGTACTTGCGGATCGCCGGGTACACGCGGCCGTCTTCGCCGGTGAAGACGCCGCAGGCCTGCGCCAGCTGGTTCTCGTAGGTGTTGCGGATCGAGGTGAGGTCCGACTGGAACTGCGCAGCGTCGACGCGGCCCTGGCGCGCGTTCGACAGCGCGATCTGCTCACGCGTGCGCGCGAGATCGAGGCGCTGCTTCGAGAGCAGCGAGAGCACCTCGTACGCGTTGCCGCTGCCCGTCGACGCCGAGTCGAGCGCCGGGAACGGGATGTATTCGGGCGGGTACCCGAAGTAGTTCACCTCGTCGGTGATCTGGCTGTACACGTCGCGCATGTCGAGCAGCGCCATGCGGTAGGTGCGCTGGGCCTTCTCGAGCACCAGCGCGATCTGCGGCTGGCTGGCGATGGGGCTCCGCTCGCGGATGTCGAACATCAGCCGGGCGATGAGCGCGCTCTCAAGGTAGGTCGTCACGTACGCGCGCTCGATGACGGTGCGCGCCAGATCGGGCCGGTTGAAGTTCTGGTAGCGGCGGGCGATCTCACCCCACGCGCGTGACTTCTGCGACGCCGCGCGCACCAGGCGCTCGAGGTAGTCGGTCACCGTGGCCGGCGTGATGAAGTTCGACGAGCCGTCGTTGACCACCGCGCCCAGCTGCAGCGCGCGATCGAAGTTGGGCCCGAAGTTGTAAAGGCGGTCGAGGACCAGCTGGTAGTACTGGGTGGCCGCGTAGAGGTTGTACATCTCGGCGCCGGCCACGCCGGTGAGGTCGATGCCGTTGGTCTCGAACGCGCTGCCGATGAAGCTGGCGCCGCCTGCCGCCGCGAGGTCGAAGCGCGACGCGTAGGCCGCGGTGAGCGCCTCGTCACCCTGCATGATGAGCAGCTCGGCGTAGAGCCGCTCGAAGCCCTCGTACGTCTCGACGCCGCCGCCGGGCAGCACCCTGCGGAACGCGCTGAAGTTGCCGCGGAGGTAGTCGACCAGCGGCGCTGCGGCGTCGGGCGAGAGCGCCGCGAGGCCGGCGGGCCGCGAGTAGAGCTCGGTCAGACAGTCGACGCGCGCGCGCGCAGCTTCGATCTCCGAAGGGCTGTAGCAGTACGGGACCGCGTCGGAGTTGGCCGGGCACTGCACCGGCGCGAAGCCCAGCGAGCCGCCGCTCGACGACTGGAAGCGGGTCTTGTAGCGGAACGCGGAGTCGACCAGCGGCCGCAGCGCGATGAGGTTCGGCGACGGGAGCGCCGGAGGGGCCTTGAAGAACGTCTTGCCCTGGCGCAGGTCGCGGCGGACGTCGTCACAGTAGACCTCGCCGATGCCGCCGTCGGGCGCCGCCGTGCACTGCCACGGCACGTTGTAGTCAGCCAGCACGCCCGCGGTCGCGTTGTTCCAGTCGTTCTCGAGGCGGCTGAAGCACGTGCCGCGACCGTCGGCGCCGGGCGTCTGACAGGCGTCCTGGGCGATGTCGCTCGCCGTCTTGGACACCGTGCGGAAATAGATGATGCGGCTCGAGAGCGGGCAGTCGCTGTAGCCGTCGCGCCCGGCGTTGAACATGCCGGTGTCGAGGCAGAGGTAGTGCACGCGGTCGCGCTCAGCCTGCGTGAGCGACTGCAGGCCGGTGGTGGTGTTTCGGCCAGCGATGAGCAGCTTCACCAGGTTGCCGCGCTCGGTGTCGTCGATGCTGGCGATGGAGGTGGCGGTCGGGTCAACCAACTTGAGCTGGTCCAGCGAGCAATGCGCGCCGAGCGTCTTGGGCGTGCGCGTGATGCCGGCGGCCGTCGGCCGGCCAGTGTACGCGGTGGCGTCGAGATCGGCGGCCGCGCGCGTCAACCGCATGAAGCCGTAGGCGGTCGTGGGCTTGCGCGACCCGTCACCCGACGGGTTGGGGATGAAGTTGTCGTAGCTCTCTTCGAAGAGCAGCAGCAGCTCGCTCTGGTTCACCAGCACGCCGTCGATGAGCCGGAGCTTGCGCTGCACGGGCGCCCCGTTGGGGATCGGGTTGCCACCCGCCAGCGCCGCGTTCACGCCGGGGATCTCCGGGCCCATCGCCGCGAACGGCAGCTGTTGATCGCGGCACTCGGTGCGCCACCACTGGCCAGTGCCCGTGTCGAGCTCCGCGCCCTGCGTGAAGCCGGGAATGAGCCACGGCACGCGCGCCGACGTGAAGCCGGTGTCGCAGTTCGCTCCGTCCAGCAGGTAGCGGCCGCCGACCGACGAGGTCACCACGTTGGTGTTGGCGGGCACCGCGTTGAGGCCCTTCAAGAACACGAAGCAGTCGGTGGAGCCCTGGCACGACGTGGCCTCCGCCGGGTTGCCTTCAAACTCGAGCCGCAGCTCCGGGTTGCCCGGGTAGTGCATCGCCAGCGACGACTCGACGCGGCCGGTGAAGCCCGCGGGGTTGGTCGGGTCGAGGCGGAGGTTGAAGCCCACCGGCAGCTCCGACACGCCTGACGGCACCGGCGAGTCAGAGGGGTTCTGCACGTAGCTCTTCACGCCCGGCGTGTCGGTGAACGGGTAGCAGACGACGTTTTGATCGTGGCCGACCACCGCCGCGCACCGCTGCTTCACGTTGCCGTACTTCCACGACTCGGTGCGCGTCGACGTCAGCACCGCGAGCATCTCGGGCCAGCCGCCCTGCAGCGCGCCACGACGGAACGTGGCCCAGCGCTGGATGAAGGCGTTCTTCACCGACAGCGACAGCGCGGCGTCACCCTTGTTGGGCGCGACGATCCACGGCTCCATGCCCACCGAGTTGAAGTTGCTCAGGTAGTACATCGCGCCCGTCCACTGGCCTTCGGGGCGCTCGACGTAGCTCAAGTAGAGCTGCGTGCGGCTCGAGCCAGAGCTCAGCTCCAGCACGCCTTCCCAGCGCGTGGCCTGCACACCGGCGGCGTTGCCGATGGTGACGCGCGGGCACGGCACCTGGCTGCCGGCGTCGTCGGTCTGCGTGGTGACGTCGTCGAGGCAGCCGGGGTTCAGGCGGAAGGTCGTGACTTCCTGCGGCGCGGGCGCAGAGCCGGCAGCGCCGATGTTGAGCCACCAGAGCGGGCACTCGTTCGCGGCCGCGTTGCACGCGCGGTAGGCGCCCTGCCCGTTCAACGGCGCGTCAACGCGCTCGGTGGTGCCGTCGGCCCAGGTGATCTGGTGCCACAGCTTGCGGACCTCGACGTCCTGCGTGATGGCGGCGCGCGGCACCACGATGAACTCGCCGCTGGGCTTCACGTTCGAGAGATCGACGCGCGCCTTCGGCAGGTGCAGCCCGCCGGCCTGCTGCGGCACCGTGGCGGCCTGCGTGGTGGTGCCCACGGGCAGGCAGTAGCCGTTCTCACCGTCGCTCGACACGCACGCCGAGCCGCTCGGGCACGCCGCCTGACCCGACGACACGCGGCACGAGGTGCGGCACGCGTGCTTGAAGCAACCCTTGCCTGACGCGCAGTCGGCGTTGACGTCACAGTTCGCGTAGCAACCGCCCTGCAGACACACTTGGAAGAACGGACACTGCACGTCGCTCGTACACGTCGGCGCCGCCTGACCGGGCTCGAGGCAGCTGCCGTTGGTGCAGGTCTGGCCGTCGAGACAGCCGGGGATCAACCCGTCGGAGCCACACGCCACGGTCTGGCCGTCGCGCGTCAGGTCGGCGCGGCACGGCGTGAAGCAGCTGGCGTTGGTGGGCGGCAGCTCGTTGGCCGACACGCAGAGGTCCGCGGCGCAGGCGAGGCCCGCGTTGCAGCCGCCCGACGTGCGGCACTGGCAGCCCGCCGTGCCGGGGTCGCAGTACACGCACTGCGTGGTGGCGCCATCGCAGCGCGCGCCGCGGTAGCAGCGGCCGGTGGGCAGACACGCGCCGCCTTCGTAGCCCGTGTTGTCGACGCACACCGTGTCGCTCACGCAGGTCAGGCCGACGTCGCAGCTGCCGGCGATGCACGAGCAGTCCTTCGACGAGGGCGTGCAGTCGGCCGCGAGGCAGAAGCCGTTGGTGCAGCTGTCGCCGGGCGTGTTGCACGTCGAGCCGCCGCGACACACGCAGCCGCGCTCGCCGGCGGGACACGCCATGACGTCGCAGGTGCCGCCCATACAGATGAGCTGCTCGCCGCCGCCCGTCTTGCCGCACTTGTCAGCGATGCACTCGCAGCCCTGCGTGCCGGGCGCGCAGGAGCCCGCGTCAGGCGTCTCTGTCGGGTTGCAGCCCGCCAACGCCACCGCCGTCACCGCCAGCAGACCTCGCACCCACCGTCGCATCGCAGCGCTCATCGTGTGTCCCCGTGTTCTCTCACTGCACTGAAGCGCCAACGCCGGCGATGCGCTGGCCGCGCACGTCGACACACCCGGTCTTCGACACCGTCACGCCGGAGGCCGGGCCGGTGAGCCCCAGCTCGACCTGCCCGCTCACGGCGCTGTCGCCACCGGCGACGAAGGTCACGGCGACTTTGGGCGCCTGACGCACCCACGTGCCTTCCACGCCGTTCTTGAAAGCGACAGCGGCCACCGTGGTGCCCGCGGCTTCGTTCAGCACCAGCTCGCAGCCGCGCGCCGCGGCGTCAGTCACCCGCACCGTCGCCATGGTCGGCGCGATGCACTTGTTGTCGGCGCTGCAGACCAGCGCGTCGTTGCACGCCTGCGCTTCTTTGCAGGCGCAGTCGAGCGCTCCGGCGTCACACGGCGGGTTGCACGTACAGCTCGCCAGCATCAGCAGCGCGGCCATCGACACCAACGTCTTCATTTCGTGGACACCTTGTCTCTTCGTGAAAGTCGCCGGCTCCGCGCCGCGCTGCCTCGACCGCAGCGTCGGAGGCTCGTACAGCCTCACTGCGCCTTCAACTGATGGACGTCATAGCGAAATCGCGGGGCTGGCAGATCTCCTTTCCCTCAAGATTCCACCTCACTGCACCGACGCGGCGGCCCCGGCGAGGCGTTGGCCGCGCACATCGACACACCCCGTCCGCGTGACGGTGACGCCCGACGCAGGGCCGCTGAGGCCGAGCTCGACGTGGCCGCTGACCGCGCTGTCGCCGCCCGCGACGAAGGTGACCGCGACCTTCGGCGCCTGACGCACCCAGGTGCCCTCGAGCCCGTTCTTGAAGCTGACCGCCGCGACGGTGGTGCCTTCGCGCTCGTTCAGCACCAGCTCGCAGCCGCGCGCGGCGGGGTCGGTGACGCGCACCGTCGCCATGGTCGGCGCGATGCACTTGTTGTCGGCGCTGCAGACCAACGCGTCGTTACAGGCCTGCGCTTCCTTGCAGGCGCAGTTGAGCGCGCCCGCGTCGCACGGCGGGTTGCAGGCACACCCCGCGAGCACGAAGGCCGCGAGCACCACCAGCAGCGCTCTCACTCGCCACCTCCGAGGCGCATGGGAGGCGCGTCGCCGCCGCCACCTGACGAGCCGCCACCGCCGCCGCCGAACAGACCGCCCATGCCGCCGCCGGGGCTGCTGTCGCCGCCACCACCGCCGCCACCACCGAGCTTGCCGGCCGCCGCGAGGCCACCCAGCGTGCCCATGACGGCGACGAACACCACGGCCGCGCCGATGGCGCCGAAGATCTTGGCCGTCTTGTTCTTCACGCCGCGCTCGTGCTTGTTCCCGCGGCTGTTGGTGTACGGCATGATCTTGTCGGCGGCTTTGCGGGGCGCGTTCTTGATGGCGCTCTTCACCTTCCCGAGCTTGGCCTTCTGGCCCTTGGTGAGGGTCATGCCCTTCTTCATGTGCTTCATGCCGGCCTTCACGTCGGCCTTGATGCGGAACTTGAGGGGCGCCTTCTTGGGACCGAACTTCTTCGCCTTGGTGCCCTTGAGGCCGTCGGGGTCGACGGTGTCGAGGAACTCGTTGGCGACGTACGCGTAGCCCGTCGTCGACTCACCCAGCTCCGACAGATCTTCGATGTCGAAGGCTTCGAACTCGGGGTCCGGCTCGTCCCACCGCGCGGTCAGCACGTCGAGGTTGCGGTTCTCGAAGTGCACGAGGCCCGTCGACTCGTCGGCCAGCTGACCCGAGAAGCCGTAGGCGTCGACGAAGCCGTTGCTCTCGCGCACCGCGCCCGTGGGGAAGAACGAGCGCTCGCCGATGAGCGCGCCGTCGATGTCAGTCGCCGCGACGACCGAGTTGACGGCGTCGGTGTGGAGCCACGTGACGTCGGCCACCAGCAGGCGACGCGCCGCCGAGCGCAGCAGCGCCTTGACGTCAGACGGCGCCGGGCCACCCGACAGCGTGACGACGCCCTTGCCGGCGGCCTGCGCCAACCACGCGTCGGCGATGTCGATGGTCTGATCGCCGGTCGGCGTCAGCGTGCCGTCGCCGCTGGCCGGCGCGAGGTCGGAATAGATCGTAGCGGCCAGCGAGTCGCTCTCAAGGCGCGCCACGCGGTCACCCGACACGCGCACGTACGCCACCGAGATGCCGTCGCGCACCTCGAACTCATCGTCGAAGTACCAGGTGGTGGAGTCGCCTTCGACGCGCTCCACGCGCTCGCCGTCGCCCCAGGTAAAGCGGCCGTCGACCGCTCCGCCCGTCGCCGAAACGATGCGGCCGAGGAAGTCGCGGTCGACGTTGACCGCGCCGCGGGCCGACAGACGACCGGCGGCGTCGTAGTCGTACGAGAGCCCACCGGCCTGCAGCGTGGCGTTGGGCCGCGCGCCGTACGACAGGTCGCCCGCGTGGGCCCGGCTCTCGGCGCCGCGCGACGAAACGATCGAGGTGACGTTGTCGATGGCGTCGTAGCTCCACGTCAGCGTCTCGGCCGCGCCCTCGCGAGGCAGCGACGCGGTCAGCACACGGTCCCACGCGTCGCGGGTGAACGTGCCGCCGTGGCGAACCCGCCCGGCCAGCGCGCCGTCGTCGATGGCCGTGGTGAGGTGCTTCGCGTCGCGCGTGAAGGCGAGCTTCAGGAACGCCGCGCCCGCCTTGTCGGTGGCCTCCAGCGTCGCGAGCTCGTCGTCGGCGTCCCAGGTCCACGTGTTGGTGGTGCCGTTGGCGTACTCGGCGCGGTTCGGGTTGCCGCGCTCGTCGTAGCCGAGGTGGCCCACGATGTTGGCGATGCCCGAGACGCGATCAGCGCCGTCGAAGGTGCGCTCGATCGAGAGCCCGCCCGGATAGATGGTCGAGATCTCACGGTCGGCGTCGTCGAACGCGTTGCGGAACACGAACGCCTTCCCGCCCAGCGTGCGACGGCGGAACACGTTGCGGCCCTCGGCGTCGTAGCCGATGGCGTCGTCGCCGCCCGCGGTGCTGCCGGGCCACGTCTTGCGCACCAGCTTGCCGCCCGCGTTGGTGCACTCGGCGCAGCCGGTCAGCAGGTCGTACTGCCACGTGCGCTTCGTGCCCGCTTCGTCGGCCTCGCTGAACTGCGCCACGCGACGCTGAAGCGGGTCGAACGAGGTGACGACCACGTTGCCGGCGGCGTCGGTGCGGCGCACGGGGTTGCTGGCCGCGTCGTAGGTGATGGCGATGGCGCCCGCGTTGAGATCGTCGACGTTGGTGAGGCGGCCCATGGCGTCCCACGTCTGGGTGCGCACCTTGCCGGCCGCGTCGCGCGACGTCGCCACGTTGCCGTAGACGTCGAAGGTCAACGACGTCACGGCTGCGTCACCCACACCCTGACGCTCAATCGACACAGGGCGGTTGAGGCCGTCGGCGCGCTCGACCACCACGTGGCCGTTCTCGTCGGTGCGCGTGGTGATCAGCGGGCCGTACGCGGTGCGGCTCACCGAGCCACCGGGCGAGGTCGTCGAGACGCCGCGACCCAGGCCGTCAAACTTGAGGGCCGTGAAGCCCACGCCGCTGGGCGGCATCGTCGCGCAGGCCGGCGAGGTGGTGCGGTACGACTCGTACTCCCGCACCGGCGCGCCCTGCCCGTCGAACTCCACGAAGCCGTCGACCTGCCAGTCGGTCGCCGAGAGCTTCTTGAGCGTCTGGAACACGCGGCCGCGGCCGTCGAAGCACTGCGCCGAGATGACGTCTTCGCCGCTGGTGGCCGACGAGTGCTGCCGGCGCTCGACGCGCGACGACGGGTTGGCCAGCTCGTACACGAACGACTCACCCGGGCGCGCGTCGGTGTCACCCGGGTCGAGGATGCGCGCGATGCGGCCGTGATCGTCGTAGCGGTAGCGGGTGATCTGCGCCGTCGCGAGCGCGTTGGCGCCCAGGTACGGCACCTCGTTCGACACCTGCCCCAGCTCGGAGAACGCGAGGTCCCACGCCGTCTCGCGCTTGAGCGACGACACCTCGGCGCCACCCAGCAACCGCTCCCGCGAGAGCTCCAGCAAGCCAGCGGTCTCGAACGTGTAGCGGGTGCGGCCCTTGAGCGCGTCGGTCAGCGTCGCCGTCGGCTCGAGCTCGACCACCACGTTGCCGTGCGTGTCGAGCTCGTTGCGCTCGACGTCGATGAACTCGGTGCCCGAGACGCGCCGGGCCACGCGGGTGATCGTGCCGTTCGTCAGCTGACCCTGCGCGAGGCCCTCGAACGACGGCCCGTCATAGAACGTGCGCGTCTCACTGCCGGCCACGCCCGCCGCCGCGCTCATCTTCTCGACAGCCACGCGACCCACGATCCACGCGCTGTTGGTGCCGGTGAGCGGCGTGACGAAGGTGCGCTCGGTGATGCGCTCGTCGCCGCTGCAGGTCATGCCGCACGCCGCGCCGTACACGCCTGACGCCACGCACGCCGCGCACTCGCTCGGGCTCTCGGGCGTGCCACGATTGACGACGCCCAACTCGCGCAGCGCGGTGACCTGGCCGAAGCCGTCGTAGTCGCGCTCGGTGCGCACCGTGACCGCGTTGGCCGCGTCGCGCTCGTAGAGGATCATGTCGGTGGCGCGCTCGCAGAGGAACGAGACGACGGGCGTGGTGCCCATGGCGCCTTCGACCGGGCACGCCTCGAAGGCCGTGCGGCGCTCACGTAGCGGCACGCGGCCGGGCATGGCGAAGACCTGCTCACGCTCGAGCGCGCTGCCGAACAGCGGGTTGGTCTCGCCGACGTTGAAGCGCTGCACCGTGAGGCTGGGCTCGAGCGCGTCGCGCGACATGTCGGCGGTCGTCTCACGCTCGACCTCCACGTAGCCGCCGAACTGCTTCTCGGCGCCGTTGTAGAAGCCCGAGTGGTACCGGTAGCTGGTGATCTCGCGAAGGCCGGCCGAGTCGCTGCCCGTCAACGTCACGTAGCGCACCGCCTCGGTCACCACGGTCATCGGGTTGGGCACGCGGTACTGCCAGGGCTGGCCCGCGGCGGTGTCGCGCGTCTGCTCCGAGATCGACGTGCCGTACGAGAACACCTGCACCGCGCCGATGCCGTTCTCGACGCGGCTGAGCAGGTTCGGGCGCACGGGGAAGAGCTCGACGTACGACACGTTGCTCATGGTGCCGCTGCCGCCGGGCGGCTCGATGTAGACGACATCGTCCGACCCGTTGCCGTTCATGTCGGCGAAGGTGACGATGGTGGTGCCCGCGGTGCGCGTCGGCAGCGCGCTGCCCACCGTGGTGCCGTCGATGATGCGCGCGTCGTCGAAGAAGCCCGTGTTGCGGTTGAGCCAGATGTAGATGCGATCGCTGGCCACCGCGACCACGTCAGCCAGGCCGTCGCCGTTGATGTCTTCCAGCTCGGCCTGACCGGCCACCGATTCAGACGGCGCGGTCAGCGTGGTCGACACGATGTCGCCCCAGGTGCCGTAGCCGAGGTTCAGGCGGTACCAGACGGTGATCGCCGTCGACGTGCTGCTGGTGATGAGCTGCGCGGGGTCCTGCAGGCCGTCGCCGTTCATGTCGGCCAACTCGAGCGGCGATTCGTCGAACGCCACGCCGATGCTCTGCGCCGCCGCCGCCGTCTGCCCCGCCGCCGCGTTGAGCAGCACCGTCGCGCCCGTGCCGCCCGGCGTGGTGCGCAGGCGATCGATGCGGCGATCGTTGTCGTAGTCGAAGAAGCGCACGTACTGCGGGTCGACCTGCTTCTCGTCGTCTTCCACGTCGCCGGGGTTCGTGCCGTCGTCGTCTTGATCGAAATCGGAGCTGACGGTCTGCGTGCCGCCGATGCACACGCCGGTGTTGACCGGCTGCCAGTCACCCGAGCCGTTGTTGCAGAGCACCGAGCCGCTGGTGGACTCGGTCATGTCGACGAAGCCGTCGCCGTTGACGTCGAGCACCTGGATACGCGCCGACGCGCCGTAGACGAAGGCGTTGGTGTTGTTGGTGGCCGCGCTGCTGACGCCGGTGGTCACGAAGCTGGCCTGACCTTCGGTGTCGAGCTTCGAGTAGTAGAACGTGTGGCGGCCCTGCGCGTCGGAGTCGAGCACGTCAGGCAGCGCGTCGCCGTTCATGTCGATGAGCGTCGCGCGCCCCGTCGAGAACTGCGCCGGCAGGCTGCCCATGCTCTTCACGAACGGTCGATCGCACTCACCGGCGGCGCACACGCCTTCGAGGGTCTTCGAGTAACCGAACTTGAAGACGATGGGGTACAGCAGGTTGTTGCGACCGAAGCGGCGCACCTCGGCGAGGCGCGAGACGCGACCAGTGGTGGCGGCGGGCTCGTACGACAGCACCCACGCGCGGGTCACCTCACCCACCGCGACCAGTCGCACTTCCTTGAGGCGCTGCGTCAGCCGCAGCTCGAAGCCCGGGCGCGCGTCGCTGATCACGTCGTCGCGGTTCTCATAAATGAAGCGCAGCGAGTAGCGCTCGGTGGCGCCGTCGAACACGTAGTTGATGCGCTCGAGCAGCGGCGTGCCGCTGGCGTCCTTCGTCCACACGAAGCGCATCTGGTGGCCGTAGCGATCGACGATGGCGTTGAGGTGCCAACGGAACACCCGGTTGCTGGCGTCGCGCACCTGCGAGGCGGTGTTCGCCACGCCCGCGCTGTCAGCGCCGAAATAGCCGATGCGCCCGTCCGGGTACTCCGCCGTCCAGTAGCCCGCATGGCCGTTGCCGATGGTCTTCCACGTGTAGCGGATGAAGCCGCCCTCGTAGCGCTCGCGGTACGTCGCGCTGTCGCCGCCGGCGTTCTGCTCGGTGCGCACCAGCTCCATCGAGCCGTCGGCCACGAAGCGATCGTTGGCGTCGTACTTCTGCAAGCCCTTCGACGTCATGCGCTCGACAGAGAAGCTCGGCAGCATCCAGCCGATGCCCACCACGTCGGAGCCCGCGGTCGACGAGTAGTTGAGCGCGATCTCCGGCGTCAGGCCCGGGAAGCCCTTCGGCACGTCGAGCGGCACCGCCTGGCGCAGCGCACCCTGGTTGCCTTCGATGGTCGCGTTCTCACCGACGCCGTCGAGGCTGCCCGGCGCGCCCGGGAGCTTCACGCGCTCGTCAGAGACGCCCGCCGAGACCTGCGCGACGGCAACGTTGGAGAATGAGACCGCTACAGCGCACGCGACCAAGACGAGGCGGGAACACATAGGGTCCGCGAACCCTGTTACAGCCGCAGCACCTTCTCAACTGAAGGTCGTCATAGCGACGCATGTTCTTTCGCCGACATGCGCAGTCGAGTTTCGACCGCGATGAACGATTCCGGCGTGACTACGCAGGGAGGTCGATGAGGCCGCGCTTGAGGCCCAACGTCACCGCGGCGGTGCGATCGTCGACGTCGAGCTTCGCGAAGATGTTGCTGACGTGGATGCGCACCGTGCCGTCCGAGAGGCCGAGCACCGCAGCGATCTCCTTGTTCGACGCGCCGGTGGCCAACGCGCGCAAGACCTCGAGCTCGCGGGGCGACAGCGACGGCCGCACCGACACTTCACGGAAGAGCTCGCGCTGCTGCGGGGTCCACACCGCCACGCGCTGCGCGACGTCTCGCACCGCGCGCAGCAGGGCGTCGGGCGCGAGGTCCTTGGTCATGAAGCCGTACGCGCCGAGCGCGCGGGCCTGGGTGACGTATTCCTCGTTGTCCTGCGCCGAGAGGAAGAGCACCGGCACGCGGCAGTCTTTCTCATCGAGCGCCGAGAGCACGTCGAGGCCGGTCATGTCGGGCAGCTTGAGGTCGAGCAACGCCACGTCGGGCTGCAGCTCGAGGATCTTCGCGATGGCGCTCTGGCCGTCGACACACTCGGCGACGACGGTGACGTCGCGCGAGGTGGTCAACATGGCCCGCAACCCGAGCCGTGTGACGGGGTGATCGTCGGCCAGCACCACACGCAACGTCATGCCTTCGCCTCACCGGTCTTCGCGCCGGCCGCGCGGAGACGTTCAAGATCGCGCGCCCGGGCTTCTCTGAGTCGCGGCAACATCACGGCTGGTTCTTCGCGCGTTGCGCACAGCGCTGCAACCTCCGTGGCCCCCGCGAACCCGGCGCTGCCCTTGAGTTCGTGCAGGAGCCTTGAGATCTCCTTCGACTCGTGAGTGGCGATGGCGCGCGCGAGCGCGTCGAGCTCCTGCGCGCTCGAGGCGGCGAAGGCCTCGGTGACCTCGGCGAACAGCGGCCGTTCGACCGTGGGCGTCAACGTCACGAAGCGATCGAGCACCGCGCGCAGGGCGTCGGCGCGGAACGGCTTGGGCAAGATGCCCTGCGCGTCAGACGCGTAGGGGAATGAGCCGAGCACGTCGGCGGTGAGCCAGACGATGGGCGTGTCGACGCCCGCCGCGCGCACCCGCGCGAACACCTCGGGGCCGTCGAGGTCGGGCATGCGCACGTCGAGGAACACCAGCGCGTAGCGGCCCGGCTGGATCATGGCCAGCGCCTCTTCGCCCGACGTGGCGACCTCCACGCGGCAGCCCTCACGCTCCAGCATCGCGCGAGAGATGGTGCGGCCCACGAGGTGATCGTCGACCACCAGCACCGTGCCGCTGCGCACGCCGCTGCCGCGGGCTTCGACGACCGCCGGCGCCTGCCCTTCGTCGGGCGAGAAGCGCACCGTGAACGTCGAGCCGCGGCCCACGATGCTGTCGAGCGACAGCGTGCCGCCCAGCGCTTCGACGAGACCGCGCGCGATCGACAGCCCGAGCCCGGTGCCGCCGTAGCGACGGGAGATCGTCTCGTCGGCCTGCGCGAAGGGCTCGAAGATGCGCGCCTGCGCTTCGGGCGTGATGCCGCAGCCGGTGTCGCGCACCGCCACCGTCACCGCGCAGCGGCCGCCCTCACGTCGCACGTCGAGCGCCAACACCACCTCGCCCGCATCGGTGAACTTGATCGCGTTCGACAGCAGGTTGGTCAGCACCTGCCGCAACCGCATGCCGTCAGTGCGCACCCAGCGGACCTCGGCCTTCACTTCGCCGCGCAGCGTGATGCCGCGGCCGCGCGCGAGGCTGGTGAAGACCGTCAGCAGATCGTCGACCAGCGTGACGAGATCGAGGTCCAACACCTCGGCCCGCACCTGGCGCGCGTCGAGCCGCGAGAAATCGAGGATCTCGTCGACCACGCCCACCAGCGCGGTGCCGCTGCGCTGCACGGCCTTGAGCAGCTCGCGCGCGCGCTCATCGAGCGGCCGGTCCATCGCCAGCTCCGCCGCGCCGAGGATGCCGTAGAGCGGCGTGCGCACCTCGTGGCTCATGCGCGCGAGGAAGTCGGTGCGGGCCTTGGCGAGCGCGGCGGCTTCCTGCGCGGCCCGGCGCTGCGCGGCGACGGCCTCCACGCGCTCGGTCACGTCGCGCAAGACCAGCACGCGGCTGCCGTTGGGCAACGAGGTGCGACCGATCTCATACGTGCGGCCGTCGCGCTGCACTTCGTCTTGCGTGAGCGCGTCGCCCAGCCCCCAGGCCGAGAGCTGGTGACCGTGGAGCTCGCCCATCGCCTCGTGCACCAGCCGCGAGAACGCCGCGTTGCCGTCGAGAAAGCGATCTTCGGCGTCAAGCACCACCACCGGGTCAGCGAGCCGGTCGAACACGAGGTTGCGCGCGGCCGGGACCAGCTCGGTCATGCGACCACGCGTGATGGCCACGGCCCAGAAGACCGCCGTCGCCGTATACCCGTAGACGGTGAGATCGAGCGCCGGGTCGGGGCTGAGGCCGAGCAGGAAGACGCCGTTCGACACCCACGGCAGCAGGGTGCCCGCCAGCAACAACACCGCGTGCCGCCGCCCGAGCGGGCTGCCGTACAAGACCTCGAAGCCGTAGACGATGGCCACGACGAGCACCTGCACGTAGCTCCACAGCACGAAGGCCCAGAACCCCCAGCCGGCCACCGTGTTGCGCATCACGAAGCCATCGCGCGGCGCGAGCTCGTTGGTGACCTCGACCGCGTGGTGCAGATCGTTGGTGAGCCAGCCGGCGAGCAAGAGCAGGCCCGGCGTCATGAACAGCCAGAACACGCGCGACGACATCCACGTGCGGCCGGTGTTGGTCAGCGCGAAGCGCAGCGCCGCCGTGGGAATGAAGATGAAGCCCGCGTACTGGAGGAACACGCCGACGGCCTTCACGCCGAGCGTCGCGCCCGACAGATCGATGACCGCGCCGAGGCCGTCGACCATCAGCGCCGACGCCACGATCAAAAAGTCCCGCGCAGCCTTCGACGTCGACCTCCGCGCCACCCACCAGGCCGTCAGGCCCGACGCCAACACTGTCAGCGCGGCCCACGGGGCGTATGGGTTCCATTGCCACATGTCGTGCTTTGAAACCTACCGCGCCGATGCTGTGAAAACAGCCGTCAGTTCGCTGACTTACGAATCAAAACGAGAAGAGCCAGTAACGCCATTGAGAGCCCGCCACCGCCGGTGCAGCCGCAGCCTTCGGGCCGCGCGACGAGGCTGACCCAGAGGTTGTTGGTGATGGTGCGTGGCTCGCCGCCGACGTGCACTTCCGCGCGGTAGCGGCCGCTCTCGGTCAACGGCGCGCGGTACTCGAAGCTGGCGCCGCTGACGTCGGCGCGCGCGTATTCCTGGCCGTCGCGCAGCAAGATGAACACGGCGCCGTCGCCGCCGGTGATGGTGGCGACGATCTCGCCTTCGCTGACGAAGACCTCATCGCCCGTCATGCCGTCGCCGATGCGCAGATCGATCATCGGATCATCGGGCCCCTGCAGCTTCACCACGGTGTGACCGGCGCGCACGCCCTCAAGGATCGCCGCGGTCGACAGGCCCTTCGCGAAGACCATCGTCGTGGGGTTGCCGACGGGGCTGTAGAAGCCGCCGCTGCCCTGCCCGCCTTCGTGATCGTCGCTGCCGCCGATGGGCGCGGGCCGCTGACCTTGAGAGACGAGCCGTTCCCACCACGCGATGGTGTCTTTGGTGAAGAACACGCCGGTCTTGTCCCAACCGCCGGTGGCGATCTCCACGGCCTTGAGCTCGCGCGGCACGCGGTGTTCCCATTTACAGCCGATGCACGCGTCGCCGAGGTCGAGCAGCGGGTGGTTGAGCGAGACGACGGCGCCCTGCGCGCTCAACGCCGCCAACGCGCCCTCGATGGTGACGTCGCCGAGGCCCAGCCGGTGATCGACGTAGCGCGTGGCGCCGATGCCGTTCGCGTGGCCCTTGTAGGTGGTGAACTCCACGCCGGGAATGAGCAGCAGCGCAGGCTGCGTGGCCTGCACGTCATTGAGGAGCCCGACGTGCGCGTTGGTGTTGTGCTCGCTCAGCTCGATGAAATCGAGGCCACGCGACCGGGCGAACGTGGCGACGGCACCGAGGCTCGGCCTGGCGTCGCCGCTCTGCTCCGAGTGCACGTGAAAGTCGCCGGCGTACCAGCGCGTCTCCGTCGACAGCTCGGTCGGAACGAGCTCGCTGCGTGACTGCGCGGGCAACGTGGGCGCGGTGCGCAGCTCAATCTCCAGGCGGTACCGCGGCGGCGCGCTGCGCACCTTCGCCTTGCCGATCATGACCTCCCACGTGCCGGGAACGATGGTGCCCGGCAGGTAGCTGCGCGACGCGCCCTGGTTGCCGACGGTGAAGGGCTCGCTGTTGCCGCCGCCGTACCCGCGGAAGCCTTCGGGGCCCCACAGGCCGTAGTCGAGGACGTTGTTCGACTGCTGCGACGGGTGCGCGATGGAGATCTCCACCGTGCCCGCCGGCACCACGAAGGGCACCAGCTCGAACTCACCGCCGCCGTCGAGCTGCCCTTCGAGCACCACCGTCTGGGCGCTGGCCGTGCTCGCAACCATCAGGAACCACGGAAGAATCCGTCGCATGGCGGCGCACTGTAGGCGAGGCCGGTTTGTTTGCACTCGGGCTGTCACCGTCGTGTCTCAGTCTCCGTCATGAAGAACGTCCTCGTCGCCCTCTGCAGCGTTGTCGTCGTCGGTTGTGCCCACGTCTCGAAGGAAGAGGCGATGGCCGCGACGGCGTACGACGTGATGAGCGACAAGGAGATCGCCGAGGTCGCGGTGAAAGAAGCGCTCGGCGAGCTGCACCAGGTGCGCAGCGTCGACGAGAACGGCGTGGTGACGGTGGGCCTGCCCGCGTTCGCCAACCGTGAAGAGCGGCTGGCGTTCGAGCGCCGCGTCGAAGCGCTGCTGCGCGCGCAGATCTACGGCCAGGGCCCGGCGCTCGAGCTGGTGCGTATTCACTGCGAAGCGCTGGCGCAGAAGGGCTGGGCGTCGTGGCCCGGCGACGTCGCCAACGTGCGCAACGGCTGCAACTACGGCGACGCGATCGTCACCATGCACACGCTCTACAAGAAGCCGATGATGCAGCGGGCGTATGTCGACGCGCTGCTCGTGGTGGCGGACGACCCGGTGCTGACGTGGCACGCGCGCCGGCAGCTCTCGACGCTCTCGCAGCGCGGCGTCGAGCCGTACCTCTTCGTCGTGGGCAACTGGGAGCGCGTCGAAGGCTTCCGCCCGCGCGGCTGAAGCCCCGCTGGACCGCGGCGCAGAAGCCACACGCAGAATTTTGGCGCCCGCCCGGTAGTCTGTGGGTGACATGTGGCTCTCGACGCTCCTCTTGGTCCTCGCCGCCGCGCCCCGCAGTGAGGTCCGCTTCGTCGCGGAGCTCCCGTCGGGGCCGGACAGCCTGGCCCTCAACACGCGCGTCGCGCTGCGCGGCTGCGACGCCGGCCGCTGTGAGGTTGAGCTCGACGGGGGCGTGCTGCAGCTCGACGCCGACGCGCTGGCCCCAGCGCCCGTCACCGCGGCGCGCGCGGCGCAAGCGGCCGACGACGCGCTCAAGGCGCTGCCGCCTGACGCGCGCACGCTGCACGCGCGGGCGCACCTGCAGACGAGCCTGGGTCACCGCCGAGAAGCGCTGGCGCTGGCGTCGGCAGCCATCACGCAGGCGGTGCGCGAGGCTGGCAGCGGCGCGCGGCTCGCCGCGGAGGGCGTGACGTCGGCGCCGCCCGCTGTGCGCGATGGGGAGGCCATCGTCGCGGTCTGCCACGACAGCGTGGCGCGCGGCCGCGTGAAGGTGCGCGCCCGCGAAGGCCTCAACGGCTGGGAGTACGTGGTGAGCGGCCCGTGCCCCCAGTCCGCCGGCCGCGCAGCGCGAGGCGAGGTGGGCGCCTGGCTCATCGCCGGGCTGGCCGACGCAACGCCGCAGCGAGGCGCCGTCGTCGCGCCACCCACCGGCGCCCCCCGCTGGACATGGGCGAGGCACCGGCTCCACGAGCACTACGGCGCGCACGGGCGGTGGCTCATCAACGACGAGACCGGCGCGCGCAGCCTGCTGCCAGCCGCCATGGCCATCTTCGTCGGCGACGTCGACGGCGACGGGCAGGTCGACGGCCTGCTGCAGCAAGACGGTTCGTGCTCGAGCAACGTGGGGTTCCTGATGCTGTCATCGAAGAGCCCAGACCCGTCGGTGCCGGTGACCGTCGCCTCGGCCATCGGAGAGTTCGGGGTGTGTGACTGATGCGCGCCCTGCTCCTCGTGTTCATGGCGTCTCCGGCCTTCGCCACGCCGGCCTTCGTGCTGCATGACGTGGGGCTGCTCTCGAAGCCACCACCCGAGCCCGCCCAGACGCTGGCCGTGCTGGCCCGCGGCACGGCCGTCGAGGTCGCGTGGTGCAACACCGACGTCTGCGAGGTGACAGTCGACGGGCTCCGCGGCTACGCGCCGAGCGACTGGCTGGGCGACGCGCGCGCGCAGCGGGTGTCCCGCGCGCAGGCCCACGCGGCGGCGCTGCGCACCCTGGGCGGCGGGCGGCGCGTCGAGGCGGAGCTCGCCACCCAGCGCGTTGAGCGCCTGCCGCTGCAGCCGCTGCGGCCGACGACGCCGCCGCCACGGCGCCTGGGCCTGGTGGGGGTGGCGCTGGTGAAGCGAGACGACGCGCGGCTGCTGCGTGACGGCGAAGCGGTGCTGGCGCTGTGCAGCGATGGCGTGCGCGAGCTGCCGGTGAAGGTGCGCGCGACGCAGCCTGCGCCGGGCGTCACGGCGGTCTCGGTGGCGGTGGCGTGCGACGCCGAGCTGGTGGTGAGCCTTGCCGACGCCGGCGCCGCGGCCGTCGACCCCCTGCGGCTGCCGCGCACGAACAACGCGGCCACCTGCGTCTCGCTGCCCGACGTCGACGGCGACGGCGCCCGCGACTCGCTGTGTCGCCAACACGGGCACCTGCAGCTCATCAGCACGCGCACGTCGCGCGCCCTCGCAGACCTCGAGTTGGCCGACACCGCGCCCCGCTGGTGACGTCGTCAGCCCCCGGCCGTGCGTCTGACTGGGCGCTCCGCATGGAAGGCCCTGCCACCAGCTGCCGCCGCCGGCTTGACATCGCGCGTGCCGCGCACGACGGGTTGATCGACCTAGTAGTACGGCGTGGGAGGTGGCGCGGCGCTCAACGCGCCGCACGGGCTGCCCGCATCGGTCGCGCACTCGTCGACGTCGACGCAGCCCGTCTCGCCCGCGCCCACATACCCGGCCGGGCACGCACCACACACGATGACGCCGCCCGTCACGCTGCACGTCGTCAGCGCGTCACAGCCCCCGTTGCCGACGGCGCACGAGGGCCCTGCGTCGACGCCGGCGTCGTCATCGCTCGGGCCTGCGTCGGGATGACCTGCATCGGGAAGACCCGCATCGTCGACGAGGCCTGCGTCGTCGACGTTCGCGCCGGCATCGGGCTGGCGCTCGCCCGCGTCGCTCGCCACGCCGCCGTCATCAACCGGCGCTTCACCGCCGCAGCCCACCAACACCACCGCCAACAGCACGCCCAGTCGTCTCATGGCGCGCGTTCATGCCTGCCTTTGCAGACGCCGCCAAGCCTCGAGGCGCCCTCAGTTGGGGATGCACACCCCGTTGATGTCGCACGTGCCGACGCACGGCACCGCGCAGCTGCTCAACGCCTGCACGTTGCCCGACGCGCCGCGCACACCAGCCGTGCCGCTGCTCATCGACGAGCCCGGCGAGCTGCCACCCGCACCGCCCGGGCCTGCCGTGTCGAGGAAGGCCGGCGTCAGCATGGTGTTGGTCGCCGACAGCGCCGTCAGCGGCACGTTGAGCGAGAACACCGCGAACGACGGGCCACCGACGCCGCCGCCACCACCGCCACCTGGGCCGCCGTTGCCGCCTTCGCCGCCCTTGCCACCGACAGAGCTGCTCCAGCGCGCCGCGCCGCCGCCAAAGCCGCCCGAGCCGCCGAGCCCACCAGGCCCACCGAAGCCGCCGTCACCACCGTTGCCGCCGT
>CAYWON010000004.1:0-20040 GCA_964459885.1 uncultured Archangium sp.
AGCTGACCCTGTCGCGCGTAGTCGATGGCCTCACCCAGCAGCCGCGCGGCTTCCTGCGGCGCGTGAAAGCCGACCGAGTTCTCTGCGTTGACGAAATCGACGCGGAACTGCGCCTTGCGCTGCAGCTCGAACACCTCGCTCAACTGCGCGTCGGTGACACCGCGGGCCTTCGCGGCGGCGACGTCACCCACCATCGCCACCAACGCCTCTTCGGCGCGCAGCATCAGCCGGTGCGTGCGGTCTTGAATCGCGTCGACGCGCGCGAGCAGCTCCGCTTCGGGAAAGCGGTGACACGTCTGACAGGAGCGCGTGACGTCCAGCAGCGGGCTGCGCACGTGGTGGCTGCTGACCTTCATCGCGCCCTCGCGCACGTAGGGCATGTGGCAGTCGGCGCACGACACGCCCGACCGCGCGTGAATGCCCTGGCTCCACATCTCGAACTCCGGGTGCTGCGCCTTGATGACCTCCGCGCCGGTGGTGGCGTGCTTCCAGTCGTAGAAGCGGTGCCCGTCGGGGAAGGTCGTCGCGTTCCACGTCTCTTCGATGCGGTCGAAGTTGAGCCCGCGGTCCCACGGGAACTTCAGCGTCATCTTCGGCCCGCAGTAGTACTCGACGTGACACTGGCCGCAGACCATCGAGCGCAGCTCCTGCCGTGAAGCGTCGACGTTGGGGTCGTAGTCGCGCGCGCGGTCACTCAGGCGCCAGCGCCCGATGGACGGGAGGTGCGGCACCGCTTCGTCGCTCTTCGCCAGCGCCGCGATGCCCACCAGGAAGCCCGGCTTGGTCACGCGCAGGGCCATCGACGACGGCTCGTGGCAGTCGATGCACGCCACCGGGTGCTTCACCAGCTGCGTCGCTTCTTCGTACGGCATCGCCGAGACCTTCACGAAGCCCTTCATCAGCTGCGCGCGCGCGTTGGCGCTCTGGAAGGGCTCGTCGAGCGTGCCCGGCGCGCCCTCTTTCAGGCCGACCTCGCGGAACGCGACGGTGTTCGACGCGTGGCAGTGCACGCAGGCGCCGGGCTGCGAGGCTTCGGTCACCCGCCGCGTGGTGCGTTGATCTTCCAGCATGTGCGCGTGGCCTTGCCGCTGGTTGAACTCGATGGCGAACGCGTAGCCCGCGAAGATGGTCTTGAGGTGCGGGTCGCTCTCCAGGCGGCTCTTCGGCACGCCCTCGCTGCCGGCCCCGCCGTACTTCGTCGAGTACTTGTCAGCGGTGCGCAGGTACGAATCGTACTGCCGCGGGAAGTTCTTGCCCCACTCGGCCGGGTCGACCGTCGTCTCGGTCAACTTCACGAGGTCGAAGTTGCTGACGCGCGCCTCGCTCTGGCGCTCATTCACGTTGGAATACAGGGCCAGGACGCCGGCGGTGCCGATGGCGGCGAGGACGGCCGCGAGGCCTGCGCGCACACCCGGCTTCGAGAACAGTGACATGACGTGGCTCCTTCAGCGGGTCGGGCCGTGGCCGACAGATTGGTGACAGCGCACGCAGCCGTAGAGGTCGGCGCGCCAGGTGGGGTCGGTGGGAACGCCGAGCGTCCCGTGGCTGGTGAGGGCGTCGACGAGCGGCCCGTGACAGCGGATGCAGTTCTCTTCCAGCACCACCGAGTTGGTCGGCTTGATGCGGATGGGCTCCGCGAAGTCTTGCAGCGTGAAGGCCTTGCCGTGGTTCCAGCCGTTGAGCGCCTTGATGTACAGCTTGGCGGCGACGTTGGTGTGCGGCAGGTGGCAGTCGTTGCACACGGCGAAGGCCTTGTGCGACCCGTGGCTCCAGTCGTCGTACTGCGGGCGCATGATGTGGCAGCCCACGCAGACCTTCGGGTCGTCCGACAGGTAGGCGTAGCCCTTCGCCTGGTAGAACGTGAAGGCGCCCGAGCCGACGAGCGCGCCCGTCAACACCGCCGCGGCCAGCGTGGTGAACAGCGCGACCCGCCCCATGAGGGCTTCATCTCACGGCCGTCGCGAAAGACACGCGCAGTTATTGCGCGAGTCGTCAGCGCGGCCTCAGAAGCGGCAGCACACCGCGCGCACCGAGTTGGGCGTCACCACCGTGAAGGTGCCTGGAATCAGTGCTGACTCTTGCGCGCACTCGAAGGACCAGCCCGACGAGCGGCCGTTGCTGGGGGGCAGCGGCTCGTTGACGGTGACGACGGAGCTGTCGAAGCAGTTGCCGCCGCCGGCGACGACGAACTCGGTCGCGCCGCAGGTCGCCGTCGAGATGCTGGGCGTGGTCGGCGTGATGGTCACCATGCGGCAGTTGCGCGGCAGGTTCTCGGTGCCGCTCGCGACGCCCTGCACCTGGTTGAACACCGCGTCGCCGACCGCGTTCACCTCGGCCACGGTGGAGCCGCTGGCGCCGAGGAAGCGGGTGGACGTGGCGTCGGCGACGAGGCGCGGCGTCGACAGCGCGCCGGTGTCGAGCGCGAGGTTGAGCGTGGTGACGCGCACGCCGGCGTCGGTCGTCAGCACGTCACTGGTGACCGGGCCCAGCTTGCGCTCGAGCCATTCCTTCACCTGCGCGTCGTTGTGGTTCACCTGGCGCGCGACGGCGGGCTGGTTGGCGGTGAAACAGAACGGCAGCGTGTTGGGACAGTTGCCGTTGGCCGCGAAGCCGCCGAACGCCGCGAGCGCGGCGACCACCGCGGTGGACAGGAGCACCGTGCGCACGCGACGACGTCGGCGCGCGTCGGCTTCGAGGGCGTCGAGTCGGGACTGAAGAGAAGCGAGCTGATCAGACATGGCGGCGCCTCGTTAGAACTCGCAGCAGATGGCGCTGACGGAGGTGGGCGTGACGGCGAAGGCGCCCGACGAGCCGCCGCGACACTCGCTGTGCCACTGCGTGAAGCGCCCGTTCGATTCGTTCTCGGCCTGGCTGTAGTTGAGCCACGCGTTGGCGGGGCAGTCGGTGCCACCGCTCAGCACGTACTTGTTGGCCGGGCACGACACCGTGTTGACGCCCGCGGGGCCGCCCGCCTGGCGAATGCTCTCGCAGTTGTGAGGGAGGTTGATGGTGCCGTTGCCGCCGCTGATGCGCACGGTGCGAAACGTGGCGTTGCCGTTCTCATCGACGCTGGCCGCCGTGGTGCCGTCGTTCCGGCGGAACGTGGTGCCGCCGAAGGGCGAGGCGCTCAGCCGCGGCGTGACGAGCGAGCCGAGGTCGACTCGCAGGTCTCCGTTCGTGATGCGCACGCCAGCGCTGGCGACGACGAGCGGGTCTGCCACCGGGCCCGTCTTGCGCTCGAGCCATTCTTTGAGCTGCGCGAAGTTGTGGTTGAGCTGCCCCGCCAACGCCGGCGAGCCCGAGGTGAAGCAGAACGGGAGCCCGTTGGGGCAGTTGCCGTCGGCGGCGAACACGCCCAGGGAGCCGAAGGCCGCGAGGAGGACGACGGCGACGAGGCCGCGGCGCGTGCGGCGGTGCGAAGCGGCGCGTTCGGCTTCGAGGGTGGCGATGCGGGCTTCGAGGTGGGCGAGCTCGGTGGGGTCAGCCATGCGCGCGATGGTGCGGGAACGGTGGCGTGGTTCCAACTGACATTCCGCAGACTTGGGTCCGAGGTAACCCGGCGAAACCACTGAACACGAGTTCACATGTCAGACCCCCTCTGTAGGGTGCCTCGCATGACGACGACGACCTCGCGGTTCAACTCGTGGATTGGTTCGGCGCGGAGCTGCTTCCGAGCGGCGACGGCCATCGACAGCAGCGCGGCGGCGGTGCACGGCACGGTGCTGGAGTTGGAAGGCGCGACGGTGCCGGCGGCGCAGGACGCGCTGGTGGCGCTGCGTGAAGCGGAAGCGGCGCTAGTGCGCGCACGCGAGGCGGTGCAGGCGGCGTTGGCGGCGCGGAAGCTGACGGCGGCGACGCGCGAGGTGCACTACGGGCTCGTCGGCTGATGAGCGTGGTGCTGGAGATTGACCTGCTGCTGGAGCAGGTGCGCGCGGTGGTGAGCGAGCAGCTCGCGGGCACGCTGGTGACACCGGCGTCGTGTCAGGTGCTGTGGTGGTTGCAGGCCGAGGGCCCGAGCCCGGGAGCGCTCGCAGGGAACGCGGCCGCTGTTGGCCGCGCGAGACGATGCGGAGCGCCAGCGGAGTCATCGGCCGCCGAGAACGCGACCAGAGAGACGGTTGAGCGCTTGCCGCACCCCATCACGGGGAAGACCGCCGCGTGGGCGCTCACGGAGTTGGGGGATCAGCAGGTCGTGCTCATCGCGCGACGGTTCGTCGCGTTCGATCGACTCATCGAAGCGGAGTTCCGGAGCGGCCTTGGCTTCGTCATGGAGCAGCTGACGCGCATCCGCACGGTGCTGCGGACGCAGGAGCTGTCGAAGCACGGCGAGACCGTCGAAATGCAGCTGCGGGCACGGGGCGAACTGACGCCGCCGCCGAAGTGGCGCGCGGCTCCGTGGGATTTGTAGAGGCGAGTTTGCCTTGAGGGAGGGCCGGGGCGTGGGTCCGCTGCAATGCCCTCACCTGCGAGCCCTCGACCTCAAGCAACGTGAACTCATGTCGCGCCAGCGGGGACCGGGATCGCTTCGCAGCACGCGTCATAAATGATGACGCGCACGTCATCTTCTATGACGGCCTCCGGAGACCCACCCACCTCCCCGCGCCCTGTCCCGAAGCCTGGTGAAGAGCAGACCCAAGGTGCCGTGCTGAGGGCCCGCGCGGGTCGGGCACGAAGCTCACCCCAACCGCCCGCTCCCCCCAAAGCAGGCCGCAAGCACCTGCAACCACTGGGCGCCGCCCGCACATGTCAGACCCCTCCGGTACAAGTCTGAACCATGCGCACGACCTTCTCCGCCAGCACCTGCTTCCGCGCCGCCTCGTCGCTCGACGCCACCCGCCGCGCGCTCGTGGAGGCCGCCAAGGACCTCGCGCTCTCGCCCGACGAAGCCGGTCGCCTCGCCGCTGAAGCGCTCCGCGCCGCCGAAGCCGAGGTCATGAAGGCCCGCCGCGCGCTGCAGGCCGCCGCCACCGGCGCGAGCCCGCTGCAGCTGCTCTGACGACTACTCGCCCCAGGCCAGCCGCATCACGAAGCCCTCGGCGTCCTGCGACTGCAGCACCACCGTGGGCTCCTTCGCCTTGAGCAGCTCCAGCATGCGCTCGACCACGCCCATGTCGTACTGCGGCAGCGTGTGCTTCTCGTTGAGATAGAAATCGAAGCTGGTCTGCGAGAGCCGCGTCAGCACCACCTTCGTGTAGTTGTTCGTCGACGCGTAGCTGCGCGCCGCGCGCTCGATGCTGCGCGCCACGCCGATGAGCCGCATCAACGGGAACGACGCCTTCCCCAGGAACGTGTGCTCGAAGCCGTCGACCGTCGCGCGGCCCAGCTGTCGCGACGCCTCCGCCAACGAGAGCTCGCTGTAGAGGTGCTTCGACATCAACGTGAGCGTCTGCGCCCACGTCTCGATGGGGTACCCGGGGTTGAACGGCTTGTCCAAACGCACGCCGATGCCGCGCAGCGCCGCGTCCAACTCCGGCGTCACGCGCGCGCGGAAGTCCGCCGAGAAGAGCGCCTCGAACCCACTCCCGAACACCACGCGCGTCTCGGTCGTCATCGCGCACACTGTACGACTCTCACACTCACACGCGCGCGCTTTTGCTCGCGAGCCCAGCCCGCGTGACACCTCGATGTGCTTTGAAGGCGCCGAAATTCAGCCTCAGCGCTCAAGGAAGTACCCCATGAAAAAGCTCCTGCTGTGCGCGTGCCTCGCGGCCGCGACGTCCACCTTCGCTGCCGTGAAGGAGGTCGACGCGCTGCTCGACACGCCGAGCCCCGCGCCCCGCAAGTTCACCTCACCCGGCGCGCGCGTCACCAGCCAGGAGCCGCGCCTCGGCGTGCCCACCTTCGTGTGGCTCGACCGTCAGGCCGACGCGCCCGACCTCCGCGCCGCCGGCGTGACGCCCGAAGAAGCCGCCCGCCGCGCGCTCGCCACGCACGCCGCGCTCTACGGCGTCGCCGCGCCGTCGCTCGCCGAAGCGAAGCTGACGCACCTGCTCGACACCGGCCGCGGCGCCATCGTCGCCAGCTTCGAGCGACGCGTTGACGGCCGCGCCGTCTTTCACGAGCGCCTGCGCGTGGTGCTCTCGCGCCGCCTCGAGCCCATCGCCTTGAGCGGCTTCATCGCGCCGGCGCAGCCCGTCTCGCGCCGCTGGCGGCTCTCAGTTGACACCGCGCTCAGCGTCGCCGACGACGCGCGCACCGCCTTCGCGCCGGCCGGTTTTGACGCCGCGGGCGCGCACCGCTTCACCGCGCCGGGCGTCTCGCTCGCCCGCGCGCAGGCCATGTACTTCACCGGCGCGCGCGGCCTCGTGCCCGCCTGGTACGTCGAGCTCGACACCGCGCCCAGTGAGTCCACCTCCGCGGAGTTGGTTGGCACCGTGGTGTCGGCGCTCGACGGTGAAGTGCTGTGGCGCAAGTCACTCACGCAGCGCGACGCCTACAGCTACCGCGTGTGGGCCGACCCCACGACGGGCCTGCCGTTCGACGGGCCGTACGGCCGCGACACCACGCCGCACCCCACCGGCGCGCCCGACGGCACCACGCTGCCCTTCGTGTCGCCGTCCCTGCTGACGCTCGAGCACGGCGGCATCTCGACGGGCGACGTGTGGCTGCCCACCGCCGCCACCACGCTCACCGGCAACAACGTCGACGCCTACGCCGACCTCGTCGCGCCCGACGGCTTCAACAGCGGCGACTTCCGCGCCAGCCCGAGCGCGCCCGGCGCCTTCGACTACACGTACGACCTCATCGCCGCGCACGACAGCACCGCGCAACGCAGCGCCGGCCTCACGCAGCTCTTCTTCACCATCAACTGGCTGCACGACTGGTTCTACGACCACGGCTTCGACGAAGCGGCCGGCAACGCGCAGGACGACAACTACGGGCGCGGCGGCGTCGACGGCGACTCCATCAAGGCCGAAGGGCAAGACGTCGGCGGCCTCAACAACGCCAACATGTCGACGCCCAGCGACGGCGCGCAGCCGCGCATGCAGATGTACCTGTGGCAGCCGTCGGGCACCTCGACCCTCACCGCCACGCCGGGCGGTGTGCTGAACCACTGGACCGCGAGCTTCGGGCCCGGCGACTTCAACCTCACCGCCGACGCCGTGGTGGCCGTGCCGCGCGACGGCTGCGCGCCGCTCACCAACAACGTCGCCGGCCGCGTGGTGTTGATGGTGCGCACGCAGGGCCAGTGCGGCTTCGAGGCCAAGGTGCTCGCCGCGCAGCAGGCCGGCGCGGTGGGCGCCATCATCCTCAACACCACCGCGACCGGGCTCACCATGGGCGACACCACTGGCGTCTCGGGCGTGACCATTCCTTCGATGCTCGTCTCGCAGACCGACGGCGCCGCGCTCGAAGCCGCGCTGTTGTCGGGCCCGGTCACGTTGACGCTGACGCGCGACACGCCGGTGCTGCGCGATGGCTCGCTCGACAACTCCGTCGTCGCGCACGAGTGGGGGCACTACCTGTCGAACCGCCTCGTGCCCGGCCTCAGCACGCAGCAGGCGCGCGGCATGGGCGAGGGCTGGGGCGATTTCCTCGGGCTGCTGCTGACGGTCGAAGCGAGCGACGCGCAGCGCGGCGGCAACGCGCAGTTCCAGGGCGTGTACGCGATGGCGGTCTACGACACCGAGTCGCCCGTCACGCGCACCGACGCGCTCTATTACGGCCTGCGCCGCGTGCCGTACTCGACGGACTTCGCGAAGAACGCGCTCTCGTTCCGCCACATCGCCGACGGTGAAGCGCTGCCCACCTCACACCCGCTGCAGGCCGGCGGCGACAACGCCGAGGAGCACAACACCGGCGAGGTGTGGGCCACCATGCTGTGGGAAATCTACGCGGCGTTCATCAACGCGCAGCCGCGCCTCACCTTCACCGACGCGCAGGACCGCATGGTCAGCTACCTCGTGGCGGGCCTCGCCGCGACGCCGTCGCAGCCCACCTTCACCGAAGCGCGCGACGCGATGCTGGCCGCCGCCGCCGCGAACGACCTCGAGGACTACCGGTTGATGTTGCAGGCCTTCGCGCGCCGCGGCCTCGGCACGCGCGCCGTGTCGCCGCCGCGCAACGGCACCACCAACTCGCCGCTCGTCGAAGACTTCAACAGCGCGGGCGACGTGCAGCTCGTCTCGCTCACCGTCACCGACGACGACGTCTACTGCGACCGCGACGGCGTGCTCGACGTGGGCGAGCGCGGCGTGCTGCGTGTCACCGCGCGCAACTTCGGCGCTGACCCGCTCAGCACCATCACCGCCGTCGTCACCAGCGACCTGCCGGGCCTCACGCTGGCGCCGCTCGCCTTCCCAGCGCTCGCCCCGTTGGGCACCGCCACCGCCGAGACGCCCATCGAGCTGCCCGCCGGGGTCAGCGCACCGACGGCCATCACCTTCACCGTGACCTTCAGCGCCGCGAGCCTGCCGACGCCCGGCACCGTCACCGCGACCTCATCGCTCGGCGTGCACTACGACGACGTCGCGGCCAGCAGCGCGAGTGACGACGCCGAGGCCGCCAACGTGGCGTGGACCTTCGCCGCCGCGCCGTCGCCGGCCACCACGTTTGCGTGGCGTCGCGAGGCGGTCTCACCGCTGGCGCACCACTTCTTCGGGCCCAACCCCAGCGGGCCGGCCGACATCTCGCTGGTGAGCCCGCCGCTGACGGTGGGCACCAGCGGCTTCAGCTTCTCGTTCTCGCACCGCTACGACTTCGAGTTCACGACCGCGTCGAGCACCGCGTGGGACGGCGCCGTGCTGGAGCTGTCGACCGACGACGGCGCGACGTGGGCCGACATCGGCGCGTCGGCGTCGCCCGGCTACAACGTCACGTTGAGCAACCAGGTCGACGACGTGAACCCGCTCAGGGGCCGCGCGGCGTTCGGTCGCCAGAGCGTGGGCTACCCGGCGTTCCACACCACCACGGTGACGCTGGGCAACACGTACGACGGGCAGACGGTGCGCGTACGCCTGCGCATCGGCGCCGACGCCAACACCGCCGCCACCGGCTGGGAGGTCGACGACCTCGTCTTCACCGGGTTGACCAACACGCCCTTCCCCACGCGCGTGAGCGACCGCGCGCTGTGCGTGAACCGCCCGCCCGTCGCCAACGCGGGCGCAGACCTCACGGTTGATGAGCGCGCGGTGGTGACGCTCGATGCGTCTGCGTCGACCGACGCCGACGGCGACACGCTGACGGCGACGTGGACGCAGGTCGCCGGGCCGACGGTGGTGTTGACCGGCAACACCTTCACCGCGCCCGAAGTGACGGCGAACCAGACGCTGCGCTTTGCGCTGCGCGTGAACGACGGCACTGTTGATTCGGACAACACCGACGAGGTCGAGGTGACGGTGCGCAACGTGAACCGCGCGCCGGTGGTGACGGTGGGCGCGGACTTCACGGTCGACGAGCGCGCGGCGTTCACGCTGATGGCCAGCACGGCCGACGTCGACGGTGATGCGGTGACGGTGCGATGGCGTCAGGTGTCGGGGCCCGCGGCGCTGCTGGGCGACGTGACGCAGCCGCAGCTCTCGGGCGCCGCGCCTGAAGTGACGACCGACACGCCCATCGTGTTCGAAGCGACGGCCAGCGACGGCACGGCGATGACGAGCGCGCGCGTGACGTTGACGGTGCGGCACGTGAACCGCGCGCCGTCGGTGAGCGTGCTGGCGCCGACGCCGGTCGACGCCGACGTGTCGGTGGTGGTGGAGGCCATCGCCAGCGACCCTGACGGCGACGCGGTGACGGTGACGTGGCTGCAGGTGAGCGGCCCCGACACGAGCTGGTCGGTGCTGACGCCCACCAGCGTCGAGTTCCGTTCCCCGGCGCCGGGGAGCAGCGTCGTGTTTGAAGCGACGGTCAGCGACGGCGCGCTTTCGACGACGGGCCGCGTGACCGTGGCGGTGCGCGGCGTGGCGAGTGCGGGGCCGCGCGCGGTGGTGTCGGCCGACGTGACGGTCGAGAGCGGCGGGCGCGCGTCGTTGAGCGCCGCGGGCAGCAGCGGCGCGGGCACGCTCGAGTACCAGTGGGAACAGATCGGCCTCGGCGGGCGGCTGCAGTTCGACTCGACGTCGTCAGAGGTGGTGACGGTGACCGCGCCGGAAGTGAAGACGCGCGAACGCCTGACGGTGCAGCTGCGCGTGCGCGACAGCAGCGGTCAGGTGGCGGGGGCCGTCACGCACGTCATCGTGGAGCCGAAGCAGGCGAGCGGCTGCGGCTGTGCGTCGGTGAGCGGCTTCGAGCCGCTGCTCGGCATGGTGCTGCTGGCGCTGCTGCGTCGTCGCCGCGCGTAGGCGGTCTCGAAGGTGAACGACGTCACTGCGCTGCCTTGAGGGGTGCGGTGACGTCGACCCACACAACGCGCGACTCGGACGAGCCCCGCGACCTCGCGGCAAGTTCCGCGCAACCGACGGTTCACGTGAACCCACTTCGCGTCGTGCCGAGCGCCCGCCTCCCTCAAGGCTTCGTTCTTCCAACCCGAGTCACCGCACCGCCGATTCGCCCGTAAGGTGCCGCGCCATGCTTCGCCTCACGGTCGCCAGCGTCGTCCTCATCTTCTCCGCCTGTGGCGCGCCGCCCGAGTGCGAGCCCGGCGCGCGTCGCTGCGACGGCACGGTGCTCGTGGTGTGCGACGCGACCGGCGTCGAAGCGCCGTTCGACTGCGCGTCGGTCCGCGGCGTCTGCGCGTTCGACGAGCCGCGCTGCATCGCGCAGATGACGACCACGCCCACCGACGCGGGCCTGACGACCGACGCCGGTGAAGACCTCGACGCCGGCGTGCCCGACGCGGGCGCTCCCGACGCCGGTACCACCATGGACGCTGGCGTCCCCGACGCGGGGACACCGGTCGACGCCGGTAGCTGCAGCGACCCGTTCCGCGACAACGTGCAGGCGCCGGTGACGCCGCCCTTCGCGGGCACCGCGTACATCGAGCCCAACGCGATGCAGGCCATCGACCCGTCGTCCTTCGTCGACCTCACGTACACGGGCCGCGGCGTGCGAACGATGTACGACCGGCGCACCGCTTCGTACAACCAGGTCAACGCGCTGCTGTTCGACGCGCGCTTCGGCATCTCGAAGCACGTGGAGATCCAGGTGAACCCGGAGTTCAGCCAGGCCGTCGCCGAGCAGCACGCGCGCTACTACGCGCACGCCGTCGGCCAACTGCCCGCGTTCCTCTTCCGCGACCTCGACACGATGTGGATCCACGACGGGAACGAGCTGTTCGGCGGCAGCAACCGCAACATCCTCATTCACGTGCAGCAGGGCGCGTACATCGCGATGTACGGCTGGCTCGAAGAAGTGCTGCTGCACGAAGCGACCCACACCTCGCTCGACAGCTACCACCTGACGATGCCGCGCTGGACCGAAGCGATGACCGCCGACCGCGTGGCCATCAGCGACTACGCGCGCGACAACCCCACGCGCGAAGACGTGTCCGAGACGGTGCCGGCGTGGTTCTTCTCGCGCTTCCGCAGCGACCGCATGAGCGCGCTGGCGCTCAGCACCATCGAGCAGACCACGCCGAACCGGCTGCGGTACCTCGACTGCCTCGGCTTCGACGACGCGATCCTGCCCTGACCTTCAGAGCCGCTCAGCGGTCCAGAAGAGCGCGACGCCGAGGATGACGGCGCTGCCGAGCGGGAAGAGGAGCGAGCGGTAGAACTTCGTGGTGCGCAGCTTCCACGCGAGCGGCACGAAGGCGGCGACGATGGCGAGCTGACCCACTTCGACGCCGAGGTTGAAACAGAAGACCGACAGCCACTTCGTCGCGTCGTCGGCGCCGAGGTCGGCGATGGCGCTGACGAAGCCGAAGCCGTGCAGCAAGCCGAGCGAGAACGCGAGCGACCACCGGGTGTCGGGCACGAAGGGCACGAGGTTGTTGAAGGCCGCGAGCGCGACGGACACCGCGATGGCGATCTCCACGGCGTGACCGTCGGGTGAGACCACGTCGAACGCCGCGAGCGCGAGGGTGATGGAGTGCGCGACGGTGAACGCGGTCACCACCTTCGTCACGTCGAGCAGCGCCGGCTTGAACGCTTCCCGCGGCGTCCACGACTTCGCCTCGCGCCGGAGCACCGCCGGCAAGAGCAGCGCGAACAAGAAGCACAGGTGGTCCCACCCGATGGCGATGTGGTGCATGCCCTGGGTCAGCGCGGTCCACGCCTGCGTGCTGCGGGGAATGGGCTTGAACGAGACGCGCTGCGTGCGCGTGGTCGCCGTGAAGGCCTGCCAATGGCCTTCGCCCTGCCCGGCGATGGAGATGAGGCCGCGGTGCGTGGGGTCTGCGTCGAAGAGGAAGTCGTAGGTGACCGTGCGCTCGTCGGCGGGGCTCGCGCACGACGCGGCGAGGGTGAAGCGCGCGTAGTTCCCGTCGGAGTGCTTGATGACGCTGAGCGCACCGAACGTCATGGGACACGCGTCGATGGTGAGCGACGTGCCGAGGCGGGTGCGCACGTCGGCTTCACGCGCGCGCAGCTCATCCCAGGTGACCTTGCCATCGCCGTTGGTGTCGAGCGGGAGCACGTAGTCGAGGTCGACGAGCGCGACGTCGAAGGTGCCGGTGAGCCGCGTGCCGTCGGAGCGCAGCGACCAGTACGCGTCAGAGCCCTTGTGCGCGAACGCCGTCGAACTCAACAGCACGAGCAGCAGCCAAAGCCCCCTCTCCGCCGCGGCGGAGAGGGTTTGGGGTGAGGTGGCGAGTGAAGTGTTCCCCTCACCCTGACCCTCTCCCACTTCGCGGGAGAGGGGAGTCACAGCTTCACCCCAGTCCGCTTCACCCACTCGACCGCCGGCGCCGCAGCCTTCTCATCACCCGCGGCCTTCGCGGCCTCCAGCAACACCTGCGCATCCGCAAACTCCCGCTGCACCTTCCAGTTCTCCACGGCCAGCTCGAGCGCCGTCGCCGCATCACCCTCAACGAGCAACGCGTACCGCGCCTCTTCCCGCCGATGCAGCGTCTCACCGCGCGCACGCGACGCCTTCACGCGCTCGGCCAGCTCGTTCTTCTCTTCAGTCTCACCGCCTTGCGCCAGCACGAGCGACAACAGCTCCGCGTCATTCAGCTGCCGACCCGCAAACACCGCGGCCACCTCCTTCCCCTTCCCGCTCACCCGCAGCGACTCGGCCAGCAACAGCCGCGTGTACGAATCATCAGGGTCCGCGCTGAGCGCCTGCTTCAGCGCCACCTGCGCGCCCGCCTCATCACCACGCCACCGCAACAACTCGCCCTTCACCGACAACGCCCACGGCGCGTTGAACTGCGCGACGGCCTGCACGGCCTCCTCACTCCGACCCGTCAACGCGAGCAACGGCGCGCGACACACCGCCGCTGTCTCTTCAGACACCAACGGCACCAGCGCCCCACACGACTGCATCGCCTCGTCGTAGCGCGCGAGCACCTGCAGCACCGTCGCGCGCGTGAGCCACGCCTGCGCGTCGGTCGGGTCTTCCTTCACCAACACGTTGAGGTCGGCCAACGCGCCCTCGAAGTCGTGCTGCGACTGCTTCAACGTGGCGCGCATCAACCGCACCGAAGGAGGCACGCTCGCCTCGGCCCACCACGGCGCCAGCACCGCCTGGGCGCGGCCGAGCAGGCGCGGGTCACCGCCGCTCTTCCGCGACGCGACAATCAACTGCTTCGCCGCCGCCGCCGCGCTCTCCGGCGACGACCCCGCATCGACGACGCGAGGCATCACCTCGGCGAGCACCTCGTCACCACGCGACGGCACGAACGCCCCGGCCTCAGCGGGCGCGCGGCGCACGACGAACAACGCCGTCACCACTACACCCGCTGCCAGCACCAGCCATGTGCCGCGATTCGAACGCATCGACGGCGCACCTTACGCGTGGCGACGCACCGACGGATTCACTTCACGTGCTTCGCGATGAGCGCGTTGGCCGCGTCGGGGTTGCGCTTGCACTCCATGAGCGCCGAGAGGATGACCGGCGCGACGATGGTGGCGTCCGACTCGATGACGAACATGGGCGTCTCTTCGGTCAGCTTGTCCCACGTAATCTTCTCGTTCGGCGTGGCGCCCGAGTAGCTGCCGTACGAGGTCGTCGAATCGGAGATCTGACAGAAGTACGCCCACGGCTTCACGGGCTCCTGCAGGTCGTACTTGATGCTGGGCACCACGCAGATGGGGAAGTCGCCGGCGATGCCTCCGCCAATCTGGAAGAAGCCGATGCCTTCGCCCGCCGAGAGCGCTTTGTAGCGGTCGTAGAAGTCGGCCATGTACTCGATGCCTGATTTCACGATGAGCGGGCTCAACTCCTTCGTGGCGACGTACGACGCGAAGATGTTGCCGAAGGTCGAGTCTTCGTGGCCGGGCACGACGATGGGCAACTTCGCCTTCGCGGCCTCGAGCAGCCAGCACTCGTCGGCGCGGCCCTCGTGGGCGCTGGCGGGCACGGCCTGAATCACCTCGTAGAAGTACTCGTGCCAGAAACGGCGCTGGTTCTCGGCGCTCGACGACTTCCACATGGGCACGATGATCTTCTCGACGGCGCGAAACGCCTCGTCCTCGGGGATGGAGGTGTCGGTCACGCGGCGCATGCGGTTCTCGAGGATGACGGTGTCGTCGTGCTTGGTGAGGTACCGGTAGTCGGGGAAGTCCTTGTACGAGTGGTTGGCGACGAGGCGGAACAGCGACTCCTCGAGGTTGGCGCCGGTGACCGACAGGCCGTGAATGAGGCCTTCACGAATGGCGGGCGCGAGCGTGATGCCGAGCTGCGCGGAACTCATGGCGCCAGCGACGGCCCAGAACATCTTCCCGCCCTTCTGCACGTGCGCCCAGTACGCGAGCAGCGCGTCGCGCGTCGAGCGCGCGTTGAAGTTCTTGAAGTTGGTGAGGACAAACTCGAGGACAGGTGTTGCAGACATGGACAGGCTCCGACAGTGAAAGGAACCCGGGCAGCGTCTGTGCGCGCACAAGAGGCCACTCGGGGCCGCCCTACGGTCACGACGTCGTGTCGTGCCGCCATCGGAGCGACGAGTGGCGAGGCGCGCCTATCACCTCCATGCGTTCGCACAACCGGTAGAAGGCGCGGCACGCGAATCACCCGCCTCGTCGCGCTCCTGGCTGCTGCCTCACGGCGCGAGTTGATTGACCTCGAGCGCGCGCTTCGACCAATGCCCGTCGATGGCCTGCACGAACTCGGCGCGTACCAGCTTGGCGCGACTGACCAGGCTGAGTTCGTTCTCATGACGCACGTAGAGACCTTCGACCAACGCTTCGGTCAACCGCGAGTGTCCCAACATCATCTTCAAGTCGTCGACGCTGAAGCGCCCACGCGCCAGCCTCGGCACCGCGCAGATGTCGAGCCGACGCAGCAAGTCGTCGCGGCGCGTGGTGCTCCAGAACTCGGCAGCCGCACGGTCATAGACATCGAACGCGAGGAACCAGTCGGGCAGGCGCGTGTAGCGCACGCTGTGCACCGCGTAACACCACTCGCCGAAGAGCATGAGGTTCGGCGCGAGCGCCTCGACCAACGCCTGACGCCGCGTCGAAGCCCAGCGACGCAGCGGCTTCCACTGCCCCGTGGGCGCGTCGAGCGACACGTAGCTGCCCCGGTTCTGCGCCAGCAATGCTCCGTCGGCCCCGACGGAGAAACCGAGGTTGGCGCCATCGACCTTCTCTTCGACCACCACGTCGTGGCTCAACAGCTCGCGCGCTTCCGATGGCGCGTACACCTTGTCTTCGCGCGGGCGCCCCGGGCCGAGCCACGCGAGGTGAGGCGTATGCGGAAATCTCAAGAACTCAGCCACGCTTGCGTTTCCCTGACTTCTTGCCGTCGTCGAAGCGTTTGATGTCCACAGGACAGAGGAAATCGACGTGCACGTCGCACGCCTTCAGCGCTGCGGCCCAGCCCAACCACTTCGAGTCAGCAGCTTGAGCGATGGGCGGGTGTTCAGCGTGTGCCACTGCGACCGCCACGAACTTGCGGTCTGAATTGTCGAACCGCTCGAGGGCTTTGTCCTCAGGGAACGACTCGAAGCCGCGCCCGTGGTGCTCCTTCAGCGAGACGCGATCACACCGCTTCGGGTTGCTCTGGTTCTGCAGCAGCCACTTGAAGAAGACGTCGCCCGGCCGCTTGTCCTTCCACGGGCTGGTCTGGTGTTTGTATTCGTCGATGATCCGATTGGCCTCGTCGATGGCCACGCGCCCTGACTGCATGATGGTGTGGAGTCGCTGAACACAGGCCGTCACACACGCGCTGCTCACCGCGTCGTGTTGCCCGTTCGCGACGAGAATGACGTTCGTGTCGACGATCTCCGTCTTCATCGACTTCCTTTCTCTCGACGCTTCGCTGCGGCTTCGGTTCTCGCCACCACCTCGGTCATTTCATCGCCGAAGAAATTGTCGGGCCAGTTGATGATCTCGCCGAACGCGTCGACCTTCAGCTCTTCCAACTCCGCGCCACGACGCCCTGCCTTCGCGAAGTACACGGCGACGTCGTCGGGACTCAGCGTCTCGTCGGCGATGCGACGCTGCAGTCGATGCAGGAAGTGCTCCGAGTGCGTCTCGATGATCAACTGAACCTGTCTCGGGCTCCCCGCTTCGTTCGCACGGATGGCTGAGATGAAGACGTCAGCCAACTCGGCCTGTACCTGCGGATGAAGGTGGATTTCAGGCTGCTCCATCCACACAGTGGAATGAGGAGGACAATAGAACGCCTGCACGAGCGCGGGCAGCACCTGCGAGATACCGAAGCCCACGTCGGGCAACGCGACCTCGGCGAGCCCGCCGAGCGTCTTCACGCGAACCTCGTAGTCTTTGCGCCCTGGGGCTGTCGGGCGCACCTCGAAGCTCTCGATGACGCCGAGGTCGACCAGCCAGTCGGCGATGAACTCGGCGAAGCCCTTGAGCTGCTTTCGAGGCCCCCGGTTCAGACTTCTGTCTGCAGCGTCGGCAGCGAGCAGGCAGGCGATCGCGAACTCGCCCTTCATCCCCACGCTCTCCGGCGTGTTTCCCGACCACGCGTAGGTCCGGTGCGGGTGCTCGCGAAGTGGTCCGAGGTAACTCAACCCGGCGAGCGCACGTTCCGCCTCGAGCGCGAGGTCCGCGAGAAAGTCCGAGTTCTTGTAGCGGGCCAGTGAGCGGTCAGAGATTCGATAGAATTTTTCAGCGGGCTCCAACGGCCACTTTCGACCGTCGGCGTGCACCAGCTTCCACGGTGACGTCTTGAGGGTCGGCGGTCTGTCGCCCTCGGCATGCAGCGCCGCCGAGAGCGTCGTCGCAGCCCCATCGCCGAGCTCGTAGCGAAACTCCCGCGTGAACGGCTGCCCCTTCTCCGTCGCCGAGAGCGTCGCGCTCAATTGAAGGTGGGTTCCGGAGAAAGACTCGCCACGCACGAACGGGTTCTCGAACGAGAGGGCCTCCGGCAGCTTCCAGCCGAGCGTGAACTCGAGCTGCGCGTCACGCTTCCGCCCGTGCAGACTGTCGACGAACGTGCCGAGGTCGATGAGCGAAGTGTCATCGCCCGTGTGGAGCGCGCGCCGTCGGTCCGTGGACGCCGCAGTCTGCTTCAACGCAAGAAGAAGGTGACCCAGGCTGCTCTTCCCGGCGCTGTTGCCTCCGAAGAGCACCGTCAGCGGCGCGAGCCGGATGTCGCCGGTGTCTCTCCATGCCTTGAAGTTCTTGATGCGCAAGCGGGTCAGCATGACCACCGCTTGTAGCGTGAACGCGAACGAACGTCGGTAGCGCTGAAGCGCGTCACAGCGCGCGCCGGCGCGTCACAGCGTGCGGAACGTGCCCTGAATCTTCGACACCTGTTCCACCGGCGCGTCTGACCGCGCCACCACATGCAGCACCGCGTTCTTGTGCACCTTCGAGACGTGGCCGCTCATCTGGTTGAACATCAGGTTCGATTCAGTCTCGCCGCGCTTCGCCTGGTCTTCACTCGGGTACTCACAGACGATGACCACGATGCCGTCCGTCTCGGCTGACGCGCAGTACGTGGCCAGATGTTTCCGTCCGTACACCTGACGCGTCGGCGTCAGCTTCACGCCCTGCGGCAACAGCGCGGCGATGAGGCCTTCGAGTGATGGAGCGCCAGCCGTTCGCGCCGCCGCCTCGGCTTTGAGCTGGTCGTCGAGCGACCCGCCAGCCTGCGGCAATCGCGAGAGGTCTTCAGCGCGCGTGGTGTCAGCGACAGGCGCGGGAACGCCGGCGTCCTCGGGTTTCGGGGCGCTGCAGGTGCAACCGCTCAGACAGAAAAAAACACCGCTCCAAAAAACCGCCCAATGCGTGGCCGCCGTACCGGTGCGTCTCGTGACTGTCTCTGGGAGGTCTCGCATGCGGTCCCTTTTCGTTTCTCTGGCAGTTCTGGTTTCAAGCGCGGCGTGGGCGTCGAGCCACCGTGAAGCGCCCTTCATCACCAAGAACCCGAAGGTCGATGGCACCGACTTCTACCTCTTCACCAGCTACGAGAGCGGTCGAAGCAACTTCGTCACCGTCATCGCCAACTTCCAGCCGCTGCAAGACGCCTACGGCGGCCCCAACTATTTCTCGATGGACCCGGAGGCCCTCTACGAGCTCCACATCGACAACACCGGCGACGCGGTCGAAGACCTGACCTTCCAGTTCCGCTTCAACAACGCGCTCGCCAACGGCACCGGCGTGGCGCTGCCCATCGGCCTGCCTGACGGCGGCGCCAGCGCGACCGTCGCCATCCCGCTCATCAACGCGGGCCCCATCGGCCAGGCCGACGGCGGCTTCACCCGCACGGGCGCCCTGCAGGGCCTGCTCGAGTCGTACACCGTCAACGTCGTGCGCGGCCCGCGCCGCACCGGCACCGTGCAGGCCGTCACGCGCATGGGCGGCGGCACCACGTTTGAGAAGCCGATGGACAACGTCGGCGCCAAGACCTTCCCCGGCAGCAGCTACGCGAACTACGCGGCGTCGTTCATCTACGAAGCCACCGTGCCCGGCTGCGGTGTGCCCGCGCGCATCTTCGTCGGCCAGCGCAAGGAAGGCTTCGCCGTCAACCTCGGCACTGTCTTCGACCTCGTCAACGCGCCCGCCGCCGTCATCACCGACCCCGGCCTCCGCGGCGCCGTGCCGAACCCCATCGCCAACAAGAACGTGACGACGCTGGCCATGGAGATCGACAAGAGCTGCCTCACCAACGCGGCCGGCGGCGACGTCATCGGCGGGTGGTCCACCGCGTCGGTGCGCCAGGCGCGCGTCATCAACCCGACCGCCACGTACACCACGCCCGCGCGTGAAGGCGGCGCCTGGGTGCAGGTCAGCCGCCTCGGCATGCCGCTGGTCAACGAGGTCGTCATCGGCGTGCCCGACAAGGACCGCTTCAACTCGAGCGAGCCGCGCAACGACGTCGCCAACTTCGCGCCGTACGTCACCAACCCCACGCTGCCCACGCTGCTCGAGGTGCTCTTCGGCGTCGGCGCGCCACGCGTCTACCCGCGCACCGACCTCATCACCGCGTTCCTCACCGGCGTGCCCGGCGTGAACATGTTCAACGGCACCAACGCCAACCCCGCCGTCGCCGAACAGGTGCGCCTCAACACCGCGCTGCCCGCGACGCCGTCGGCCATGCAGAACAACCTGGGCGCGCTGCAGTGCTTCTCGGGCCGCACCGCCACCATGGGGCCGGTGCTCGACACCGGCGCGCCGGGCTGCGACCCCGCGGGCTTCCCCAACGGCCGCCGCCCCGGTGACGACGTCGTCGACATCGCGCTGCGCGTCAGCATGGGCATCTTGCTCAGCGGTGACGACGCGCCGGCTGGCGCCATCCCGTTCCACGACGCGGTGCTGCAAGACGCGTCTGACTTCGACAACGTCTTCCCGTACCTGAAGACGCCGAACCCGGGCACCTGAGGCGACCCATGAAGAACCTCCGCATGGCAGCAGCGGCGTTCGTCATCGCCGCGTCGAGTCTTCAAGCGTGCAGCTGTGAGCCGCTGGTGCCTCCTCCTGATGGCGGCATCACGGGCGGTGGCACGGCGACCGGCGGTGGCACGGGCACTGGCGGCGGCACCGCGACGGGCGGTGGCACGGCCACCGGCGGCGGTGACGGCATGACCGG
>CAYWON010000004.1:20140-95966 GCA_964459885.1 uncultured Archangium sp.
CGGCGCCTCATCGTCGATGAGACCAGCAACGCCACGGCGCCGCGCCCGGCGGCCGACTTCACGGGCCTGCCCGACGACCAGCCGCGCAGCTTCTCGCCTGACTTCTTCGACGGAGGCGCTCAGTGATGCGCGCGTTGTTCCTCGTCCTCGCGGTGGCGGCTTCGACCGCCTTCGCGCAGCGCTACCCCGACCTGCAGAAGGCGCAGACGCTGCTCGCGCAGAAGAAATACGACGCGGCGCTCAAGGCGCTCGACGCGGCCGAGAAGAAAGGCAACCTCGACCGCGAAGCGCTGCTGACGCTGCTCGAGAGTCGCGGCCTCGCGCTCGCGTCGCTCGGCAAGCTGGACGCCGCCGAGACCAACTTCCGCTCGGTGCTGGCGCTCGACGGGCGCCGCGACCTCACCGGCAAGTACCAGGGCAAGGTCGCCGGCGTCATCGCGTCGGCGAAGGACTGGCACGCGAAGAACGGCGGCATCGAGCTCGGCGCGCTCGACCCCGGCGCTGAAGACGGCCGCGTGAAGCAGGTCTCGCTCTTCGTGAAGAACGACCCGCTCAAGCTCATCACGCACATCCGCTTCTACCTGCGCACCGACGGCGGCGCGTGGAAGCCGCTCGACACCACCGTCGCCAACGGCGCCGCGGCCGTCGACGTCGACGCCGCCACCGTCGAGTGGTGGGCCGCAGCGCTCACCGAACGTCAGGATCAGCTGATGTTCCTCGCGTCGGCAGGCCGCCCAGTGAAGCAGTCGGCGCCGGTCGCTGTCGCGAAGGTCGACGCGCCGAAAGAAGAGCCGAAGGCCACGCTGACGCCGCGTGAAGAGACGAAGCCGGTGGAAGACCTGCAGCAGCCTGCGACGACGGTCATGTCGCCGGTGCGCGGCGTGGGCATCGGGTTGCTGGTCGCGGGCGCGGTGGCGGGCGGCGTGGGCACCTACTTCGGCATCTCGTCGAACACGGCGGCCAACGACATCCGCACGTCGCTGATGAACGGCGGCTACGACCCCAACGCGCTGTACCAACAAGACCAGGCGCGCATCACGCAGGCCGCCGTCGCCAACGCGCTCATCATCGGCGCGGGCGCGCTCGGCGTGACCGGCCTCATCCTCATCATCGCGGGCCAGGACGTCGTGGTGACGCCCAACGCCAACGGCGGCGCGACCGTCAGCGGCCGCTTCTAAGGAGTCCACGCATGCATCGATTGATTCTCGTGAGCGCGCTCGCGCTCGCTGGCTGCGCTTCACAGACCGCAGCGACGAAGCGTGACGCGCCGGCGACGGCGGCGAAGACCGAAGAAGCGCCGAAGGTGCTGTACGAGCGCCTCGGCGGCAAACCGGCCATCGAGGCCGTCATCGACGACTTCCTGGGTCGCGTGGCGGCCGACGAGCGCATCAACAGCGGCTTCGCCGTCGGTCACCTGCCCCGCCTGCGTCAGCGGCTCATCGAGCTGGTGTGCGCGGCGACGGGCGGCGGCTGCACGTACTCGGGCCGCGACATGGGCACGGTGCACGCCGGCATGCGCATCACCAACGACCAGTTCAACGCGCTCGTCGGCCACCTCGTGGCGACGCTCGAGAAGTTCAAGGTGCCCGAGAAGGAAAAGGGCGAGCTGCTGGGACTGCTGGCGCCCATGCGCGACTCCATCGTGGAGGAAGGATGAAGCACTTCGTACTGCTGGCGGCCCTCGTCTCATCGACTGCGTTCGCCGCCGACCCGCTGTGGACGCGCACCCGCGGCCTCGTGCGCTTCGTGGTCGAAGGCCCGCTCGACGACGTGAGCGGTGAGACGCGCACGGTCGTCGGCTCCATCAATTTCTCGCCTGAGAACCCGACGTCGCTGTCCGGCGGCGTGGGCGTCGACCTCGCCAGCCTGCGCACCGGCATCGACGAGCGCGACCGCGACATGCGCACCGAGTTCCTGCAGACGGCGCGCTTCCCCAAGGCGTTCCTCATCATCGACGCGCTCGAGAAGCCGTCGGCGCCGACGCTGGCCAAGGGCGCGAGCATCACCGCCGAGGTGAAGGGCAGCTTCGAGCTGCACGGCGTGCGGCGCTCGCTGCGCGTGCCGGTGACGATGAAGCTCGACGGTGAAGGCATGCTGCGCGTGACGGGCCGGTTCCCGGTGCCGCTCGCCGACTTCGCCATCTCGCGGCCGCAGCGGTTGTTCCTCAAGCTGGGCGACACCGCGCAGGTCTTCTTCGAGATGGGCTTCGCGCGCGCGCCCGAGAAGCCGAGCGAGACCGCGCCCATCGTGGTGGTCGCGCCCACCGTCACCGAGGTGCAGGCCGCCATCGCGCCGCCGAAGCCCAAGCCCCCGCGCAAGCCGAAGCCGGCGCTGGTCTTCAGCTACCTGTTCAAGGGCACCGACGAGAAGGCGCTCGGCGAGAAGCTGTTCCACTCACCGACGACGGGCGGCGACGGGAACAAGCTGACGTGCTTCCACTGCCACGCGAAGACCAACGAGCGCGACGGCCTGGCGTTGAAGGGCGACGGCCACATTCGCCCGGCGAACACGCTGTACGACTCGGCGCAGCGCCCGAAGTTCTGGAACGGCTTCGCGCCCGACATCGGCAAGGCCGCGGCCATCTGCCAGAAGCAGTACATGCTGGGCGACGGGCTGAGCGACGAGCAGGCCGCGCAGCTGACGGCGTTCCTCACGGCCATCAGCCCCAACCCAGCGCCCGAGCTCGACTACCGCACCACCTACCGCTCGATGGAGTCGCTGCTCTCGGACCCCACCGGCGGCGACGCGGCGAAGGGAAAGAAGAAGGCAGACACGTACTGCATGACGTGTCACCTCGACGGCCGCGTGGGGCCCGTGTGGGCGCCTGGTCTCTACGAGCCCGACTGGGTCGTGCGCCGCGTGCGCCGCCTCGACGGCCACAAGAACAAGCAGATGCCGAACTTCACGTTCACGCGCCTGCCTGATGAAGACCTGCGCGACATCGTCACGTACCTGACGAGCCCCGCGTCGGCGGCGCCCATCTTCGACCGCAAGAAGTGAGCGCCTACGGGATGAAGCTCTGCATGTAGTTGCCGTCTTCGATGCCCTGCGCGAACACCGTGGGCTGGAGCGGCAACATGCAGTCGAGCATCACCGCCAGCTCGTTCGTTTCCTTGTGACCGATGCTGGCCTCGTAGCTGCCGGGGTGCGGCCCGTGCGGAATGCCCGCCGGGTGGTAGCTCATCGACCCCGGTGACACGCCCTTGCGCGAGGTGAAGTTGCCCTTGCAGTAGAAGAGGAACTCGTCGACGTCGACCGACGCGTGCGGGTACGGGCACGGGATCGCCTCGGGGTGAAAGTCCGTCGGCCGCGGCACGAAGCTGCAGATGAGCGCCCCGCGCGCGGCGAACGTGCCGTGCCACGTCGGCGGCAGGTGCGTCAGCCCGACGCGCGGCTGGAAGTCGAGGATGTGGAACGCGAACGGGTACACCGTGCCGTCCCAGCCCACGACGTCGAGCGGTGATTCTTTCTGCGTGAAGCCGTGGAACACGTCGCCGCGCTTCACCACCGTCTCGCGGATGCCCTCGTCGCGGGGATCCATGAAGACCGCCGACCGGAAGTCGCGGTGGCAATACGGCGCGTCCATGCGCAGCTGGCCCACGCCATTCCGCCACTGCCGGGGAATGTGCATGCCGCCGCGGCACTCGATGTTGAGCCACCACTGCGCTGCGCCCGGCGTGGGAATGAAGCGGTGCAGGATGCCGCGCGGCACGTAGACGTAGTCGCCTTCGCGGAACTCCACGTCGCCCAGCAGCGTGCGCAGCGTGCCGCCGCCCTGGTGCACATAGAAGAGGTCATCGCCGTCGGCGTTGACGAAGTACGCCGCGTCTTCGGCACCAGGCTTCACGATGTTCAACGTGACGTCGGCGTTGAAGAGAATCGGGAAGCGCGAATCGAGCGCCGCCTGCTTGGTGCCTTCGATGTTCTGCGAGAGGAAGTGGCGCTTGCGCAGCGCCGTGCCGCTCGCGGCGACGCGGCCTGACCAGCCGTGCTTCGTGTCGATGCCCAGCTGGCGGTGCGGTGCGTGGCGGTGGTACGTGATGGTGTACGGCGCCTCGAAGCCTTCCTGCGTGATGCACTGCTCGAAGTGCAGGTGGCCGGTGCCATCGCGCAGCTGCAAGTGGTGCTTCTTCGGCACGAGTCCGTTGACGAGGCGCTCAATCATGCCGCGCGGCTTACCACGCAGCCCGCGCCGCACGCCCGCACCGACGCGCTGCAAAACCTGCGTGCGTCGTCAGTCGGGCCAGGCCGAAAGACCGAGTGAAGGACACCCGCGACGCAGCACGTCGAAGCGCTCGCGCTGCCGGGCCGTCAACGCCAGCGCGGCGGTGCGCGTCGTCACCAGACGGCACGCGTCGTCACGCTGGCCCGCGTTCCACAGCGCCCACGCCTCGAGCAACCGGAGCTGCTGCGCCGCACCGTCGAGCACCACGGCGGCCCGCAGGGCGTGCGCGTCGCGCGCGAGCTCCACGAAGCCGCCGTCCACTACGCGCGCTTCCAGCGACAGCCAGCCGCCGAGGTCACCGCCGGCGGCGCGGGCGTCGTCGTAGACTTGTCGCTCGGCCGCTGCGTCTTGCTTGAGCAGCGCCAGGTGCCACGCGCGCTCGAGGTCGTAGCCTTCGGCCACCGGCACGCGCACCAGCATCGCGGCGTCGCCCACGCGCAGCGCCCACATCGTCAGCGCCCACTCGATGAAGCCCAGCTCGCGCTCCGGCAGCGTGCTCACGAGCAGCTCGAGTTGGGTCGCTTTCTCTTTCGCGCGCGGGGAACCCAGCAACGTGAGCGCGATCAACTCCATGCCCAACCGGCGAACCCGCTGCGTCTCGTCTTCGTCGGCGGTCTCGAGCAGCTTGAGCACGCCTTCGCCGTCGCCGCGTGAGAGCAACACACTCCACCGCGCTTCAAACTGCGCCAACGAGACGCCAGCCGTGTCGGGCGGCAGCACGTCGATGGCGCGCACCTGCGCCGCGGCGCGCGCGAAATCGCCAGCCTGCAGCGCGTCCTGGAGCTCGAGGTTCAGCCGCGCGAGCCGGCCGCGTGCGTCCACCGCGGGCTCCTGGCGTGCCACCGCGAGCGCTGCCCGTCGCCGCGGCAAGTCGTCACTGCCCAGCGCCACGCCGAGCTCATTGGTGATGGCGCGCTGCAGCTCGTACGTCGCGCCCGGCAGGCGCTTCCAACCCTCCACGAGTTGTTGGCCTGACACGGGCTCTTCAGAAAAGAGCGCCGCCACCTCGAGCGCGAACGCGTTGGCCCACGGCTCGTCCAACTGCGTGACGACGCGGCGCGCTTGTCGCTCGGCGACGTCGCAGTGCTGCTCCGAGCTGGCGTAGCACTCGAACATCCACCGGCCGACCGAGACCCACGCGTGCTCGCGCAGCGCGAGGCCCTCGAGCCCTTCCAGCTGCCGCAGCCGCTCGAGCGCGCCGGCGGAGTCACCCGAGGTCGAGCGCGCCGACGCTTCGTTGACGCCGGCCCACGCGCGCACCATCGGGCTCGCCGACGACGTCGCCCGGGCGTGCGCGACGGCGAGCGTCGCGGCGTCTTCGAACTTCCCGGCTTGCCTGAGCGCGTCGAAGCGCAGCTGTGTGCGCAGCGACTCGATGACGGCGACGCGGTCGGGCTCGATGGGCGCAGCAGGCAGCGGCGTCGGGCGTTCACACGCCGAGACCGGGCGCACGCGCTTCAACACCCGCCCCGAAAACCCCGGCGGCAGGTCGCTCACACCCTCGAGCGCGTCGAGCGCGACGTCGAGCTCGCGCCCCACCGTGGCCAGACACGCGGCGCGCGCCGGCTGCTCGGCCGGCGCCAGCGCGAGGCACCGCTGCTGACTCTCGGCGTACGCGCGCGCGCTGTCCGCGAGCCCGGCGCTCGTCGCGCGGGCCAGCAGCGCGTCGGGCTTCACCTCGAGCTCGTTGCACGGGGAAGGCGCGGACCACGCCCACGCCGCGATGACGCCAGCGAAGAGCAGCGCCGCCACCGCGAGCCCCAGCGCCAGCCGTCGCGGCGGCGTCGCAGCAGCCACCGCGTCGCGCATCGACGGCCAGCGGCGCGCCGGGTCGTTCGACAGGCCGCGCAGCACGGCGGGCCGCAGCCACAGCGGCGTCGCCTTGAGCGTCACCGGCCCGGTGCGGCGCACCTCGCGCAGCTCCGGCAGGGACGGCGCGTCGTGCGGCACACGACCCTCGAAGGCCTCGTAGACAGTCGCCCACCACGCGAACTGGTCGGAGCCCGCATTCGCCGGCGCGCCTTCGAGCTGCTGCAGCGGCAGGTACGCCGGTGAGCCCGCGAGGCTTCCGCCCGTGCGGTTGTGCAGCGCGAGGCCAAAGTCGAGCAACCGCGCGCGGCCGGTGGCGTCGACGAAGACGTTGTCGGGCTTGAAGTCGCGGTGAACGATGCCCGCGTCGTGCGCGGCGGCGAGGCCCTCGGCGCACTGCCGCAAGACGCGCAGCCGCTCGCTCACCGATGGCGACGCGGCGAGCCACGCACGCAGCGTCTGGCCGTGTACGCGCTCCATCACCAGCACCGCGCGGCCATCCCACGAGAAGACCTCGTGCACGGCCACCACGTTGGGGTGGCTCAGCTTCGCCAGCGCGCGCGCCTCGGTCAGCAGGTCACCGTCGAGGTGCAGCACCTTGAGCGCGACCTCCCGCTCGAGGCGCGGGTCCCACGCGGCGTAGACGGCGCCCATCGCACCGGAGCCGAGCCGCGCGCGCACGACGTAGCTGCCCACGGTGCTGCCGTCAGTCAACACGCCGTCGGCGGGACCGTGGCGGGCGTCGGTGCGCTGCGAGTCGAACGACGCGGTGAAGGGCGTCACGCGTGGCGCGGTGCGCGCCGAGTCAAAGCCGGGGTCACCCGCGCGCCGCACCGTGCTGCCCGAGTCGAACGCCGCCAGCACCGCCTGGCACCGCGCGCAGCCCTCGACGTGGCGTCGGGTGTCATCGTCGAGACCGCTCGTGCCGAGCGCGCGCAGCCGGTCTTCGTCGGGACAACTCACGCGCGCGAAGTAATCACGTCACTGCTTCACGGGCGACGGTGACGCGAAGAACGTGGTGCTGCACTGCGAGCAGCGCAGCGTCACCGGCCAGCCCGTAGCGCCGTCTTCCACGGTCGAGGTCTGTGCGCATTTCGGGCACGTCACGCTCTTGCTGGTCACCTTCACCGTCGGCTGGAACGCGAAGAACGCGAGCACCGGGCCCAGCAACGCGAAGCCCGGCACGAGCACGAAGTGCAGCAGGGGAATGAGGACCGAGCCGACCGCCAGCACCCACAGCGCGCCCAGGCGCACCAGCGCCCGACCCACGCGCTGCCCTGTGGAGAACGTCTCGACGTCGAGCTGCGCGGTCGTCGGGTCGCGCTGCGAATCGCGAATCTGCAGCGTCACATCGATGGTCTGGCTCATGCGCGTTGCCTCTTCTCTGCGGCGTCGAGGCGCTCCACGTGCGCCTCGAGGAGATCTGAACGGGTGACGATGCCGACCAGCGCATGCGGCGCGGCGGCTTTGACGACGGGCAAGCGACCGAAGCCCTCGCGCGCCATGATGTCGGCGGCGTCGCGCAGCGAGGCGTCGTCGGGCACCACCACAGCGGCGCGGGTCAGCAGCGTGCGCAGCGTGGCCTCGGCGTTCGGCGCGGCGGTGATGGTCTTGCGCATCACCACGCCCAGCAGCGCGCCGTGTGCGTCGACGACGGGGTAGCCCTGGTGTTCCAGCTCGCGGTGCGCGTCGAGCCACCGCCGCGCGTCGCCCACGGTCATGGCAGCGTTGAGCGTGACGACGGCGCGCAACGCCACGTCGCGCAGTACGACCTGGTCGAGGTGGTCGGCCTGGTACTCACCGAGCGCGCGCACGCCGCGACGTTCAATCTTCTCGGTCATGATGGAGTTCTTCATCAACAGCGCCGACACGAGAAACGCCGCCGAACAACCGCCCAACAGCGGCAGCAAGCCGATGGGCTGTCGCGTGGTCTCGAACGCGAACACCACCGACGCCAGCAGCGCACGTGAAGCGCCAGCGAACATCGCGGCCATGCCCACCAGCGCCGCCAGCCGCGGGTCGACGCCGGCCGCCGGCAGCGCCAGCGCGAGCCCTGCGCCCAGCATCGAGCCGAGCCCGCCTCCGAAGGTGAGCAGCGGCGCCAGCGTGCCGCCCGACGTGCCGCTGCCGAGCGCGAGCGACCACGAGAGGAACTTGAGGCCGCACAGCGCCAGCACCGCGGGCGGCAACCAGTGCCCGGCGAGCAGCCCTTCGATGTTGTCGTAGCCGACGCCCATGGTGCGCGGCTCGATGAGCCCGACGACGCCCACCGCGAGGCCGCCGATGGCGGGCCACCACATCCAATGGAGCGGCAGCTTCTCGAAGAGGTCTTCCACCCGGTACACCGAGCGCGAGACCGCGACCGACGCGAGGCCCACCACCGCGCCGATGACGACGTAGAGCGCGAGCGCGGGCTCGCTGGGCTGCACGAGGTCAGGCATCGCGAACGCCGCGCGCGTGCCCTCAAAGAAGACGCGCACGCCCGACGCAGTCGTGGCCGCCAGCGCGACGGGAATCAACGAGCGCGGGCGGTACTCGAAGAGCAGGAGCTCGACCGCCAGCAGCACCGCCGACACCGGACTACCGAAGGTGGCCGCCATGCCTGCAGCAGCGCCTGCGGCCAGCAGCGTCTTGCGTTCGATGGCGCTGACGTGGAGCCACTGGCCCAGCAGCGAGCCGAGCGCGCCACCCGTGGCGATGATGGGGCCTTCAGCGCCGAACGGCCCGCCGGTGCCGATGGAGATGGCGGCCGACAACGGCTTCAGGAACGTCATGCGCGGCGGAATGCGGCTCTCGTTGGTGAGCACCTGTTCCATCGCCTCGGGGATGCCGTGCCCGCGGATGGCCTTGCTGCCGTAGCGGGCCATGACGCCGATGATGAGGCCGCCCACGACAGGCACCAGCACCACGGCGGCGCCGAGCTGATGGCCGACGGGCGAGGCGTGCTCGAACGAGAAGCGCCCGTAGAAGGCGAGGTTGGTGCACAGCGCGATGAGGTGGCCGAGCAGCTGCGCGATGAGACCGGCGGCGATGGCGAGGGCGATGGCCAGCGCCGAGACCCACGCGACGCGGCGGTCGACAGGGCGCGAGCGACGCCGCACGTGCTCGATGCCCAGCGTGGGGCCGAGCGACGGCGCGACCGGCAGCCCGTCAGTGGTGGAAGTCTCGCCAATCATCGACGCGCCCTCCCCGACTGCTCGAAGAACATCGGCACGCGCTCGTCGACGTCCAGCGCGTCGGCGATGGTGCGCAGCGACGTCGCGAGCGCGGCGCGCTGCCTGGCCGGCAACGCATCGACCACCGAGATGAGCCGGTGCTGCGGCACCTCGGGCGCCTTGTCGAGCAACCGGCGGCTCTTTGGCGTCAGCGTCAACACCATGCGCCGGGCGTCATCGCTGGCGCGGCTCCGCTTGAGCAGCCCCGCATCGACCAGGCGGGTCACGACCACCGACACGCTGCTCTGGTGAGTGCGCGTGCGCGCCGCGACCTCGCTCAGCGACAGCCCCGGCGACTGCGCGAGGACCTGCAGCACGAACAGCTGCGCGCCGCTGATGTTCAGCCCTGCTTCCGCTTCTCTCGAGCCTTCCCGCAGCGCCTGCAGCACGCGCCGGAAGCCGTCGAGGACCTCTGTGGTGTCCCGGCTCACGTCACGGAACGGACTAGCGCCGAAATTACATGGGAGCCAATGTATTTCGCGACACCAGACACGACGAAGCCGCCAGCACCCCACAGGCGCTGACGGCTCCCAAGTCACTTCACGACACTTCAGCGACCGGCTTCGCGCTCGGCCCGCTGCGCGCGCTCGATGCTCTCGAACAGCGCCTTGAAGTTGCCGCCGCCGAAGCCCTTGTCACCCTTGCGCTGAATGATCTCGTAGAAGAACGGCCCCGACTCGCGGTCCTTCAGCAGCTGCGAGTTCTCCTTCATGAAGATCTGCAGCAGGTACTGATGGTCCTTGTGGCCGTCGACGAGGATCTGCAGGTCGCGCAGCTCTTCCACGTTCTCGTCGATGCGCTTGATGCCGCTCTTCTCGATGCGCTCGGGCAGGTAGTCGTAATAGCTCTTGGGCGTCGACAAGAAATCGAGGCCGCTCGTCTCACGCATCGCCTTCACCGTGGGCACGATGTCGCGAACGATGAGCGCCAGGTGCTGCACGCCTTCGCCGCGCTGATCTTCCACGTACACGTTGATCTGCGAGTTCTTGAAGCGCGGGCGCGAGGGCTCGTTGTTCGCGAACTTCACCGTGCTGTGCGGGTCCCACATCACGATGCTCTTGAGGCCCGTGCCGTGCTGGTCGCCCTTGGCGATCTCTTCTTCGGTGTGGAACTTGATGTTCCAGAACTCCTCGAAGCCCATGACGTGCTTCATCCACAGCACCATCGGCTGCAGCGTGCGGAAGTTCGACGTGATGTGGTCGACCTTCGCGAAGCCAAAGCGGTTCTTGCCGCCCGTCGGCGTGGCGTGCGCCTGGAACCCGGGGAACCAGTCTTCGCAGCCGCCCTCGCGCTGCACGAAGCGGAAGGTCGTGTTGCCGAACGGCGTGGTGATGCTGAAGAACGACATCTTGCCGCCCTTCGCGTCGGTGTGACGCTGGATGGCGTCGTCGATGATGGTGCCGCCGCGCTCGTCGAGCAGCTTGAAGGTCTTCTCGATGTCCTTCACGAGGAAGTTCAGCGTGCCCACGCCTTCGGGGTGCTTCTGCAGCCAGCGCCACGCGCGCCCGCCTTCACCGATGGGCGCTGAACACACCAGCACCACGTCGTTGGCCTGGAACACCGCCGACTCCTGACGGCCGCGCTTGTTCAGCTCCGGCGTGCTGACGCCCAGCTCCGCGAAATCGAGCAGCTCCGTGTAGAAGCGGCGCGTGCGGGCCATGTCGTGCACGTACCAGTGCACCGACTCCAACTTGATGATGCCGAGTGATTCCATCGTGCGTCTCCTTCAGGTGTTGACGGCGTCGGGCTGGTGCTCAGGCCGCGCCTTCTGGACAAAGTCGAGTGACAGGCAGTGCGCTTCGACGCGCGACAACGTGGGGTAACGAACCGCGTCGACCGACGCAAAGCGCCGCGCGCCGTAGAGCTGCGGCAAGAGGCAGCAGTCGGCGAACGAGAACGCGTCGCCCACCAGGAACGTGCCGGCGCTGGTCTCCGCCATCGCCTCGAGCGCGTCGAGGCCCTGGCCGATCCACTTCTCTGACCAGACCTTCACGTCGCCCTTGAGCTCGTCCTTCACGAAGTTGAGCACCTGCAGGTTGTGCAGCGGCTGAATGCCCGAGTTCACCGTCTCGACCAGCGCGCGCATCTGCGCCCGCTCGAGCGCCTTCGCGGGGAAGAGCGGCTTCGCGGGGTACGTCTCTTCGAGGTACTCGACGATGGCCACCGACTGGGGAATCAGCGCGCCCGAGTCGAGCTCCAGCACCGGCACCGAGTGCCACGGATTGCGCGCGACGTGCGACGCGCCGTGCTGCTCGCCCTTCTGCAGGTTGACCGCGACGTACTCGTACGCGAGCCCCTTGAACGCCAGGGCCAACCGCACGCGGTAGCTCGCCGAAGAGCGCCAGTAGTTGAAGAGCTTCACGCGAGGGTGATTCGCAATCAGCACCCCCCAAGTCAAGGCGTGCGAAGGGCGCGCCGCGTCATCCAAGCGGCTACAGTTTGCGCCCATGTTCCGAGCGTTCATCGTGCTGTGCAGCCTTTGCGCCGTGACGGCCTTCGCGGGCCCGAAGAAGGCGACGGCGAAAGACAAGAAGCCCGCGCCGACGCCCGCGCCCGCGACGATTGATCCCGCGAAGCAGGAAGCGGTGAAGGCCACGCTCTCGTCGATTCAACGCGACGTGCGCAGCTGCGTCGTCGACAACGAGGCCGACCGCCCGGGCGAGTGGAAGCAGACGGTGCGCATCAAGGTGACGCTCGACGTGAACGGCGCCGTCATGGAGAACAAGGTCGAGCTGGAGCCGCAGACCGCCGACGCCGCCGACACGCGCGCCTGCGTCGAAGCGCTGGTGAAGAGCCTGTCGTGGCCCGCGCCCGGCACGCCGCTCACCATCGTGGAGCGCGAGTGGACCTACGCCTTCAAGTGAAGCCCATGACCAAGACGCTCTGGTTGCTGTGCTGTCTCACCGCGGCCCTCGCGGTCGCCGGCCCGAAGAAGAAATCGCCTCCCAAGAAGGCCAAGCCCGCCGCCACGCTCGCTGCAGAGACCGCCATCAAGCAGGCGCTCGACGGCGCGCAGGCGGAGGTCGGCGGCTGCGTGGTGAACGGCGCACCCGACGGCGCGTGGAAACAGACCGCGAAGGTGAAGGTCATCCTCGACGGCAAGGGTCAGGTGATGGACCTGTCCACCAGTCTCGAGCCCGCCAACGCCAACGAAGCGAAGACGCGCGCCTGCATCGACGCAGCGCTGCGCAAGCTGACCTGGCCGCAGACCCACGCGCCGCTCACGACCGTCGAGCGCGAGTGGGCTTTCTCGATGGAGTGAGCGCGGCGGCTTCGGCCGACACCTCGTCGAGCCCCTTCGCCAGCAAGCGCAGCTGCACGCTCGTCTCACGCAGGCGCGCCACTGACATGGGCTTCGCCACCCGCACCGCGACCGTCACCGACCGCCGCGTCAGCCGCATGTAGAGCTGCCGACCTGCCGGCGTCAGCGAGACCAGCGGAGACCGCCGGTGCCCCGGGTTGCTGTCGAGCGTCACCAGCCGTTGGCGACGCAAGAGGTTCACCTGCTTCTGGACGCCCTGCCGTGTCGAGCGCACTTCCTGCGCGATGGCGGGCACCGAGACAGCGCCTCCGCGGGAGACCGCGCCGAGCACGCCCCATTGCGAACCTGAAATGCCCAGCTCGCCGGCGATGCGTTCTGCGACAACCCACATGGCGTCGTAGGCGCGACTCAGCTCGAACGTGAGGTCGAGCACCGCCTGGGAACCGGACACAGGAACCATGCGCCGTTCCTAGCGTTGCGCGGGTGCAAACGACAACCAGTTGTCGTGTCATATGTCGCAATTCGAGAAGCCGAGGGGCGCGCATTTTCGGCGCGGCGGAAAACTCGTCGTGCGCAGTGAGCGGTCTCGTAGTTGCAGTCAGGAGAAGTAATGCCGACGTGGATTCCGTTGTTGCAGAGCGGTCGGGGGCCGCAGTCATGAGCCTTCCGGAGTTCGACGAGATCAAGGTGTTCAGCACGACGCTGGCGCGCGAGCGCGATCAGCTCGGCGAGACCATTACGACCTGGTTGCGAGAACACCCTTCGCTGTTCGCCGTGGGTCGCGACGTCACGCAGAGCAGCGACCGCATGCACCACTGCGTCACCATCACGCTCTACCTGAAGCGCGACCCGTCAGCGCCCGTGGTGCCGACCGCGCCCTCGCCGGTGCCGCGCATCTACAGCTTCGTGCCCGACAAGAAGAAGCGCTGACGGCTCAGCCGCGCGGCGGCATCGGCACCAGCATCGAGACCTTCTTCTGGTGTTCCGCGTACGCGGGGCGGCGCGCGAGCGAGCGCTTCTCGGCCATGGGGATGGACGCGCCCACGAAGAGCGCCACCATCGACACGCAGCCCACGGCGGTCCACCACGGCGCGCCGGCCGCGACGCCGAAGAGGAAGAGCCCGACCCAGAAGCTGATCTCCCCGAAGTAGTTCGGGTGCCGCGACCACGACCAGAGGCCGACGTCGCAGATGCCGCCGTCGGGCGTCGCGCGGCGGAAGTTGCGGAGCTGCTCGTCGGCGACGGCTTCGATGACGATGGCGGCGAGCGTGACGGCGGCGGCGACGAGGTCGAGCGCGCCGAAGCCCTGCGGCGCCGCCACCAGCGCCGTGTAGAGCGGCGTGATGCCGAGGAAGACGAGCACCGCCGGAAAGAAGTGCAGCCCGACGTAGCTCACCACCCAGTAGAGCCGCCCGGTCTGCTTGCGGAGGTCGACGTAGCGCCAGTCTTCGTGCGTGAGCCCCGTCCACCCGCGCGCCCAGTTCCACGTGAGGCGCACCGCGTAGAGGAAGACGAGCGAGAGGATGAGCAGCTGGCGCGTGCTGAGCGCGTCGTGGTGACCGGGCCCGAGCGCGAGCCACGCCACCATGCTGGCCGGCGCGACCGACCAGTACGCGTCGACGAAGCTGGTGTTCGAGAACGCGCGCGAGAAAACGAAGACCGTGGTGCCCGCGGCGAGGTTCGCTGCGCCGACGGCGATGAGCGCGTGGTGCCCCTCGAGTTGGTGCAGCGTCACCGCCGCCACGACGTGCGCCATGACGTACGCGAGCGTGACGACGGCAAAGCCGAACCAGGGGCGCTTCTCGACGACGGCGACAGACATGGGCGCGCGTCAGATGGCACGCGCTCCGCAGCGTGGCCAGCGTTTCAGTCGGCGCAGCAGCGGAAGCCGGTCGAGTAGTCCCAGTGCGAGACGTCGTGCGCGGTCGTCGCGTAGAGGCAGCCGTTCCCGTTGATGCGGGTGTCGACGTAGAAGCCGCCGCGGAACGTGCCGGCGCTCGCGGCGGTCCACTCGTGCAGGTTGCCCATCAGGTCGAACAGCCCTTCAGCAGAGACGCAGCCCGGGTGCGCGCCGGTACGCGCGAGCGAGTCGGGCAGCTGGTTGAGGCACGGGCTGTCGATGTGACTGAAGATCCACGACGACGACGTGCCGTAGAGCTCGACCGCCGGGTGCGGTGACCGCGCGTCGTTGCAGACGCCGTCCATGCGCGTGTTGCCGTAGGGGTACGTGAGGTTGTTGGGCCCGCGGCACGCCCGCTGCCACTCGGCGTCGGTGCACAGGCGCTTGCCGGCGTTGGCGCACGCGGCGGCGGCCTGCGTCTGGTTGATGGAGCTCTGCGGCACGGCGGCTTCGAGCGAACGCGCGCGCATCGGTTGGCTGCCGGGGTTGTGAAACGGAGACCACGCGCCGCCGTCGAGCTGCTCGAGCGACGCTTCGTAGCGGTCGACGCAGAAGGTGCTGATGCGGACCATGCCGTCGGGGCAACCGCCGGTGCCGGACGCTTCGATGAGGCCGACGTTCGGCGTCGGTCGAACGTTCGGGTCGCACGTCGTCGTGTAGCGCGGCGTGCAGCAGCGGATGTTCGAAGGGCCGGGGCACAGGCCAGCGGTCGACGTGCGCGTCTCGATGCAGTCGGCGACGTCGATGCAAGTGCCGGGGATGTTGTTGGCGGTGCAAGTGATGACAGGGCCCGCGTCGTGCGCACCGGCGTCCTCGGTCACGCCGGCATCTTCGGGCGCACCGGCGTCTTGAGTCACGCCGGCGTCGTCGGTCACGCCGGCGTCTTCGGTCACTCCAGCGTCCGGGTCGATGGGCACTTCCGCTCCACACGTGGTCACGACGAGCACCACCAGAAGCCAGCGAACCAGACGGTCGGTTGCCATCAGTGCATCACTGCATCACGATACAGCCATGCGCACCACCCTGACCCTCGCCGATGACGTCGCCGAAGCCGCGCAATCGGTGGCGCGCGCGACGGGCAAGACGCTGAGCGAGGTCATCTCCGAGCTCGCGCGGCGCGGGCTCAAGCAGTCGAGCCGTCGCGTGCGCAGCAACAAGGGCGTCCCCGGCTTCGCGGTGCCCGCCGACGCGCGCATCATTCCCTCAGACCGGGCCGCGGCGTTGCTCGGTGACGAGCCGTGAGCGCCCTGCTGGACGTGAACGTCCTGCTCGCGCTGGCCTGGGCCAACCATCAGCACCACGCCGTCGCGCTTCGATGGTTCGAGCGCTCTGCCGACGCGGGCTGGGCGACGTGCGCCATCACCGAGCTCGGCTTCGTGCGCCTCTCTTCGAACCCGGCCTACACCGAGGCTGCCGTCAGCCCGCCCGAGGCCATCGAGTTACTGGGCGAGCTGCGAGAGGTCGGCAAGCACTCGTTCCTGAAGACGGTGCCGAGCGTGCTGGCGTTGGAACACCTGCCGCTGCTCGGCCACCGACAGCTGACCGACGCGCTGCTCGTGGTGCTCGCAGAGGAGCAACGCGCCCGCTTGGTGACGCTCGACGGCGCGCTCCAGCAATACGCGCGCAAGCGCGACACGGTGCTGGTGCTGCCGACGCGCTGAGGACGTGGCACAGTGCACCCGTGCGCTTCGTGCTCATCACCCTGCTCGCCCTGTCCGCGTGCGGACGCACGGAGCTCGTACACGGCGTGCCGATCAGCCCCTCGCTCGACAGCGGCGTCGGCACCACCGTCGACAGCGGCGTCATCGACGCAGGCACCGCCGACGCCGGCGTCACGCGCTGCCTCTCATCGCCGTTCGGCGTCGACTGCTGCCGTAACGGTCAGCGTGTCACGTCGGCGTTCTGCCTCGACGGCATCGCGGTCTGCAGCACCGGCGACATCTGCACGTGCAACGGCGTCGACCAGAGCTTCATGTGCGTCGATTTCTGCGGCACCGACGCGTTCGCCAGCCCGGAGTGCGTCAACGGCGCGTGGCAGTGCGCGCGCAACCTCATGCGCACGACTGACTGCCCCATCGACACCTGCTGGGGCGAGCCGGGCGACTGTTGCAAGCAACCGCGCTGCGAAGGCGGCGAGTGGAAGTGCGCCGCCATCGAGTGCTGATGTGCCGGTCTTGTCGCTGCGTTACGCTCACAGCGTGGCTCACAACGGCGAACAGGCGCTGACACTCACCGACACCACCGCGAAAGCGGAGGCGAGGTACTGGGAGCGGCTTCGCGCCACACCGCCGCGAGAGAAGCTCGAGCGCGCCCTTCGTCTCTCCGAGAAGCTGCGCGCCGCGACCATGTCCGATGTGCGCCGTCAGAACCCGGGGGCGTCGGAGGAGGCGCTCGCCGTCGCATTCATCCGACGTGTGTACGGCGACCGACTCGCAGATCGCTTCGCGGCTCGACGTCGCTCCTGACTACTTCTTCTCGTCGACGCCGATGACCTCGGCGAGGCGGCCCTCGGCCGCGGCGAGTTCCACCTTGCGCACCTCGAGTTGGCTGCGCGCCTGCGCCGCCGACGACGCCGCGAAGAAGCGCTTGCTGTCGATGTCGCTGACCTCCAGCGACGTCGCCGCGCCCGCCTCGTACGCCGAGCCAATCTGCCGCTGCGCGCGCTCCGCCAGCTGCGACTGTGCTTCGGCCTGCGTCAACGCCACCTCGGCCGCCGTCAGGTTCATCTTCGCGCCCAGCCACGTCGCGCGCGCCCGCGCTCTGGAAGCCTCGAACTTCGCCCGCGCTTCCACTGTCTTGGCGTCATTGGTGTTGAGCTCGACCAACCGCGCGCCGCGATCGAACAGCGTCCACTGCGCAGCCAGCACGCCATCGAACATCCAGTTCGTGTTCGCGAAGCCCTTGTTCGAGTTGTAGCTGCCCTTGGCCTGCGCGATGACCGACGGCAGCCACGAGATGCGGTCGTAGCGATTGAACGTCTCGAGAGACTCCACGCCGAGCCGGTTGGCGCGCACGAGGAACGTCGCTTCCCACGGTGAATCGGCCTCCATGCCCGCCTGCACCTCGACGCGCGTCGGCTCACCCGACACCGGGCGAATCGGCTCACCCACCAACGCCTCCAGCATCGCCAGCAACGCCACCTTCTGACCCTGCACCGTCGCCAGCGTCGCGCGCGCCTGCGCGGTCTCGCTCTGCGCGCGCAGCAACGCGATGTCGGTCGTCATGCCGAGCTGCGACTGAGCGAGCGCGTCGCGTTCACGCTTGAGCGCGACCTGCTCGGCGTCCTTCGCGGCGACGGCGATGGCGCCCAGCCCTTCGATGCCGAGGTAGAGGCGCGCCACGTTGAGCAACACCTGCTCGCGCGCTTCTTGTGCGCCGGCCTTCGCCGCGGCTTCGGCCTGGTCGGCCGCCGGCAGCAGGAACATCTGCGGCGTAAACAGCGTCTGCGTGACGATGAGGTTTCCGTACAGCGAGTTGCGCGCCACGATGGTGGTCGGCTTCAGCTCACCGGTGATGGCGTCGGTGAAGCCCTGCTTCACCGCGGCGAGCGCCTGCTCGTTGGGCATCGCGGGAATGCCGTACGACGGCCCGGCGCCACGAATCGACGCGTCGATAACGCCCTCGAAGGCCTGCACGAACATCGACGGGTCGAACTTCTGCTCGGCGGTGGTGTGCACGTAGCTGACGCTGGCGGTGATCTCCGGCAGCACCGCGCCGAGCACCGCGCGAGACTTCGCCGCCACCTGCTCGGCTGAAGCGCGCGCCGCTTTGAGGTCGCTGCTCTGCCGGTCGGCCAGCACCAACGCTTCCTTCAACGTCACCGGCTTGCGCGACGCAGAGAACGCCGCCTCGAGGTCGACGGCCGCCTGGGGAATCTCGGCGGGCCTCGGCACCTCGGCGTGCGCGTACGCGGCCACCGACATCAACAACACGAACAGGCGCTTCATGAGCTGGCCTCCGCGGCCGCAGCTTCGTCTTCCGTCTCTTCTGCCTCGGCCTCTGCGGCCTCCGCCTTGCCGATGCGGAACTTCTTCGGCGTGAGGTTCTCGAAGATGGAGAAGAGCAACGGCACGACGAACAAGGTGAGGAAGGTCGAGGTGATGACGCCGCCGATGACGCCGATGGCCATGGGCGCGCGGAACTCGAAGCCCACGCCACGACCGACGGCGGTGGGCACCATGCCGATGGCCATGGCCGCCGACGTCATGAGAATCGGGCGCAGGCGCCGCGGCCCCGCGTTGAGCAGCGCCTCGTCGACGGCCTGCCCGGCGCGCAGGTTCTGCAGCGTCTGGTCGATGAGCAGAATCGCGTTCTTGGTGACGAGGCCCACCAGCAGGAACAAGCCGATGATGGCGCCCAACGTCAGCGAGAAGCCGGTGAAGAAGAGCGCCAGGCCCGCGCCGATGAGCGCGAGCGGAATGGACATCATCACCGTGATGGGGTGCTTGAAGCTCTCGAACTGCGAGCCGAGCACCATGTAGAGAAAGATGACGGCCAGCACCATGACGACGGCCGTCGACGCGTTCTGCTCGCCGAGCACCTTCATCATGCCGTCGTAGAACAGCGAGTAGCCCTCGCGCGGCGGGTTCTTCTCGAAGTCACTCTTGATGCGCGTGGCCACTTCACCGAGCGACGCGTGCTCTGACGGCGCGGCCAGCACCATCACGCGGCGCTGACGGTTCCAGCGCTCGATGACCGACGGCGATTCCTTGATGGAGATGGACGCCACGTCGCCGATGGACCGCGGGCCCTGCGGCGAGAAGACCTCCAGCATCGCCAGCGACTCGGGCGTGGCGCGGTCCTGCTCTGACAGGCGCACCACGATGTCGGTCTCTTCGTTGCCTTCGCGCAGCTTGCCGGCCACCTGGCCGTTCATGGCGAGGCGCAGCTGCATGCCCAGCGCGCCCGCCGACAGGCCGTTGTCCGACGCGCGCTCACGGTCGATGTCGATGGCCAGCTCGGGCTTGGGCGGGTTGGCCACCACGCGGATGTCGGTCAGCATCTTCTGACCCTTCGCGTTCTCCATGTTGCGGAGCTCGCCGGCGATGCGCTCGGCCTCGTCGCGCAGCCCTTCGAACTCGGGGCCCATGACGTAGATCATCACCGGAAAGAAATCGCCGACGCCCTCGAGGATGGGCGGGTCCATCATCGCTACCTCGGTCGCGGGCAGGCTGTTGAGCCGCTCGCGCGCGGCCTCTTTCATCTGCGCGATGGTGGCCATCTGCCGCTGACCGCGCGGCTTGGTCAGCACGCGGAAGCGCACGTTGTTGGCGCCGCCGCCCATGCCGTTGGGGTCCGCGCCGACGAGCGCGTAGATGTCGGTGACGTCGGGCAGCTCGCGCAGCATCGCCTCGGCCTGCTCGGTGCGGCGCGCGCTCTCTTCGACGCTCGCGCCTTCCGGCAGCTTGAGGTTCACGAGGAAGGTCGACGTGTCCTGCGGCACCATGAAGTCGTTGCCCAGCGTCATCGACACGCCCACCGACGCGCCGATGATGGCCAGCGTGATGCCGCCCGTCTTCCAGCGGTTGATGAGCGTCCACTTCAAGACGCGCGCGTAGAAGCGCTCCATCGCCTCGAACGTGGTGCGGAAGAAGCGCGCCACGGCGTTCTCTTTGGCGTGCGCGTCAGGGCCCAGCGCTTTCGACAGCCGCGCCGACAACATCGGGTCGAGCGTGAAGCTGATGAACATCGAGATGATGACGGCCGCCGAGATGGTGATGCCGAACTGCTTGAAGAACTGGCCCACCATGCCGGGCATGAAGGCCACGGGCACGAAGACGGCCACGAGCGAGAACGTGGTGGCGAGCACGGCGAGGAAGACGTCCTTGGTGCCCTTCGACGCGGCGTCGGCCGGCGACTCACCCTGCTCGAGGCGATGCGTGATGGCCTCGCGCACCACGACGGCGTCGTCGATGAGCAGACCGATGGCCAGCGACAGCGCCAGGAGCGTCATCTGATTGAGCGAGTAGTCGAGCAGGTACATCACGAAGAACGTGCCGATGACCGACGTGGGCAGCGCCAGCGAGCTGATGAAGGTGCCGCGCACGTCGAGCAGGAACATGAGGATGATGAGGACGGCCATGAAGCCGCCGAACAGCAGCGCGACCCACACCTCGTGCGTGTTCTCCTTGATGAGCACCGATGAATCGATGAGCAGCGACGTCGAGAAGCCGTGACCCATCTGCGGCGTCAGCTCGGCCAGCTTCTCTTTGACCTTGTCGCTGACCAGCACGGTGTTCGACCCTGGCTGCTTGATGATCTCCAGCATCACGGCCTCTTTGCCGTTGAGGCGCGCGATGGTGCGGCGGTCGGCCACGCCGTCGGTGACGGTGGCGACCTCATCGAGCCGCACCTGCGTGCCCAGCTGCGTGTTGCGCGAGATGGGCAGCGTGCCGATCTCCTCGGCGCTCTTGAACTGGCCGAGGCTGCGCACCGTCAGCTCGGTGGGCCCGAGGTCGAAGCGGCCGGCCGGCACGTCGACGTTCTCCATGCCGATGCGCTCGGCGATGAGCGCCGGTGCGATGCCCGCTGACTTCGCCTTGTCGAGGTCGACGTCGACGCGGATCTCCCGCGTGTCGCCGCCCAGCGCGCGCACCTGCGCCACGCCTTCAATCTGCGAGAGCGCGGGCTCCAACCGGTCCTTGATGAGCTGGCGCAGCTTCGTCGACTCGATGTCGGCGTTGACCGCGTACGTGAGAATCGGAGACGCGCCGATGTCGATGCGCGAGACCTTCGGCACCTCGGCCTCCTTCGGCAGGCCCTGCACGCCGGCCACCTTGTCGCGCACTTCCTGAACGGCGCGGTCAATCGGCATCGTCAGCTTGAACTGCACGAACACGAGGCCCACGTTCTCGCGCGCGAAGCTCTGGATGTTGTCGACGCCCTGGATGCCGGCGACCGCGTCTTCGATGGGCCGGTTGATCTGCGACTCGACCTCCGCCGGGCCGGCGCCGCGGTACACCGTGGTGACCGCGACGAACGGAAAGCTGACGTCAGGAAAGAGGTCGGTGCCGAGGCTCGACACGCCGACCAGGCCCAGCACCACCAGCAGCAACGACAGCATGCTGGTGAAGACCGGCCGCTTGATGGACAGGTCTGAGAGCGTCATCGGTTGGCCTTCGCGCCGTCGCGCAGCGCCGACGTCGGGTAGTCCACCACCTGCGAGACGGTCGCGCTGGGCTGCACCGTCACCGTGGTGTTGGCGCGCTCCATCACGGTGACTGCGACGCGCTTCAGCGTGCCCGCGTCGTCGACGGTGAACACGTGGTCGCCGCCGCTGGTGCCGAGCGCCGTCGACGGAATGACGATGGCCTGCCGGGCCTCACCCAATGGAATGGACACCCGCGCCAACGTATTGGCCACGAAGCGGCCGTCGCTGTTGGGCACCGAAATCTCGAGCGGCACGCGGCGCGTCTGCGGGTCGGCCGACGGCAGCACCACCTTCACCGTGGCCTCGTCGCTGGCGGCGCCGCTGCCGATGGCCTCGACGCGCACCTTGAGGCCCGCGTGCACGTGCTGGCGCACCTTCTCGGGCACCGTCACCTTCAAGATGAGCGGGTCGAGCTGCATCAAGATGAACACCGGCGTGCCCGGGCCCACCATGCCGCCCGGGTTGTCGGGCGCGTCGACCACCGTCGCGGCGAACGGCGCCGACAGGTAGTGCTTGCGCTGCCCCGCTTTGGCCTGCGCGAGGCCCGCCTGCGCCTGCAGCACCTGCGCCTTGGCCGCTTTGCCCTGCGTGTCGGCCTGGCGGTACTGGAGGTCAGACACGCTGCCCTCGGCCTTCAGCTTCTCGTTGCGCGCGGCGACGTCGAGCGCGAGCGCGGCGCCGGCTTCAGCGGCGGCGACCCCGGCCTCGGCCTGCGCGACCTGCGCGTTGATGACCTCGGTGTCGAGGTTGCCGAGCGACTGGCCGCTCTTGACGACCTCACCCTTGGCGACGCGCGTCGCGGCGAGGCGGCCGCCGACCTCGAAGCCCAGCGGCAGCATGCGCGACGGGCCCAGCTGGCCGGTCACGTTCTCGCGCGCGCTGGCCTGAATGGGCCGCGCGTTGACGATGCGCAGCTTCGACGCGGTGAGCGCGCCTTCGGCGAATGCGGGCGCAGCGAAGAGCAGACAGGCAGCAGTGAGGACGGATTTCATCGGGCCTTCCGGAGTGGTGAAGCAGAAGAAGAGGTGCGGCGCGCGGCCGGCTTGCGCGGCGGTGTCGGGCGACGGCGCGGCGAGAGACCGTCGGTCAGCACGGCCTGCAGCGCGCCGACCCACGGCGTGAAGTCGGGCTTCTCGTCGAGCGCGACCAGCCGCCGCGCCATCATCATGTACGTGCCGACGACGACGTGGCCCAGCAGCTCGCCGGGGATGTCGTCGCGGATGAGCTTGTGCTGCTGCAGCCCGCCGCACTCGTTCGACACGCGCGCCACCTGCGCGTCGATGAGCTCCCACAGCACGCCTTCGAACTCGGTGCCCGACGCGCCGCGCAGCAACACCGAGCAGACGTCGCGCCAGTCCCACAGCAGCTCAAGCAGCTTGAGGTCTTCGCGTTGGTCCACGCGCGCCACCGCGTTGCCCCAGGTGATGCCGTCGACGCGCTTGCCGCCGGCTTCGTTGCGGTACGCGTCTTCGCGCGAGGCCGCGTGCTTGCTGACCTCCGCGAGCAGCGTGTCGACCAGCGAGCGGAACAGCGCCTCTTTGCTCTCGAAGTGCAGGTAGAAGGCGCCCTTCGAGAGACCGCACGCCGCGGTGATGTCTTCGACGCGCGCGCGCATGAGGCCGCTCTTCACGAATTCACGTCGCGCGGCGGCGATGAGCGAGCTGCGCGCGTTGGGATCAGCATGACGGGCCATGGATGACGGCCGTCAGTAACCCATCGGTCAGCCATTGCCATGTGTTTCTGAACGCACAGTCAGAAATCCTGCTGCGTGTCTGAAAAATTGCTGCTGCGCCGTACGCATCTACCTTTGCCTACATGCGCCACAGCCTGATCAGCCTCTGTGTGACCCTGTCGCTCGCCGCCTGCGGCCCGAGCGTGGTCGATGAAGTCGGCACGCGCGGCGCCCAGCGCTGCCTCTCTCTGTCGGAACCGGAAGGCAGCTCGGGGCTCACGTCGGGCCTCCCTTCGCGCGTGTCGTGGCTCTTCAAGGTCGACACCTGCGGCGGCGAGCCGGTGGCGGGGCTGACGGGCGCGCAGTTCGAGATCTACGAAGACGGCAAGAAGGTGAGCGCCTTCGAGTCGCAGCAGCGCGTGGCGCCGAAGGGCGAACGGTTCCGTCTCTACTCGGTCGTCTTGCTCGACCTCTCGGGCTCGATGCTGCGCTCAGGCGACTTCCCCGCGCTGCAGGCGGCGGCGGGTCGCTACCTCGACGCGGCGCTGCAAGACGGCGACGGCCACCACGTGGCGCTGATGACGTTCGACGGCCGCGCCGAGCCGCAGGTGTTGGTGCCGTACACGTCGAACCGCGCCACGCTGCAGGCGGGCCTCGACTCGCTGTCGGTCACCGAGTGCCGCGCGTCGTCGGAGTGCGCCGGCTTCCCCGACCGCCGCACGTGCGCCGGGTGGCGCTGCGTCGACGACTCGACCAACTTGAACGGCGGCGTGGTGGGCGCGGTGAACGCGCTCTCGGCGACGCTCGACAGCAGCGACGTGGCCTGGCGCGACGGCGCGCTCGTCATCTTCACCGACGGTACTGATCAGGCCGCGCGCGCCTCGAGCGGCGACGCCCAGCGCGCGGTCACGCAGACCAAGGCGCACGTGTTCACCGTGGGGCTCGGCGGCGAGGTCGACGAAGCGGCGCTGCGCGCGTTCGGCAAGGACGGCTACTGGCCCGTCGAGAAGGCCGAGCAGCTGGGCACGGCCTTCACGGAGATCGCCGCGCGCGTGTCGGGCCTCGCCAATCGGTTCTACGTGCTCGAGTACTGCAGCCCGAAGCGCAGCGGCACGCACGCACTCGAGGTGCGCGCCGTCATCGAGACCGAGCGCGACGGCCGGCTGACGGGCACCATCTCGGGCCAGTTCGACGCGACGGGCTTCACCAGCGGCTGCGAGCTGTAACCTTCAAGCGAGGTCTTCGAGGCGATGCAGCAGCACGCCGTCGGGAGCCTTGCCCTTCCACGCGCGGACGAACGCGTGCCGCCGCAGCGTGTGGTTCTTCGGGTTCGGGTACGCCTCGGCCTTGCGCGCGAGCTGCCGCACCAGCTCTGCGGCGCTCACCCTGCCCCACTTGCACTCGCCGAGCTCGGTGACCCCGTCGTCGCGCACGCCGACGACGTCGATCTCGACCTCGCGAGACCAGAACGAGCCGACCTCGACGCCGGCCTTCACCCGCTCAGCTTCCAACAGCCGCGGCAGCGCGGCCCGGCACAGACGCTCGAAGCACACGCCAGCCCACGCCTCGAGCTGCGGCTCCACCAGCCGGTCCCAAGCGCGGTGCGCGTCGAGCTGCGCGAGCTGGCTGCGGTGGGGAAAGATGAAGCGGAACCAGAACCGCAGCAGCGCGTCATCGAGCACGAAGCGCACGTCGGTGCGCCGCGGCTTCCCGCCCGTGACCGGGTAGCGCCGAGACACGTAGCCAAGCGAGACGAGCTGCTCGAGCGTGTAGTGCAGGTTCCGCTCGGGAACGCCTGACGCCGCGGCGATGGCTTTCGGGGCTCGCGCGCCGGTGGCGATGGCCATGAGCACCGCGTGAAACGGCGCGACGTCCCGCAGCTCCTCGCGCAGCAGGAACTCCGGCTCGCGGTACAGCGGCGCGAACTCGTCGAGCAACGTGCGCTCCACGTTCTGTCGGAACGACGCGCCGTCGTCGAAGGCAGCCTCGTATTGCGCCACGCCGCCGCAGACGAACCACGTCAGCGCCTGCTGCTCGAGCGACATGCGCGGGTGGAACCGACGCGCGTCCTCGAAGCCGAAGGGCTGCAGGTGGATCTGTGCAGTGCGTCGACCGAAGAGCGGGCTCTTCTCACCCAGCACCTCACGCTCCATGAACCCGATGAACGACCCGCAGACGACGAGCATCACCTTGCCGCTGCGCTTCCAGCTGCTGTCCCAGAGCGCCTGCAGCACGGAGGGCAGCTCGGGGCTGGCGCCGGCGGACCACTGGAACTCGTCGAACACCAGCACCAGCTTCCCGGGGCCCTTCCATCGGCCGACGATCAGCTCCAGCGCGCGTTGCCACGTCTCCACGCCTGCCTCGGCCAGCAGCGGCTCGTTCAAGCCGAGCGCGGCCTCCGCGAGGAACTCCTTCAACTGCAGCGCCGCCGGGGCGACCTTGCCGACGAAGAAGACGCTCGGGTGTCTGGCGGCGAAGCGACGCAGCAGCTCGGTCTTCCCGATGCGACGTCGGCCGTAGACGGGCACGAAGCTGCCTCCCGGCGCCGCGTACTGCTTCGACAACAACGCGAGTTCCTGCTCACGACCGATGAACGACGACATGTCGTAACGTAACTTGTCGAAACACGTTACGACAAGTCTCGTTACGACAACTCACTGACCGCACAGCGGCGCGTAGCGCGCGCGCACCACGCGGTTCGGCTCCGGCGCGTAGATGGGCTCGAAGTCGACGGCGTTCTGCACCGGGTCGTACGCCCAGATGCGCGACATCAGGTGCGGGTCGGGGTCGACGCCCGGAAGCTCCTGGTCGTCGATGAAGACTCGCAGCGGCGCGCGCTCGAGGTCAGGCGTGCGACGGAGCAGGAAGCTCGTGTTCCACCCGAACGAGGTGCGGCCGATGCGTTCCAGCGACGCGGCCCAGTTCGGCGTGCACAGTTCTTCCTTCGCGCTGTTGTAGCGCTGCGACACCGCGCTGAAGACGCCGGTGTCGAGCGTGCCGGTGCAGCTGCCGCCGCCGACCGGCTGTTCCAGAAAGCGCGCGACCACGGCGAAGGCCATCGGCTTGGGCGCTGCGTTGTCGATACGCGCCAGCACCGTCGACGGCGCTTCACGCACCGCGTCCGCGTTGGCGGTGATGCACACGATGAAGAGCCCCGCGCCCGGCCGCAGGAAACCGCCCAGCTCACTCGGGTCGTTGCGCAGCGGCGCTGACAACGCGGCGTCGAGCGCCTCGAGACACGACGAGCTGCCCTGCTGCGCACCGCGGAACGCACCGAGCGCCTGCACCTCGGCCGGCGTGGGCAGATCCAACCACCCGGCGCCCGACGTCGTGCGCCGCAGCCGCCCCCTCACGCCCGCCTGCATCGACGTCGACAGCACGCCGACGCGCGGCTCGTAGCGGTTCGCCTCGAGGTACTGCGCGAAGTCGCCGAGGTTCGTCGCCAGCGACGCCGCGTACGGCGCCATCACCTCGGTGTCGTCGATGACGAGCAAGACGTCCAACGTCGGAGTCGGGTCTGGCACCACGAACACATCGTCGTGCAGCGGCGCCGCTGTCGCTTCACCGCGCAGGCCGACGACGAGGCGCTGCTCGCGATCCAACACGTCGATGTGCACGGTCAGCGGCTGCACCGCCGTGCCGGGGCCCGACGCCTTGAAGACGACGCCCAGCTCCATCGACGCGCCTGCGGTCAGCCGCTGCGGCGACGTCATCACCGAGAACGGCGCGGCCACCTCGGGAACGCCCAGCTGCACTGGGTGCGGGCACTCGTTCGTCAACCGCACGCGCGACATGGGCGTGACGCAGCCGGCTTCGACGGGAGGGAACTGCAGCTGCTCGACGTCAGCGCGCACGCACGACAGCGGGAACCGGCCCACCAACGGCACGCGCAGCTGAGGCTGCGTCGCCAGGTCGGAGGTGAACACCAGCTCGCCGAAGAGCGCCTGCGTGGCGACGTCGGTGCGCTCGACCACGAAGCGCACGCTGCCGTGGCCGGGCACCACGAAGGGCGCGCCGTCGGGCAGGCGGTAGCCATCACCGCTCAGCGACGGTGTCAGCGTCACCGGCACGCCCGAGGTGTTGGTCACCACCACCGACAGCAAGCGCAGCGCGTCGGCGAAGTGCAGCCGGCCCGGCGTCACCGTCAGCGGCGTGGTCGCGACCTCACCGCGCACCGTCAGCGTGGTGCGCGCGCAGTCATCGCGCGGCTGCAGCGCCCACTGCACCTCGGCGGCGCCGTCGTCGTTGGCCGCGTAACGCACCGTCACCGTCTTCTGCGCGCCGGGCGCCAGCACCACTTCACCCGTCACGTCGGTCGAGAACGGCGCCGAGAGTGGCCCGACGAAGACGCGCATAGGAGAGAGGCCGTCGTTGACCAGCGGGTACGTCAACGCGCGCGACCCACGCGGGCCGACGCCGAAATCCAGCGAGGGCCCCACCTCGCACTGCGCCGCGGCGCGGGCCGTCAGCACCACTTCTTCTTCGCCGTGCGCGAACACCGCCACGAAGCGCGCGCGCGCCACGCCGGGCGTGACCGCGTCGAAGTGCGCGACCCAGGTCGTCGTCTCGCCAGCCGGCAGCGGCTCGAAGCGCGGCACCACCGAGAAGCCGCGGTCGCCGTCGCGTTGCTCCACGCGCAGCAGCGTCGTCGCCTGTCCGCCCGTGTTCTTCACGCGCAGCGTCGCCTCGTGCTGCGCACCCAACTGCACCGCACCGAACTCGACGGCGTACAGCTGCACGTCCGTGGTCGGCGTGCACGCCGTCAGCACCACCAACACCATCCCGAGCAGGGCTCTCATGGCTCGCTGTCTACCGAAGCAGGTCGCTGCACGGCAAACGGCGCTCACACCTTCGTGGCGCGGGCGCGGGCGATGCCCCGGGCCAACGCCGCCATGGTGATGGGCTTGCGCATGAAAGACGTCACGCCCAGCGTCGAGAGCCGCGGCGCGTTGCTCAGCTGCATGGTGCTGGTGAGGGCGATGAGGCGCACCGAGCGCTGGCGCTCGCGGAGCTGCCGCACCACCGCCGCGGCGTCCATGCCGGGCAAGGTGACGTCGAGCACGCACACGTCGACGCGGTGGCTGGCGATGGCCTCGAAGGCCTCGGCCGGGCGTGACGCGGCGATGGCGCGCAGCCCGCGGCTGTGCAGCGCGGCCACGGTGGCGCGCGCGGTGACCGAGTCGTCGACCACCAGCACGGCCGGCGCGTCGAGCGCTGCGCCGATGACGTTGATGGCGTGCTGCACGTCGAAGGGCTTGTCCAACACCGCGAACACGCCGTCGCTCAGCGCGCCTTCCACGATTTCTTCCTGCGCGAAGGCCGTCATCAGCAGCACCGGCAACCCGGGCCGCTCTTCACGCACGCGGCGGAAGAGCTCGACCCCCGTCATGCCCGGCATGCGGATGTCGCTCACCACGACGTCGAAGGGCTGCGCGCGCAGCTGCTCGAGCGCGGCCTCGGCGGTGCTGGCCTCCACCACCTCGTAGCCTTCCAGCTCGAGGTTGGCGGCGAGCGTGGTCCGCAGGCCTGCTTCATCATCAACCACCAGCACCCGGCGCTGCGACGTCATCGTTCCTCTTTCCCTCTCGTCATGCGTCATGCGCCGGCAGTTCGACGCTGAAGGTAGAGCCCTGCCCGACGACGCTCTGCACGTTGATGGCGCCGCCGTGACGACGCACGAGGCCGGCGACGATGGCGAGGCCCAGCCCGGTGCCGCGCGTCTTCGTGGTGTAGAGCGGCTCGAAGATCTTCCGCGCCACGTCGTCGCTCATGCCGCTGCCGTCGTCGGTGACGGTCAACCGCCAGGGCACCGCGCCGCCGCCGGTCGCGCCCACGCGCACCACGCCGCTGCGCCCGCTCGGCACCGCCTCGGTCGCGTTCTGCACGAGGTTCGCCAGCACCTGGCGGAACTGGTCCTTGTCCAGCTCCGGCACGGGCAGCTGCTCCGGAACGTCGTTGACGACCTGCACGCCTTCGCGCGGCGGAATCAGCGCGATGGCTTCCGTCACGAGCGAGCGCAGCGGGCACGGCGTGCGCGTGGGCGGCGTGTCGCGCGCGAAATCGAGCAGGTCTCCGATGATGCGAGAGCACGCGTTCAATTCCTGCTCGATGAGCTCGAAGAACTGCGGCACGCGCTTGTCGTCTTGCAGCACGGTGGGCGAGGCGTTGGGCGCCAGCACCCGCTTGCCGAGGTACGTCACCGAGTTGCGCACCGCCGCCAGCGGGTTGCGTAGCTCGTGCCCGATGCTCGCCGCCAGCTGTCCCACTGCGGCCAGGCGCTCGGTGCGCAGCAGCGCGTCGTGCGACTCACGCGCTTCGTGCAGCGCCGCTTCGGCCTCCGCCTGCCGCAGCGCCACGGTGCGCAGCTCGTCGACCCCGCGCAGACACGCGAGCCCGAGGAAGACGTCTTCGAACACCACCCAGCCGGTGTGCTCGAGGAAGCGCCACCACTCGGGGTTCGCCACGCCGTACACCGACTCGGGCCAGACCAACCCGCGCGTCAGGTGGTCGAAGACCACCACCGCCGTCGCGGGCACGAGCACGCGCCAGTCCCGGTAGAACGAGAGGAACGCGAGCGACCCGAAGATGTGGAAGTGCGTCTCGACGCGGCCACCCGAGAGATGGATGAGCAGCGCCGACCAGAGGATCTGCGCGACCGCCACCACCATGCGGGTCACCACCGCCGCCGGCTGCTTCCAGATGAGGAAGAGCGGCAGGCTGTTGAAGACACCGCCCAGCACCACCGCCGCCAGCACGTGCACATGCAGCGACGCCACGCGGCCTTCCCACGTGCGCGGCGAGATGAAGAGCGCGAGCGCGATGGCGAAGACCCACTGCGCCAACAGCAGGAAGCCGAGGGCCCGCGAGGTGCGCACGGCGTTCTCGTCGCGGTACGTGGTGAAGAGCGACTCGGCGCGTTCAGCGACGGAGTTCATCTCACGAGCACTCCTGAGCCTCGAGGCCGCAGCCGAAGACCGGCGCGGTGGGCAACGCAGGTCGCCCTGACAACAACGCAGCCATCCGCTCGGCGCCCGGGCTGTCGCCTTCATGCCCGCGTGCCACCGTCATGCCCCCACGGAACAGCAGCTTGCCATCGGGGGCGAAGAGCAGCGCCGTGCCCGACGCGGCGGCGCCCAGACGTTTCGATTCCGCGCCGTCCACGTCGACGACCCGCCGCACGCCAGGCCACGCCTCCGCGCGCGCCCACAGCGCACCCTCGATGAAGCGCGCGTCTTCACCTGCTGGCTGCACAAAGAGCAGCACCGTCGCCAGGCGCCCCGCGTGCTGCGTGAGGAACTTCTCGAGTTCCGTGAAGCTGGCCTTCGTGCACGGGCAGTGCGGGTGCACCGTCATCACCAGCGTTGGCCTGTCGGTCGCCAGCAACGTCGAAGAGAGCGGCGACGCTTCAGGCCCGATGGGCGCGGCGGTCGACTTGTATCGGGTGAGCCACGCGGCTCCGCCGAGGGCCGCGAACAGCCACACACCGCACAGCACCGGCACGACACCGCGTCGCATGGCGCGACGATGGCAAGGTTCTCGTTGCAGCCGCAACGGATGACTCTCGGCCTGCCCGCGGCGCATGCGACAAACCCGCGCCGGGCTCGTCTTCACGCCACCTACTCTGAGGAGCCCCATGAGCGACATCGACACGTATCTCTCCACCAGCGCCTTCACCGACGACGCCGCGCGCTTCGGCTTCGAGCCGAGCCCCGCCGCGACACTGGCGCTGCCACCCGCAGATTTCCTCGCGCGCCTGCCAGCCAGCGCCCGAGCGAGCCTCGACGTGTTGATCGCCCTCGCGAAGCGCGGCGCGCTCCCGTACCTCTACCGGTTCAACACCACGATGGTCTGGGGCTTCGACTTCAAGGCCAACGACGTCGAGGTGTTGAACTCAGACTTCGAAGGCGACCTCTCGGGCGACGTCTTCTCGCTGGCGAGCGACGGCGGAGGGAACCACGTCTGTCTGCGCGCCGACGGCGCCGTGGTGACGTGGAACCACGAAGAGTCGAACATCGAGGACCACACGCAATTTGCGTCGCTCGACGAAGCGCTCTGGTGCCTCACGCGCCGCGAGGCCATCGGCGACGAGCGCCTGGCCTGGGACGAAGTGAAGGCCACGTTCACCGCGCGCGCGGGCGGCAAAGAGAACGGCTGGTCGTTCTTCGCCGAGGAGATTGAAGAGAGCCTCGAGTAGCGCTCACGACGCCAAAGCGCGGCGCAGCTTTGACGTGGCGACGACCGAGAAGATGAGGCCGATGCGGCCATCGGGGGCGAGCACCACGCCGGTGACGCCGCGCGGTGGCTCGGCGTGCTTCGAGACCTCGAACGTCGCGTCGAGCGCCGCGTGGCCATTGACGGTGCGCACCGCGAGCTCTCGGGGCGCGCCGCGCAGCTCCAGCAGCCGCGTGAGGAACAGCATCGTCTTGTCGACGCCGAGAATGGGCACGCGCGCCGCCGTGTACTCGCCGCCGCCGTCGCTCAAGAGCACCACGTCGTCCGACAGCAGCACGCGCGCGGCCTCGACGTCGCCGACGCTCAGCGCTGTGAAGAAGCGCTCCAGCACCTCGCGGCTCTTCACCGCGTCGAGTGACACGCGGCTGGCGTCGTAGCCTTCGAGCTCGGCGCGCGCGCGGTGATGGAGCTGGCGCACGTTCGCCTCCGAGAGCTCGAGGTGCGCGGCCGTCTCTTTCGCCGAGAGGTCGAAGACGTCGCGCAGCACCAACACAGCGCGCTGCTCGGGGGACAACGCCTCGAGCGCCAGCAGGAACGCCACGCTGGCGCTCTCGAGCACCTCGTAGCGCGCCGACGCTGGCGCTTCGAACTGCAGCTCGTCGTCGTCGACGGGCGACGGCAGCCACGGCCCCACGTAGCCCTGCGTGCGGCGGCGACGCAGCCGGTCCACACAGAGCCGAGACGCGATGGAGAAGAGCCATGGGCCCAGCGGCTGCGCGGCCGACTCGACGGGCTTGCCTTCCAGCGCGCGCACGAACGTCTCCTGCACCACCTCGTCGGCGTCGGCCGCCACGCCCAGCATGCGGTAGCAGAGCGCCCACAGCGCGCGGGCGTGGGTGCGATGCGCGGTGGCGAGCGTGTCGGTCATGAGGACGCGACGGCCTTCGTAGCGCTCTTCGTGGCCGCTCGCAGCGCGGCCTCGGCCACGGCATCGAACAAGAAGCCCGTCGACGCCACGCCGGTGACGAGGTGCAGCGGCGCGTCGAGGGTCACCGTCTCGGCGCGCGGCACGTCGTGCATGACCGTGAAGTTGGGGAAGTAGCGCGAGGCCTCCGTCACCTCACGCCAGCCGGGCTGCGCGCGGTCCATCAACGCCTCGAGGCGCGCGCGCACCGCGGCTGCATCTTCGTCAGCGCCGGGCCGCAGGTATTCCATGGCGTGCACCTTCACCGCGGAGGTGACGCCGGGCCGCGAGTGCACCGAGAAATAGAGCGCGTGGTCCAACCCGAGCACGAGGCGGCGCTCGGGGTGCGGCAGGTGCTTCAACACGACGTCGAGGCACGCGGCCTTCACCGGCACCGCCGCGGCCGCGCGCGCGCGCAGCGCGACGTCGTCCACCAACCGCGCCGCCGTCGGCAACGGCACCGCCAGCACCACGTCGCGCGCGCGCAACGTCTCACCATCGAGCTGCACCACGCCGTCGCGCGACACCGACTTCACGCGCGCCCCGGTGCGCACGTTGACGCGCGCGGCGAGCGCTTCGGTGAACGACGCCCAGCCACCGTCGAGGTAGCGCACGCCCTTTGCCAGCGGGTGCACCACGGCCTGCAGCTGCGGCCACGCACGCGCCGCGGCCATCACGTCGGGCGCGTTGGTGTACGTCGACACGCGCGTCAACGCAGCGACGAAGGCGCGTACCCGCTCGGAAGGAATCGTCGCGAGCCACTGCGACACGGTGCCTTCCGGCGGCGCGCCCAGCACGCGGCGCAGCGTGGTGGCCAGTTGCCAGCGCTCGCGCCACGAGAGCCACGACGCGCCCAGCAGCCCGGGCACGCTGCCCGGCATCGGCACGAAGCCGTCATCGACCTCGAACCAGAAGCCGCCGCCGGGCGCGAAGCCGGGCAGCTTGAAGCCCAACGACTGGAGCGCCTGGTCGGCCGGGCCACCGAGGTACAGCGCGTGCGCGCCGAGGTTCATCGGCTGCGAGCCCAACGCCGGGCTGCGGCCGAGGCCGCCCGCCACGTCACTGCCTTCCAGCACCAGGACTTCACGCCCGCGCGCCTGCAGCAGCGCCGCTGTCAGCAGGCCACCCGGGCCACCACCCACCACCAGCACGTCGTTGTCGGTCGTCATGCCCACACCACGTTCAGGGTGCTTCCGGTGTGACAGCGGGCGAATTCTTCGCGTGTTTTTGAGAACATCGACGGCCCGTGTCGACGCGCCTCACAGAGCCCGCCGCTGCCGCCGCCCAGGTCGATGCAGCGCCGACGCGCGCGCCCGCGGTGACGGTGCGCGCGTTGATGGACAAGGCCGCGACGGTGGGCCTCGCGCGCTTGCCGCCCTTCGTCGCCGCGACGCTGCTGCAGCGCCTCGCCGCGGCGGTCGACGGCGCGCCGGCGTTGCCCGAAGGCGCGGTCACCGCCGACAGCGTGTCGCTGCACTTCGACGGCACGTTCAGTCTGCAGGGCAGCGGCGGCGCGGCGCGTGACGTGGTGGCGCTGGCGGCGCTGTACGACGTGCTGGCTGGGCCCGCCGACGGCGACCTCGATGAGGTGCTGCGCGCGGCGCGCCGTGGCGAAATCGACAGACCGTTGACGCTCGCGCAGCGCCTCGGCCACTGGCTGGTGAGGCAACGGCAGTTGCCCAGCGCGCTGGACCTGCACGTCGCGCTGCTGGCGTGGCTGTGGCCCGAGCGCGCACCGCAGCCCGTGCCGAGCGCGCTGGCGGACTATTTCGAGAGCGAGCGTGCCGTGGTGTCCGCAGCCCTGTCGCAGCCCCGGCTGCCGATGACCCGCGACGGGCGCATGACGAGGCGCGCGAAGTTCTTCTCGGGCGCGGCGCTGGTGCTCTTCGTCTTTCTCGCCACGCTGGTGGCCGCGTGGACCGAGCACGACGTCGACCCCGGCGCGATGGCGCCGCTGCGCGAGGTGCCGCGGAAGATTCTCGCCACGCCGCCGCCGTATCAGCGCCAGTCACCGCCCTCGGTGCCGGTGGCGCTGCCCGAGACGCCCGCGCCGGTGCAAGACGAGCTGCCGCGCTACGCGCAGACGGTGCCCAACCGCATCACGCTGCGGCCCTCGGTGCACGGCGTCGACGTCACGAAGTCTGGCCTGCTGCGAACGCCGAAGAAGTCGCCGTGGAGCGTGCGCACCGCCCCGGCGCAGAACTGGAACCACCTGCCCGAGTACGCGTCGCTCTACGCGGCGGAGTTCGACGCGCAAGGCAACTGGCTCAAGGTGACGCAGGTCGACGCGGCGTGGAAGGCGCTGCAGGGCACGTCGGCGCGCTTCTTCCTCGTGCAGCCCGACAACCGGCCCGATGAAGGCTCGTTCGACCTGATGGTGGCCGAAGGCGTCGACGCGCGCCGCAAGCCCGCCACGCGCGTGCCCGACGTGTTCACCGACGTGGTGGTGCAGCAAGAAGGCCGCCGGTTCATGTTGGACGAGCTCGACGCGAGGAAGAGCTACGTGGTGACGCTGCGCAAGTCGCCCGAGGCCACCGCGCCCGTCATCGTCAGCGCCACGCTGCCGCGCTTCGGTCGCGGCCCGGTGCCGTTCCACGCCAAGGGCCCGTTCCGCCAGACGCTGCTGACGCCCGGCGCCAGCGTCACCGTGACCGGCGTCACGCGGCTGTCCTTCGTCATGCTGGTGGCGCCCGGGCTGCCGACGCGTGACGCCGAGGTGGTGGTGCAACGAAAGGACGACCGCGAGACAGAGCGCAACGACACGGCGACAGCGCACTACCGCCGAGGCGAAGAGGCCATCATGCGAGGCGACTACCCTACGGCCATCGCGGAGCTGGAGAAGTGTACGAACCTCGACCCCGGCTCCGAGGTGTGTCGCGATTTGCTCTCGCAGTCGCGGCGCATGTGGGAGCTGCAGATGCAGTAGGCTTCCGAGCGCGTGGCCGGCAGTCTCGGAGCTTCAATGCAGCGTTGCCTCTGGTCGTGTCTGGCGCTGCTGAGCGCCTGCGACACCACTCTCCCTGAAGACGTCGCCACGGCGCGCGCGCCGCTGCCCGTGTTCGTCGGGCACAACCTTCCCGTCACGGTGCCCACCGCTCTGGGCGGCACCGTCGACGCGCGGCTCGGCGTCTCGTTGAGCGCGTGCGACCCCGGCGGCGGCTGGGTGGCCGGCGCGCCGGGCATCGACCACCTGTATTCGTCGAGCGCGGGTGGGTTGATCGCCGTTTCGACGGCTGTCGACCCTGACGTCGAGCTGGGGCTCACGGTGCAGTGTGAGCGCGGCGCGGCGCGTGGCCTCATCGGCGGTCGCGGCGGGCTGTGGCGCGTCTGGGCCGACGGTGGCAGCGGTCAGCTGCTGAATGAGACGACGTTGTCCCTCGCCACGGCTGTGGGCGCTCCTACGCTGGCCGGCGTCGCGAGCGCAGACGGCGGCGGCGCGGTGTGGAGCCTCGGCGCCAGCCCCGTCACCAGCAACCCCATGCCGACGCTGCTGACGACGAGCGGGTCGGGCTCTTTCGCGACGTCGCTCTGGTACTTCCCCGCTGGCGGTCGCTTCGTCGCTGGAGACCCGATAGAGGTCGAGGTCGCGGTGTTCAAGCGCGAGGCCGATGGCGGCGCGACGCGCCAGGTGACCTACGCCGGCAACACCCAGATGGACGACCACGGCCGCGTGGTGTTGGTCGGTGACGTGCTGCCCGCCCCGGGCCCTGAGGTCATCGTGGGCGCGCCGTCTGCTGGTGAGGTCCGCATCTACGCGCAGAACGCCATGCCGCTGATTCTGACGGGCGTGAACACTTCAGACGGGAACCCGCCGGTGCACTTCGGCGCCGCGTTGGCGCTCGAGCCAGAGAACGCAGGCGGCGGCCTCCGCGCGCTGTGGGTCGGTGAGCCGGGCACCAGCCGCATCTACCGGTGCCTCGGCACACAGTGCGACGTGTTCGGGAGCGCTGTCGTGTTGAACAGCCGCTTCGGCGCTGCGCTGGAGTTCGACGGGCGGACGTTGGTGGTGGGCGCGCCGAACTACTCGTCGGGAATGACCCGCAGCGGCGAGGGCGCGGTGTTCGAGTTCACCCCCGATTCGGGAACGTTGGACGGCGTGGCGATGGACTGCACGCCCAGCGTTCCGTGCGTCGCGGGCTGCCAGCTGGGCAGGTGCGTCGGCACGGTGCTCTGCGTTCGCACGCTGGAGTCAGCCTGCGCGCCGGGCCAGACGTGCATCGGTGACGTGTGCGTCGTCGAAGGTGTCGATGCAGGTTCGGTCGACGCCGGCGCCCCTGACGCCGGTGACGACGACGGCGGTCGTGACGCTGGCGCGCCCGACGCCGGAGACAACGATGCAGGGGTTCCTGATGCGGGCGTCGTCGACGGCGGGCGCCCTGACGCGGGCGACGCCGATGCGGGCACGCCTGACGGTGGCGACGACGACGCAGGCACGCCAGACGCCGGCGAACCGGGGACGGCGGTCTTCATCTCGGGCTGCACCACGAACCCGGGCGCAGGCATGCTGTGGCTGTTGATCATCGGACTGTGGCGAGGCGCGCGGGCAACGAAGCACCGGTCGTGAGCAGCTGACTGCGGGGACGACGATGCGCAAGACACTCAACGTCGTGCTGCTGTTGTTGGCCGCGTGTCAGCTGCCCGAAGAGTCCCCACCCGGCGCAGCACAGGTTCGTCAGGCCGGAGCCGTCGCGGTGGGCGTGCCGCCAGCCGCCGAGTTCGTAGGCAACGTGGGCGACGAGCTGGGTGCTTCGATCGCGCCGTGCCCAACGTCGGGCTACGTGGCCGGCGCGCCGGGCGGCAACTCGGTGTTGATGTTCCCGAGCTACACGGGCTTCGGCGCGATGATGCGCGACGTGGGGCCGGCGACGCCGCTGCGCGGCAGTGGCGCGGCCGTCGCGTGCAACACGGTGGGCACCGCGAACATCGCGTACACCGGCGGCGCGTCGGGCCTCTTCAAGGTGCTGCCAGACGGAGGCTGGAACAAGGTTCAGCTGCCAGACGGCGGCGTCACCGCGCTCGCGTTGCAGACGGCAGCCGGCGAACAACTGCTGACGGCCAGCCCACCGTCGCTGCACCTCTACAACGTCAACGTCGGCTCCACGAACCTGCTCACCAGCGGCTACGACACGGAGGCCATCGCGTGGGCGCCCGGCAACACGCACTTCGCCATCGGGCTCCCCACGAGCGGGCAGGTGCACGTCTTCAAGTTTCCGCCCAGCGCCGACGCGGGCACGCCGGTGACCCTCTATTCGCCGCTCCCCGCCACGGCGCGCTTCGGTGCGTCGCTCGCCATCGGCGAGGTGCTGTCGACGGGAGGGCTCGAGCTGTTGGTCGGCGCGCCGGGCGCCAACCGCGTGCTGGTGTACTCGGGCTTCCCCGATGCGCCGTACCTGGTGCACGAGCTCGTGCCGCCCGGTACCACCGTCATGCAGCCGGTGCAGTTCGGCCATGCCATCGCGCTCGAGCCGGCCTCGGCGGGCACGTTGGCCGCGGTGTGGGTCGGCGCGCCGGAGGCCGCTTCGGTCACGCGCTTCATCGGTGACGCCGGCGAGTACTCGTGGGTGCTCACGTCGACGAGGTTCGGTGCCGCCATCGCGATGGCTGGTCTGGACGCCATCGTCGGAGCGCCCACGTACAACGATGGCCCCGGGCCCGGAGGCGCGGTGTTCCGCATTCCCACGCCGGCTGCGCTGCCGGGCGAGCAGCAGGACTGCGTCGTCGACGCGCGCTGCGCGCTGCCGGGCTGCGTGATGGGCGTGTGCGTCGGCGGCGTGTTCTGCTCGAGCGCGACGACGACCAACTGCGACCCCAACGAGCAGTGTTCGAGTGGTCGCTGCGTCTCCTCGGGGGCGGGCGGCGGCGGTGGGTCCTTCTCGATTGACGCGGCCGTGCCGTTCGGTGGCGGCACGGCAACCGGCGGAGGTGGCGGCTTTGGCGGCGGTGTCACCACTGGCGGTGGCGGCGGCACCATCGGTGGCGGCAACGGCACCATCGGCGGCGGTGGCGGCACCATCGGCGGCGGTGGCGGCAGCATCGGCGGTGGTGGCGGCACCATCGGTGGCGGCGGCGGCACCATCGGCGGCGGCGGCGGCACCATCGGCGGTGGCGGCGGCACCATCGGCGGCGGCTTCGGTGGCGGTGGCGGCGGCTTCGGTGGCGGAGGCGGCGGCTTCGGCGGCGGCGTCACCATCGGCGGCGGCAGCGGCGGCTTCGGCGGTGGCACAGTCCCCGTGGGCGGAGGCGGCGTCGCGACCGGAGGTGGCACAGGCCTTCCCGTCGGCGGCGGCGGCACCATTCCCGTTGGAGGAGGCAGCGTTCCCGTCGGCGGGGGCAACGTCGGCGGCGGTGGAGCGAACCCGGTCGGCGGCGGCACGGCGATCCCGGTGGGTGGTGGCGACAACACCGGCGGAGGAACCGTGGTGCCTGTCGGCGGTGGAGCGACCGGCGGTGGGCAGGGCAACGTTGGCGGCGGCGCGGGCGTCGGCGGTGGCCACAACGTCGGCGGTGGCGCCGGTGTGGGCGGCGGCCAGAACACCGGCGGCGGCGGTGCCCGCAGCGATGCGGGCACGGGCGGCGGCGCTGAAGAGCCCGATGCAGGCGAGAACATCCCCGAGGAGTTCGCCACGTTCACCACGTGCGGCTGCTCGAGCGGCACCGCGCTCCCGATGATGCTGCTCGGCCTGTTGGTGGCGCGCGGTTGGCGTCGTCGTCGCGACTGACAGACGTCCTCCGACGCTGCGTGCGCTGGGAGTGTGCTGTGCTGACTGTCTCTTCCGCAGTCTCGCGGGTGCACCCATGCGCAAGCTCCTGATCTCGACGTTGGTGGTGGCGGCGGCGTGCGGCTTCACCGAGCGCGACGAAGCGCCGGCCGCGCAGCTCCGTCAGGCGGGCGGCATTCCCATCTCCACTGGCAACGCACCGCCGCCGGAGCTCACCGGCAGCGGCAACTCGCGGCTCGGGGCGTCGCTCGGCGCGTGTCGCGTCGGTGGCTACGTCGCCGGCGCGCCGGGCACGAGCGAGCTGTACCTCGTCGGCGCGTTGAACAACTACGTGGTCCTCGGCCCGGTGGGCGCGCAGTCCGAATCGACGGGGAAGTCAGTGGCCTGCGAGTACGACGGCGTGGAGCAGAAGCGCTACGCGTTCACCGCCGGCAACGCTGGCCTCTACTCCGTGAAGCTCGACGGCGGCGTGCACCAGTGGCTCGCGAACAAGTCGGTGGAGTCCATCGACATCGCGCGCGAGATGGGCTCGGAGCTCGCGATCGCCGCGCCCCCGGAAGTGGCGGCGCTGTCGACGCAGACCTTCACGGCGCGCACGCAGAACGTCGCGCCGGTGAACGGCACGGTCATCGCGTGGGCCCCCGGTGGCACCTACTTCGCGCTCGGAGATCCAGACGCTGGCGTGGTGCGCGTCTACGGCGGGCAACCGACGCAGGACGCTGGCGTGGTGTTCCCGTTGCGCGCGACGGTCACGCCTCCGCGCGTCACGCCCGGCAGTCGCTTCGGCGCCGCCATCGTCATCGGCAACGTGCACCCGGCGACCGGGCCGGAGCTCATCGTCGGCGCGCCAGGCGCGAAGGCGGTGTTCGTGTTCGCCAACGCCATCGGCCCGGGCGTGACACCGCTGTACGAGCTGAACGAGGACGCCACGCGCCCCGCGGCGGTGCCCACGGAGTTCGGCGCGTCGGTCACTGTGGAGCCGCTCTCCGCGGAGACGCTCGCCGCAGTGTGGGTGGGCGCGCCTGGCGACAACTCCGCGCACCGCTTCATCGGTGACGCGGGCACGCACAGCTATTTGGGGGACCCGGGCTCGCGCTTCGGCGCCGCGATGGTGATGGACGGCCAGGACCTCATCGTCGGCGCGCCGGAGTTTCCGAGCTTCGTCGTCGGTGGCGCCGTGCACCGCATCGGCACGCCTGCGGCCATCTCAGGCATCGAGGGCCCATGCGACGTCAACGCGCGCTGCCAGCTGAGCAACTGCGTGACGGGCACGTGCATCGGCGGCGTGCTGTGCGCGGAGATCGACGTGCAGGGCTGCGCGACGGGCCAGACGTGCGACGGCAACGTGTGCATCAGCATCGACTCGGGCACGAGTGGTGGCGGCGCAGGTGGTGGCGGCGGCGCGACCACGACGGACTCGGGCATGCCCATCGGCGGCGGCGGTGGCGGCGGCGTGACGCTGCCTGACTCGGGTACGCCCATCGGTGGCGGTGGCGGCGGTGGTGTCACGCTGCCTGACTCGGGCACGCCCATCGGCGGTGGTGGCGGTGGCGGTGGGGCCACGCTGCCTGACTCCGGCACGCCAATCGGCGGCGGTGGTGGCGGTGGTGCCACGCTGCCTGACTCGGGCACGCCCATCGGGGGCGGCTTCGGTGGCGGTGTGCAGACCGGCGGTGGCGGCGGCGGTGGCAACGCGACTGGCGGCGGCAACGCGACCGGCGGTGGCAACGCGACTGGCGGCGGCAACGCGACCGGCGGCGGCAACGCGACCGGCGGTGGTGGCAACGCGACCGGCGGCGGCAACGCGACCGGCGGTGGCAACACGAACGACGGTGGCACGCCCGACGGCGGCAACGGAATCAGCGATGAGGTCGCAACCTTCTCGACGTGCGGCTGCTCAAGCGGCACCGCGCTGCCGATGTTGCTGCTCGGCCTGTTGATGGCGCGGAGTTGGCGGCGTCGTCGCGACTGAGGTGCGCCGCTTCGCCTCAATGGAGGCGGGCGGTTTGGTGGCCAGCCTGGTGCCTGTCGCTAGCGGGCCCGCGGCCTCGGGCGAAGTCGACGCAACTGACGACGACGATGCGGCGTAGGCGGCCATGCTCACTGCAAGCCCACCACGCTCGACTCTTCCGGCTGCAGTCGTTCGAGACTTGCATGATGCAAGTGACGGCTCCGCCAGGATGAACACGGACAACGATTGTGGTCGACGTGGTGCTCGGCGACGCAGCACGACCAACTTGTGCGCTCGGCAGACGGCTTCGGGCCGGAGGGCGGGGTGGGTCTGCAGGTAGCGTCATAAAAGATGACGCGCGCGACAGTGTTTATGACGCGTGCTGCGAAGCGTCCCCAGCTGGGCTGCTTGAACGCACCTTGCTCGAGGCAGAGGGCTCCCTGATTCCGCCTCGGCGCCATCTCGCATCACCGCATCGCCCCAAGGCCAACGCAACTCTCGTGATGCAACCCGCGACCGTAGTGCCCGCTACTTCACAAGCAACGGACCCAGCTCCGCGATGAGATCGATCTTCACCGCCTCGCCGGTGATGCCCGCCGTGTTGCTCTTCCCGTAGAACTTCTCGGTCGATGCACACGCGCGCGGCGCGTACCCGGGGAACGACTTCTCGAGCAGCAGCGCACCCGACTGAATCGCGAACACCTGCAGCGCTTGATCAACGCGGGTGCGCGTCACCACACCACCATTCGTGTAGCCGCCGCACTTCTCCACCTCGAGCGTCTGCTCGGTGACGCACACCACCATCGACGCCTGCTCAATCTGGTGCTCGGCCGGCTCGAACGGGTTGTACTTCGCTTCGTAGAGGTTCAGCCGCGACGGCCCGAAGAACACCGCCGGGTTCTTGGCTCCGGCCGTGTACGCGCGCGCGTTCGGGTTGCCCTGCACCTTGCCGCGACAGAAGCGCTCCATGTCGCTGAGCTCCCGCGACGACGCCTGCCACCGCGCGCGCTCGACGACGGTGCGGTTCAGGTCGAAGTACGCGAACCCCAACGCGCCCACCGCAATCGCTGCGCCCACGCCGAGCCCCGCGTTGCCCAACTTGCGCTGCAGCAACACGACGAAAGACGCCGCGCCGATAAGCAGCAGCGGCGTGCAGATCTTCACCCAGTCGCTGTTGAGCCGCGTGGCCTCACCGCGCGCGAACAGGAACGTCACCGCGCCCGGCAGCAGGGCCAGGAGGCCCACCGCAGGCAACACCACCGACTTCTTTTCGCCAGCCATCGCCATCTTCTCGTGACCCGACGCGATGCCGCCGAGTGCAACGGAGCTACTTCGGGGCGTAGGTGAAGGGCAGCGTCATGCCGCGCGCCGCCCCATCGTGACGCGGGAAATCGAGGCGCTTCACGGCTGCGACGATGCACTTCTCGACGGGGCTCCCCTTGAGTGACGCGTCGAGCACGGTGACGTCGGTGACCGCGCCTGACGGCTGCACGAACCACCGCACCGGAATGGCCCCGCCCGAATCGGGGAACGACGCGCGGAACCGGTTGAAGCAATCGCTCACCGGCTTGCGGCCCGTCGCCACCACCTTCTTCACGATCTCCTCGGTCAGCTTCACCGGCTTCTGCGGAGGCGGCCGCACCTTCACGCCAGCGTCCACCACGCCAGCGTCTTCCGGCTCGACGCCCGCGTCGACGATGTCCTCGCCGGCGTCGACCTCTTCCACGGCAGCGTCGGGCGCATCGACGACGGGCGGCGTCACCACCGCACCCGCGTCGACGCTCGGCGTCGGTTGCTCAGTCGTCGTCGACCGCTGCGACCACCACACACCACCCGCGGCCAACGCGACGACGGCGCCCAGCGCGACGAACACCCCAGCGCGCGAAGACCTCGGCGCCACGATGGGTGAGTCATCGACCTCGGTCGGGCCCACCAGCGACGCGACGAGCGCGTCCATCGACTGCGGCCGCTTCGCGGGGTCCTTCTCGAGGCAGCGCATGACCGTCGCCGCCAGCCACTGCGGAATCGGCTCACCCAGCGGGTTCTTCGCGGGCAGCGGGTCGGGCGGCTTGGTGAGCAGCAGCGCAATCAGCTTGCCGAAGTTGTCGGCGTCGATGGGCAACCGGCCCGACAGCAACAGATAGAGCAGTACACCGACCGCGTAGATGTCGGCGCGTTGGTCCACCGGCGCGCCCGACGCCTGCTCGGGCGACATGCTGGTGGGCGTGCCGATGATGGCGCCGTCCATCGTCGACACGGTGGGCGCGGCGTGCGTGGGCTGCGTCAGCTTGGCGACGCCGAAATCGAGCACCTTCACGTACTCGGTGTCGCCGTGCCGCGAGATGAGGAAGACGTTGTCGGTCTTCACGTCGCGGTGCACGACGCCCAGCCGGTGCGCAGCGGCCAGCGCCGACGCGAGCTGCTTGATGACGTGCAGCGCGCGCTCCAGCTTCATCGGCCCCTTCGCGATGCGCTCGCTCAGGGTCTGGCCCTGCAGGAGCTCCATCACGAAATAGACGGCCACCGGGTGACCGTCGGGCCCGAGTTCCTGACCGAAGTCGGAGATCTCCACGATGTGCTCGTGGTTGATCTGATTCACCGACCGCGCTTCCTGGAAGAAGCGCTGAATGAGGTCTTCGCGCTGGTACTGCTCGGGCCGCAGCACCTTGATGGCGGCCTGGCGACCCAGCAGCGTGTGCCGCGCGAGGAACACCTGCCCCATCGCGCCTTCGCCGAGCAGCTTCTCGAGCTCCCACGGCCCCAGCGTGCGCAGCGCGATGCCGCTCTTCTTCGGCGGCTGCGACGTCGCCGACTGCACCACCACGCCACCCGACACGCGCGTGCGGTTGGCGTCGGCGAGCGCTGCTTCAAAGTCGGTGGCGCTGCGGTAGCGGCCCGCAGCGTCGAGCCCGAGGCTCTTGTTCAAGACCGCGCCGAGATGCAGCGCCGCCGGTGGCAACGCGCCCGTCTTCCCGGGCGGCGGCTTCACGCCCGTGATGACCTCGTGCAGCAGCGCGCCGAGCGCCGTGAGGTCCGTCGCGATGGTGGGCCGCGGCCCGCCGCTCGCGGCTGGCAACATGCCCAGACCGAAGCCGGCCACCTTCACCTGCGCGTCGGGCGTCACCGTCACCCACGCGGCGCTCAAGTCACCGTGCAGCACGCCGCGCGCGTGCGCCGCGCCCACGGCCTGCGCCACGGCAGCCATCATCGGCACCGCTTCGTCAGGTGAGAGCGCGCCGCGCTCGCGCAGCACCACGTCGAGGCTCACGCCGTCGAAGCGCTCCCACAGCACGGCCCACCGCAGCTCACCGGCGGGGTTGATGGCCAGCGTGCGCGCGACGTTCGGGTGCTCGACGGCCTGCGCAGTGCGCACCACCTCGGCGAAGCCGTTGGCCACCTGCCAGCCGTTGAAGAGGCCGGCGTTGGTGACACCGACCGACACGGGCCGCCCTTGTGCGACGCCCGCCAACTCCTCGAACCCGTTGCGATGACGGACCGGCGTCAGGTTCTCGACGACGAGCCCACTTCCCGTGGCCACTGGCGTTCCAGACTACCTGTGACGGCCGCACACGACAGAAAGAAGAAAAGCGCGGGTGCGACACCGTCACCAACTTGCGCGCCCTGGCGCATCGCTTCACTCTGACGCACGTCATGAAGCACCTCTCTTCTCTGCGCGCGGGCGTCGTCTTCTTTCTCTTCTCTCTCTCGGCGTGCCAGTGCGGCCAGCCGTGCATGTCGAACGACGAGTGCACCGCCGGCAACGTGTGCGTCGACGGCAACTGCGTCGCTGGCGGTGGTGCGGGGGGTGGCGTCGCGAACCCAGACGGAGGCGGCGCTGGCGGCGGCGGCACGACGACGGGTGGCGGCAGCGGCGGCGGCACGACGACGGGCGGCGGCACCGGTGGCGGCACGACGTCTGGCGGCGGCGCTGGCGGAGGCGGCGGCTCGACGCACGTGTGCGGCGACGGCCGGCGCACCGGCGGCGAGGTCTGCGACGACCGGAACACGACGAGCGGCGACGGCTGCAGCGCGACGTGCAGCGTCGAGCCCGGCTGGGTGTGCCCGACCGTCGGCGTGGCGTGCGTGGCCGAGCGCTGCGGCGACGGCTTCATCGCCGGCAACGAGGAGTGCGACGACGGCGACACGATGAGCAACGACGGCTGCAGCGCGACGTGCACCATCGAAGAAGGCTGGGCCTGCGGCGACGCGGGCGTGGGCTGCGTCACCACCGACTGCGGCAACGGCGTGCGCGAAGGCATCGAGCAGTGCGACGACGGCAACAACGACCTGGGCGACGGCTGCGACACCACGTGCCGCGCCGAGCCGCGCTGCACCAACGGCGTGTGTCAGGCGGTCTGCGGCGACGGCATCCGCCAGACGGGTGAAGCCTGCGACGACGGCAACGTGCGGGCGGGCGACGGCTGCAGCGCGACGTGTACGCAGGAGATGGGCTTCCTGTGCAGCGACCAGACGCCGATGCAGCAGCAGAGCCTCGGCATCCCCATCGTGTACCGCGACTTCTTGCCGTGGGAGCACGACGGCGCGCGCTTCGACGGCGGCCACATCGACTTCGAGCACCAGAACACTGGCGACCTCGGCATCGTGACGCAGAACCTCGGCGCCGACGGCAAGCCCGTGTACGCGAGCGGCACCACGACGCCCAGCACGCACGGCGCGACGACCTTCAACCAGTGGTACCGCGACACGCCGGGCGTCAACATGACCGAGACGAGCCGGCTGGTGGTGCAGCTGCAGGGCAACGGCTCGTACGTGTTCGACAGCGACAACTTCTTCCCGCTCGACGACGCGGGCTTCGTGCGCGCGGGCATCGAGCCGATCCGCCACGGGCACAACTTCAACTTCACCAGCGAGCTCCGCTACTGGTTCACGTGGGCTGGCGGAGAGTCGTTGGACTTCCGCGGCGACGACGACGTGTGGGTCTTCATCAACGGCCGCCTCGCGGTGGACCTGGGCGGCGTGCACGGGCCGCAGTCGGGCGGCGTGGTGTTGGACAACGCGGCGGCGTCGACGTTCAACCTGCGCGACGGCGGTGTCTACGAAGCGGTGGTGTTCCAGGCCGAGCGCCACGTGACGGGCTCGAGCTACCGGCTGACGCTGCGGGGCTTCAACGCGCCGCGCTCGGTGTGCAACTGGAGCTGCGGCGACGGCGTGGTGACGCGCTTCGAGGCGTGTGACGACGGCATCAACGACGGGCGCTACGGCGGGTGCATGCCGGGCTGTCAGGCGCGCGGCGGCTTCTGCGGCGACGCCATGCAGCAGGCCGACGCTGGTGAAGAATGCGACGACGGCGTCAACGCGGGCGGGGCGTGCAGCCCGGGGTGCAAGCGCGTGGGCTGCGGCGACGGCGTGTGGCAGCCCGACGCGGGGGAAGAGTGCGACGATGGAAACCCGGCCAGCGGCGACGGCTGCAGCGACCTCTGCAAGCTGGAGATCGGCTGACGGCATTTGTCGCGCAGCCCGCGAGTGGATATGGCGGCGCCCAAGAGGTCCGCCTTCTCGATGAGTCTGCTTCGACAGCTGCTTCAAGACGCCCGCGAGCTCGCGCGCGCCAACGCCCGCGGCGCTGACGTGACGCGCCACCACTACGTCTCTGGCGTCACCAGCGACGGGTTCCAGATTCTGCTGGTGCAGCGGCTGCGCGAGCAGCTGCGACGGTTTCACGTGCCGCTGGGGAACCACCTGCTGCGGCGCTTCACGACAGTGGTGTACGGGCTGGAGCTCGGCAACGACGTCACGGTGGGCGACGGCGTGTCGTTCGTGCACCCCATCGCCATCGTGGTGGGCGGCGACGCGAAGATTGGAGCGCGCGTGCGCTTCATGGGGAACAACACCGTCGGCACCGCGAAGGACGACGGCTACCCGGTGATTGAAGACGACGTGCTCATCGGCGCGGGCGCGCGCGTGCTGGGGCCCGTGCGCGTGGGGCGTGGGGCCGTCATCGGCGCCAACGCGGTGGTGGTGCACGACGTGCCGCCGGGCGCGGTGGTGACGGGCGTGCCAGCGCGGCCGCACGTGCGCAAGCCGGTGGAGCCCGAAGTGGTGGCGCCGAAGCCGCGTCGCAAGACGTCGTGACTTGCATCATGCAAGTCACTCTTCGGGCGCACAGGCCGAGGTGACGGCGTCTGCAGAGTCGAAGTGCGCGTCGAGCGGTGACGCCTGCAGCTCGTCGTTGACCAGGTAGAACGCCCGTCGCGCGTGCGAGAAGACGACGAAGTGCGGCGCGGCGGCGCAGGCGCACTCCATCCAGTCCACGCTGAAGCCCAGGCGCACGGAACGCTCGGCGCTCCCCGGCTCGGCTGCGTCGAAGACCGACAACGTCCGCTTGTCCGAGCCGAGGACGATGACGCGCCCGCGCCGGAGACAACCTTGTGTGCCCTCCCACTGCGCGGTGGTGCCGTCGCGACGGTGGAGCTCGACGCTCGGTCCCCGCGTCACGAGCAACGCCTCGCGAGAGCCAGCGAGCACGCTGTCGAAATCAGGGAGTCGCTGCACCAGCTCCGCGGCACCGCTTGAGTAGTCCCACCACAGTGCGGGCGTCCCGGCCGAGCCGAAGCGCACGCCTACGAGGCCGTCGCGCCATGGGCCCAACGAGTCGCTCGCTTCGCTCGGCTCGGCGAAGGACCTCCACGCGCTCCCTTCGCGCCGATACACGCCGTACACCGTCGACGACACCACCCAGGCATCAGGGAACGCCGACAGAGACCAGTTGGCCTCACCAGGTCTGGTGACGTCGGTGCCGTCGAGCGCCCGCACCGTTGGATGCTCAGGAACGTGGGGCCGCGGATCGAGCAAGATGGCGGGCGACGGCCCGCCGGGCGTCATGCCGGAGACGACGAAGCTCTGCGGGTCGTAGAAGTCGCTGACCGACCGTTGATCAACGAATTCTCCGGACGGTTGCACCCGCGCCGTGAGCACCTCAGTACCGCGCAAGCCCAGGAGCGTCAGGTCGCGCTGGGTCGGTTCCGGAGGAGCGCAGCCCAGCAGCCACAACATCAACATGGCGTTGGCGCGCAGCATCGGCGCGCGTTGCATCATGAAAGTCGCGTCTGCCTCAAGGCGGCGTGGGGTGATGCGAGACGGCGCCGAGACGAATCAGCAGGCCCTCTGCCACGAACAAGCTGCGTTCAGGCTGCCCAGGGTGGGGACGCTTCGCAGCACGCGTCATAAATGCTGTCGCGCGCGTCATCTTCTATGACGCCACCTGCACACCCACCCCGCCCTCCTCGCCCGAAGCCTTCAAACCTCGCGTCGCGCGTGGTCTCGCGATGAGGAGCCGCCAGGGACGGAGCGCCGCGTCGACACCCCACCGACCACCTTCCTCAAGGAAACCTCGTCACTTGCATGATGCAAGTCTCCAACCCCCTCGCCCCACGCGCCCACGTTGATATGCAGCCCTCGTGCGCGCCCTCACCCTCACCCTGCTGCTCCTCGCCGGTTGCCGCGGCGCCGTCGCCGCCCCACGTGCTGACGGCACGCGCACCGACGCCACGCCGCGCGTCGTCACGCGCATCTACGAAGGTGGCCTCGTCGAGCCCTGGGAAGACCACGGCTGGGCCGAGCGCCAACCTCGCAAGTCCGGCGGCGAGCGCCTCGAGCTGCACAACTACGGCGGGTGGATGCTCACCAACTGGTCGCTCGCCGGCAGCTACGGCGGCCTGACCTTCCGCTTCAAGGCGCCCAAAGACTGGGGCGACTTCTTCCAGGTGCGCCTCGACAAGTCTGACGAGATCACCTTCCCGCGCGTCGACGTGGGCCCCGCGCACCGCAAGGAGCTCGCCGACGGCTGGGCGGAGATCTTCATCCCCATCACCGAGCTCAACCCCGACTTCCAACCCTTCAACCGCGTCGTGCTGCGCGCGCGCAAACAGCTCCCGAAACCCGGCCTCGTGGAGATCGACAACGTCGGCCTCACGCTCGCCGACCCGAAGCTCCTCGCGCAGGCCTCCCAGCCGCGCGCCGTCACCAGCTCGCCCGCCGCCATGAGCGTCGACTGCAAGGCGACGCCCAAGCCCATCAGCCCGTACATCTACGGCATCGCGTTCAACGCGCGCGCTGAATACACCGGCGACGCGCAGTGGAAGCTCGGCGCCACCGCGCGCCGCTGGGGCGGCAACCCCACGAGCCGCTTCAACTGGGAGCTCGGCAACGCGTGGAACACCGCCAGCGACTACTTCTTCGAGAACGTCGACTACGTCGGCCGCGCTGACTTCACCTGGGCCACGTTCCTCGAGGTGAACCGCGACCGGCAGCTCGCCACCGCGCTCACCGTGCCCACGCTCGGCTGGGTCGCGAAGGACAAGAAGAGCGTCGGATTTCCCGTCGAGATCTTCGGCAAGCAGCAGCAGGTCGACGGCGACAAGAACGCCGGCAACGGCCTCAAGCCCGACGGCAAGCCCATCGAAGCGGGCGACGCGTCGCGCACCAGCGTCGTCGCGCCCCCGGAGTTCATCGGCCGCTGGGTCGCCGCCATCAACGCGCTCAGCAAGCAGCGCGGCGCGCGCGTCGTTGACCAGTACATCTTGGACAACGAGCCCGCGCTCTGGAACGACACGCACCGCGACGTGCACCCGCGCGCCGTCACCTACGACGAGCTGCTCGACCGCACCATCCGCTACGGCTCCGCCATCCGCAAAGCCGACCCGCAGGCGCTCATCGCCGGCCCCGCCGAGTGGGGGTGGACGGGCTACCTCTATTCCGCGCTCGACGCCGAGAAGGGCTTCCAGCTGCGCCCCGACCGCCGCGCGCACGGCGACCAACCGCTCATCGAGTGGTACCTCCAGAAGCTCGCCGAGCACGAGAAGAAGACCGGCGTGAAGGTGCTCGACGTGCTCGACCTCCACTACTACCCGCAGGCGCCCGGCATGGGCGTCGGCACGCAGGGCAAGACCGACAGGGAATCCAGCGCGCTGCGCATCCGCTCCACGCGCTCGCTCTGGGACCCGCGCTATTCCGACGAGTCGTGGATCAAGGAGCCCGTCATGCTGCTGCCGCGCATGCAGGCGTGGGTCGACACGTTCTACCCGGGCCTCAAGCTCTCGCTCGGCGAGTACAACTTCGGCGCCGAAGGCCACATGTCGGGCGGCCTCGCGCTCGCCGAAGCCCTCGGCCGCTTCGGGCAGCACGGCCTCTATTCAGCGTTCTATTGGACCTACCCCGCCGAGACCTCGCCGGCGGCCTTCGCGTTCCGCGCGTTCCGCGACTTCGACGGCAAGGGCGCCACCTTCGAGACGCTCTCGCTGCCCAGCGACGCGCCGCGCGACACCTCGGCCTTCGCCGCGCGCTCGGCCGACGGCAAGCGCCTGACGCTGGTGCTGCTGAACCTCTCGCCCACCGATGCCTTCGACGCCAACGTCAACCTCAAGGGCTGCGCGCTGCCTTCGAAGCAGCGCGTCTTCACCTACAGCGGTGACGCCCGCGGCTTCGTCGAGCAGCCCGTGGTGCCCGGCAAGGCGTGGCACCTGCCGCCGTGGTCGATGACGGCCATCGAGCTCTTCTTCGACGAGCCCATCACCGCCGGAAAGAAGTGACGGTGCGCTTGAGCTCCCGCGCGGCGGCTTCCACGCGCGGGAAATGCGAGAGCACTTCACGGGCCTTCCACCGCGCGTCGCGCGCCAGCTGCTCGCGCAGGGGCATCACCCCTACCGGGCCGATGACGCGGTTGTGCGTCGCGAAGTTGAACTTGTAGTCCTCTGCGCCGATGAGGAAGTCGAACTCCACGTCGCCGCGCGCGTGGCTCCACGCGATGAGGTCCTTCAGCAGCAACCGGCCCGGCGAGTACTTGCCGAACTGCGCGTCGTACGCCGGCACCCACCACGCCAGCCGTCGCTCGTGACTCGCGCCCAGGTGCCCCGCCAACAGCGTGTCGCCGGCCCAGAGGCTGCTCACCAGCACCAACCCGGCCGCGTGCAACCGACGGAAGAGTTCGACGTTTGCCGGCACCGAGAAGCCGTCGAAGAACCCTGACGCGCGGTACTGGGCCGCTTTCCACCGCACCACCGCGTCGAACACCGCGACGTTCTTGTCGTCGGCCTCGAAGCGCACCGGCCCCACGTCGCGCTCGAGCCGCCGACGTTGACGCCCGTCGTCTCCGCTCTTCACCACCGTGCGCGCGCGCGCGTGCGCTTCCCACGCGGCGAACGAGGGCAGCGAGGTCCAGTCGATGTACGGCGAGGGCTGTACGCCGCGCGGCTCCGGGCCCGTGCGCGCTTCGATGCGCTCCGTGCGCTGCACCGTGAGTGGAAAGTACGGCAGCGGCGTCACGCGCGCGCCCGCGGGCACCACGTCCAGTGGCTGCGGAAAGTCGTAGAACAACATCGAGCGCACCGGCCGCCCGTTCACCACCAACAAGCGCAGCACCCGCCCGTCGACCTCGAACAGCTCCACGCTGCGTCGCGCGTGCGGGAAGTGCACCTCACCGGCAATCTCAAGAAAACGCGCCGTCGAGAACACGTTCATGGCGCGGCGCCGTACCACGCGTGATGAACAAACATGCTAACGCTCGCGCCCATGCACCGTTTTGGTGTTGTCCTTTTTTGCCTCAATGCCCTCGCGTGCACCGGCGTGGTCGAGCCGGGCGACGGCGGCACGATGACTGGAACTGACGCCGGCCCACCGCCGCACGACGCCGGTGTCGACGCGGGTCTCGCCGATGCGGGCGAGGTCGATGCGGGCTTCGACGCGGGCGTGCCTGACGCCGGGCCGCCGCTGCCGCCAGCCGACGCGGGCCCTGCCGACGTCACGTTCACCGTGCGCGCCGACCTGCCCACGCACCCCATCTCGCCGCTCATCTACGGCACCAACCAGGCGCACCAGCCGCAGACCAGCCGCTACGGCCTCGTGCGCATGGGCGGCAATCGCCTGACCTGCTTCAACTGGGAAAACAACGCGTCGAACGCAGGCGTCGACTACCAGTACCAGAACGACGACTACCTCGTGATGGACCTGCCGTCGGGCCAGCGCGGCACCACCGGCGCTGCGGTGCGCACGCGCCTCGACGTGGCGAGCAGCATCAACGCCGCGCTCATGGTGACGGTGCCCATCGTCGACCACGTGGCCGCTGACCGGAACGGCGGCGGCGACGTGCGCAACACGCCCAACCACCTGACGACGCGCTTCAAGCAGAACCACCCGGCCAAGGGCTCGGCGTTCTCGCTCACGCCCGATGTCAACGACGCGCACGTCTACCAGGACGAGTTCATCAACTGGGTGCAGACCAATGCGGGCGGCGTGCCCATCGTGGTGTCGTTGGACAACGAGCCCGACCTCTGGAGCGACACGCACGAGCAGATTCACCCCACGCCCGTCACCTACGTCGAGCTGACGACGCGCACGATTGACTATGCGAAGGCCGTCAAGGCCGCGTGGCCCAGCGTGCCCGTCACCGGCTTCGTCAGCTACGGCTTCGCGGGCTTCGTGAACCTGCAGAACGCGAGCGACGCCGCGGGCAAGGGCGAGTTCGTCGACTACTTCCTCACGCAGGTGGCGGCGGCTTCGCAGACCGAGGGTCGCCGGCTGGTCGATTACCTCGACCTGCACTGGTACCCCGAAGCGCAGGGCAACGGCCGCATCATCGGCACCGACACCAGCGCTGCGTCGGTCACCGCGCGCGTGCAGGCCCCGCGCAGCTTGTGGGACACCACCTACGAAGAGCAGAGCTGGGTGCGGAACTATGTGGGCGGCCCCATCGCGTTGATTCCGTCGATGAAGTCGAAAATCGCCGCGCGCTACCCGGGCACGAAGCTGGCTTTCACCGAGTGGAACTACGGCGGCGGTGGCCACATCAGCGGCGGCGTGGCCGTGGCCGACGTGCTGGGCATCTTCGGGCGCGACGAAGTGGGCCTCGCCAGCTACTGGAAATTGAACGGCGCCGAGCCCTACGCCGAAGCGGCCTTCGCGGCCTTCCGCAACTTCGACGGCGCGGGCGGCGCGTTCGGCGACACGTCGGTGCAGACCACCAACTCGAACACCGCCACCTCGAGCGTCTACGCGAGCCTCGACGCGGCTGACCCGACACGCGTGGTCATCGTCGCCATCAACAAGGCCACCACCGCGCAGTCGGCGGCGCTGACGCTCTCGCACGGCACGAGCTTCTCGAAGCTGCGCGTCTTCACGCTGACGCAGGGCACCGCGCAGGTGCAGGCCAGCGCTGACGTGGCCGCGGTGGGCACCAACGCGTTCCGCTACTCGATGCCGCCCTTGTCGGTCTCGGTCCTGGTCCCCACGCCGTGACCAAGCTCGCGCTGCTGTCCATCGCCCTGGCGACGGTGGTGTTGCCGCTGATGGCAGCGCGCGACGCGCACCCCTGGCGCGGGCTCAAGAAGGCGCTGGTGTGGGTGGTGGCGTTCAACATCTTCTTCCTCTTCTTCTTGCGCTTCGTCGTGCCGCGCCTCGGGTGATGACGATGTGGCGGCTCGCGCGGCTCACGCTCTCTCGCTACCGGTGGCCTGCGCTGCTGGCGGCCTTCACCACGTTGCTGGTGGGCTGGGCCGTGGCGCAGACGCGCCCGGAGCGCTGGGTGGCGTGGTCCGACGTGTACGTGCGCGAGCCGACGACGGTGCACCGGCTCGCCAACCCGTTCACCGCCGCGCCGCGAGAGGGTGAAGGCCTCAAGCAGCTCGCGACCTGGCTCACCTCGCGCGAGCGGCTGGTGGCGATGGTGAAGGACACCGCGCTCGTCGACCGCTGGGGCCCGGGGCGCCCGCCGCTGATGCAGCTCGTCGACCGGGTCAAAGCGCGCGTGCGCGGGCCGCCGCCCGAGGCCGACGTCGTCGACGCGCTGGCGGAGATCGTCGACACGCGCATGAACGTCGAGCTCCAACGACAGCACCTGGTGATGAGCGTCGAGTGGAGCGACCCTGTGCTGGCGCAGCAGCTGCTGGCCTCACAGCTCAACGCGCTGCTCAGGGAACGCGAGACCCGCGACGTGCGCGCGCTCGAAGACGCGGCGCTGGCGCTCGACGAGCAGGTGGCCGGCGTGCAGGCCGAGATGGTCAACCGCATCAACGAGCTCGACGCGCGGGTGCTGCGGGCGCGCGCGGAAGGCCGCGTGGCCCTCGTCGACGGCGAGCGCCAGCAGGTGCTGCGCGACCAGGACCGCGCGGGCCAGCTGCTGGTGCGCGCCAACGAGAAGCACATCAGCGCCGAGGTGCTCCGCCGCACCAACGCCTTGCGCTTCGTGGTGGTGCGCCCGGCGCTCAAGCCGCTGCGCCCGGAAGGTGCGGGGCGGCTCACGCGCACGCTGGTGCTGGGCCTGGCGACGCTCGTCTCGGCGCTGACCGCGGCGTTCGGCCTCGCCATCGCGCAGGGCACGCTGTTCACGCGCGGGCAGCTCACGTCGCGGCTCGGCCTGCGCGTGCTGGGTTGGCTGCAGCAGCCCGCGCCGGCTGAGCGCCCGTCGCCGCGCTGGTGGGGCTGGCTCGGCGTGCTGGCCTACGCGCTCGCCACCGGCCTCGCCGTCGGGCTCTCGCGCGGCAACGTGGCGATGGCGCTGGCGCCGACGCTGGCCGCGGTGGCGCTCTGGCAGCTGTGGACGCGCCCGCTCAAGTGGCCGCTGCTGGGGCTCATGTTGTTGGCGGTCACCATCGACGACCCGACTGACCGGCCCTACGTGGGGCTGTGGCAGTCGCCGAGCTACGCGCTGGGCCGCATCTTCTACATGAACGTGGCGTGGTTCACCGGCTTCGAGCTGTCGGTGATGGGGCTGGCGGTGTTGATGTTCTTGCGGCGCGTGGCCACCACCGGCCTGCGCGGGCTGGCGCTCGACCCCGAAGGCGCCAGCTCGCCCCGCATCTTGCGGCGCGCGCTCCTGCTCTCGGGCGCGACGGTGGGGTGGCTCATCGTGCTGGGCATCGCGCGCGGCGGCGTGTTCCGCGAGGCCCTGTGGCAGTTCCGCGGGCTGATGATGATGCCCATCGTCATCATGCTGGCGCTGCACGCCTTCGAGTTCCCGCGCGACTTGAAGGCGCTGGCGGTGGTGCTGGGCATCGGCAACGCGGTGAAGGCCGCCTTCGGGGCGTACTTCATCTACCGGGTGGCCTCACCCATGGGCGCGAACCCGCCGCACACCACCGGCCACAACGACACGATGATCTTCGTGGTGGCGACGCTGGTGGCCTTCGCGCTCGTGTGGGAACGGCCCACGTGGCGCAACGCGGGCTTCGCGCTGCTGCTGTTCGGCTTCGCGGCCATCGGCATGCGCTTCAACGACCGGCGCATCGCCTACGTCGACATCGTCATGGCGCTGGGCTTCATCTTCCTCATCAGCCCCATGCACCGCATGAAGCGGCTGGCGATTCGTGCGGGCGTGATGATGACGCCGGTGCTGCTGCTCTACCTGGCGGCGGGCTGGAACTCGCACAGCGGCATCTTCAAGCCGGTGGCCAAGGTGCGCTCCATCGTCGCGCCCACCGCCGACAGCGAAGAAGAGAGCTCCAACGTCGAGCGCGACATCGAGAACTTCAACATCGCCAAGTCGTGGGAACGGAACATGGTGTTCGGCCAGGGCTTCGGTCACGCCTTTGACGAGTTCATCCCGTCGAACGACTTCGCGCAGTCGCGCTTCGGCCACATCGGCCACAACTCGGTGCTCTGGCTGCTGTGGATCGGCGGCATCGTCGGCTACACCGGGGTGCTGCTGTACCTCGCGGTGGCCGTTTTCCTGATCGGCCGCACCCTGCCCCGGGCCCCGCTGTGGTCGGAGCGGGCCGCGCTCGCCGTCGGGCTCGGCATCGTGTTGACGTATTTGATGCAGGCTTTTGGCGACATGGGCATGCTAGGTATTCAGTTCGCCTTCTTTGTGAGTGTCGCTGTCGCCGTGGCGGGTCGCCTCGCAGTGCGTCACGATGTGCTTGCTGTCCCTCCCCCTGACGATCGTCATATCCCGATTGTCACAATAAAATCAGCGCTTTAGACCTCGTGCCTTTCCCCAGCGTGTCGGGTATGGGGTGGATGTACGCAAATGTGTTTCCGGTAGGAAACTTTTCACCCGCATTGTTCGAGAAACGCACATGAACTCACTTTTTGGTCGAGTGGCGGCCGGGCTCGTGGCCCGCCTGTCATTGGGGGTCGACCTGGTGCTGCTGATGGTCGCGCTGTTCGCGGCCTCGCTGCTGGGGTCAGGTGTGTCACCGTCGCTGCCGAGCTTCGCGCTCACCGCGCTCGCGCTGTGGCTCTTCCTGTCGTTGGCGCTGCGCCACTACGACCCCTGGGCGCCGGATCGCCCGTGGGCCGACGACGCCGCGATGACCTCAGTGCTGGTGCTGGCCGAGACGACCGTCGTGGCCGTCGGCACCTACGTGTTCGGCATCGAAGGTCTGCCCAGCGCCGGCCTGTTCCTGCTGGTCCTCTGGCCGACCGCGCTCTTGATGCGCGTGTCCATCTTCCGCACGTTCTCGCCCAAGTCGGGCCCGATGAACGAGGTGGTCATCGTGGGCACGGGCCCGCTGGCGCGCGCCACGGCTGACGACCTCCGCCGCCGGGGCCGCAGCGAGCTGCTCGGCTTCGTGCGCTTCTCGACCGAGACGGCGCCCGCCAACCTCCGCGGTCAGGTGCTCGGCACCGCCGACGCGCTCGAGTCGGTGCTGCGCCAGCTGCCCGTCGGCGAGGTCTTCATCGCCAACAACCACCTCGCGCACGCCGACGAGATGCAGAAGGTCGTCAAGATGTGCGAGCGCTTCGGTGTCCCCTTCGCGCTGCCGGCCAACATGTTCCGCCTCGAGCGCGCGCGCCCGCTGCTCTCGCACGGCGTCACCGACGGCTACGTGCACTACCAGTCGGTGCAGGCCAAGCCGGTGCAGTTCGCGTTCAAGCGCTTCTTCGACATCGCGTCGTCGGGCATCGCGCTGTGGTGCCTCGCGCCGCTGCTGCTCATCGTCGCCGCGCTGGTGAAGCTGACGAGCCGCGGCCCGGTGCTGTTCCGCCAGCAGCGCGTCGGCCTGCACGGCAAGCCCTTCGGCATGCTGAAGTTCCGCACGATGGTCGAGAACGCCGAGGCCCTGAAGGCCCAGCTCGCCGCCCAGAACGAGATGGACGGCCCGGTCTTCAAGATGAAGCACGACCCGCGCATCACACGCATCGGCCGCTTCCTCCGGAAGTTCTCCATCGACGAGTTGCCTCAGCTCATCAACGTGCTCCGCGGCGACATGAGCGTCGTCGGCCCGCGCCCGCCGGTGCCCAACGAGGTGCTCAAGTACGAGCCCTGGCAGCGCCGCCGTCTGTCCGTGCGCCCCGGCCTCACCTGCATCTGGCAGGTCTCGGGCCGCAATGAGATCTCCTTCGAGCAGTGGATGTACATGGACCTCCAGTACATCGATAACTGGAGCTTCAAGAAGGACGTGGAGCTGGTGCTCAAGACCTTCCCCGTGGTGCTGACGGGCCGCGGCGCGAGCTGAAAACGCGCCGTCGTTCGCAGCACCCGGTAAGAGAGCAGACGTGAGCGCCGTCACCGGCGAGCGTCAGGGCGATGTGCTCCTGGCGCTCCGCAACACCATCAAGCTGCTGGGCTCTTTGCTCTTCACCTGGGGCATCGCGCTCGGCGTGCGTCTGCTGCTGCCGCGCTACCTGGGCCCCGAGGCCTTCGGCGCTGTCAACTTCGCCGACGCCTTCACCAGCACCGCCTTCGTCATCATCGGGCTGGGCCTCGACACGTACATCCGCAAAGAGGTCTCGGTCAGGCCCGAGGCCGCGAGCGAGTTCTTCGCCGGCACCACGCTGCTGCGCGTGCTGGGCTCGCTGCTGGTCTTCGCCGGCATGCAGGCCTTCCTCATGCTGGCCGACCGGCCGCGTGACACCTGGCTGCTGGTGCACCTCTTCGGGCTCTCGGCCTTCTTCCTCACCATGAACCAGAGCTTCGCGGCGCTGCTGCACGCGAAGGGCACCGTCGACGGCCTGTCGGTGCTGAACGTGGTGACCAAGGTGGTGTGGGCCGTCGGCACGCTGGCCTCGGTGGCGATGCAGTGGCCGCTGTGGACGGTGGCGCTGGCCGTCGTCATCTCGGAAGGGCTCAAGTTTGTCGGCTCGCTGGTGCTGGCCAACAAGCACCTGCAGCTGCAGTGGCGCGTGCAGCCGGGCCCCGTAAAGCTGGCCGTGCTGGGCTCGCTGCCCATCTTCCTCAACGTCGCGGCGCACACCATCTACAGCAAGCTCGACGTCAGCATCCTCGCGGTGGTGGCCAACGAGAAAGAGGTCGCCTGGTACGGCGCGTCGAACCTCATCGCCGGCCTCGCGCTGATGGTGACGCCGATGATCGGCTGGGTGTTGATGCCGCTGTTCGCCCGCGCGCGCGCCCGCAGCGACGAGGAATACACGCGCGTCATGCGCCGCTCGTTGGAGCTGGTGCTCATCATCGCGTTCCCCTGCTCGCTCTTCGTGGGCCTCGGCGCCGAGACGTGGGTGGTGCTGCTCTACGGCGACGCCTACGCGCCCGCGGGCACCTCGCTGGAAATCCTCTCCAGCATCTTCGTGCTGACCTACGTGGCGATTCTGTCGTCGAACGCGCTCATCTTGACCGGGCGCGCGTGGCTGCAGGCCGGCATCAGCATCTCGGGCCTCGCGGTCAACCCGCTGCTCAACTGGTTCTTCATTCCCTGGGCGATGCGGAGGTGGACGGAAGGTGGCGCCGGCGTGGGCGCGGCCATCGCGCAGCTCGGCACCGAGGTGGTCGTCACCGTGCTGATGACGGCCTTCGTCGGCCGCCGCGCGTTTGACCGGCGCTCGCTCCTCATCGTGCTCAAGACGCTGGTGGTGTGCGCGTTGGTGCTGGCGCTCAACCGCTGGCTGCACGGCCGGCTGCCCGACCTCGCGCGCCTCGCCGTCGACCTCGTCGCGTACATCGCGCTGGCCATCGGCGTGGGCGCGGTGCACCTCAGAGAGACGGTCGAGTTCGCCCGCGCCGCGCTCCGCCGCAAGAAACAACCCGACGCCGACGCCGCCACCGAAGGAGCGTAAAACGCCATGACCCGCCTCGTCCCCCTCTGCGCTGCGCTCGTGCTCAGCGGCTGCTACACGCCGCAGGGCGCCTTCATCTTCGTCGACGACTTCGCGCTGCCGGCCACCACCGAGTACCGCATGGCGCCGGGCGACCTGCTGGCCGTGCAGGTCTTCCAGCAAGAGGCGATGTCGGCCCGCGTGCGCGTGCGCCGCGACGGCCGCGTGTCGCTCCCCATGGTGGGCGAGGTGCTGGTGGCCGGCCGCACGCCGACGGAGTTCGCCGGCGACCTCCAGCAGCGCCTCAAGGACTTCATCAACACGCCGCGCGTCAACGTGGTGCTGGAAGAGGCGCGCCCGCTGACGGTGTCCGTCGTCGGTGAAGTGGTGCGCCCCGGCATCAACACCCTCGAGGCCAACTCCGGCGTGCTGACGGCCATCGCGGCCGCCGGTGGCCTCAACGACTTCGCGCACCGCGACGGCATCTTCGTGCTGCGCACCGTGCCCGGTGAAGACAAGCCGCGGCGCATCCGCTTCACGTGGCAGGCCCTGAGCCAGGGCGCCGGCAACTCGGGTCGCTTCGTGTTGCAGCCGGGCGACACCGTCGTCGTGGAGTGAGCTGACATGACGCGCACGGGGGCCAGCGTCGCGGCGGTAGCCCTGGCGGCCGTCGTGTGCGCGCGCCCGGCCCACGCCGTCGAGGTCAGCACGCTGGAAGCCGTCAGCAGCAACGTGCGCCTGCGCACGCCGCTGCCGGGCGACCGCTCTCGCAACTGGCTCACCTTCGACCTCGAGTTCCTGCCGGTGCTGCAGGGCACGCTGCGCTGGAGCCGCACGTCGTTCATGCTGCGGCTCAACCCCAGCGTGCTGCTGCGCGAGCCCCACTTGAGCAGCCAGCTGTTTGCGCTCGCGGCGGGCCAGGCGCAGCTGACGACGCGCGGCGAGCGGTGGGACCTCGCCGTCGCGCAAGACGCGTCGTACGGCATTCAAGACGTGGGCACGCTGCGCAACCCCGACGGCTCGCTGCCCACCGGCGTGCCCGAGGTGCAGACCGTCGGCGCGGTGCCCTTCATGCGCTCGGGCACCACGGTGACGTTGAACGGCGCGCCGTCGCGGCGCACCGCGTACACGCTGCTGGCCGGCTACCTCGTGCAGGGCAGCCCCGACCCCACCAACGTCACGCTGCCGCTGCAGTGGGGCCCGCAGGCGCGCGCGGTGTTCCGCTATCAGGCGACGCGGCCCGACTGGCTCGCCACCGCCGCGCAGGTCTCGCAGGCCACGTTCTCGACGGGGCAGCAGCAGCTCATCTCGATGGTGACCCAGGCGTGGGACCGCACGTGGACCCCGCGCATCTTCTCGACCGCCGGCGCGGGCGTGGCGCTGACGCGCGAGACCATCATCTTCATTCCCGGCGGGCCGCAGCCCGGCGACTACTTCGAGGTGCTGCCGGTGGTGTACGCGTCGGCCGGCACGCGCGAGCGCATCAAGACCCAGGTGCTGACCTTCGACGTGGGCGCGCGCATGGCGCCGTTCGCCGACCGCTTTACCGGCGCCGTGTACGAGCGCGTGGAAGCCAACGCCCAGATGACCTGGATGCCCGAGCGCAACGTGACGCTGCGCCCCAACGCCGGCTTCGCCTACGCCGTGCCCGTCGGCCGCGCCGTGCAGGCCGGTGACCAGCTGGCATTCGTCGAAGGTACGGCGACCTGGTGGCCGCTGCAGTGGTTGGGGCTCGTGGCCTATTCGCGCGTCGCGTTGGTGTCACAACCGCGGCTCAACATCGTGAACCAGTTGCAGTGGGTCGCAACGCTCTCGGTCGTGCTACAGGACCAGAGGTCGTGGACATGGTGAACGCGCATTTTTCCCGGGGGACCGCAGCGTGAAATCGAATGGCTTGACGGCGTTGGTAGTCGACGACGACCCCGACATCCGCAAGCTCATCGCGACCATTCTTGGGCGCCTGGGCTTCACGGTGACGCAGGCGTCTGACGGGCGTGACGCCATCCGCCGGCTCGACGCGAACAAACCGTCGTTGCTGTGCCTCGACCTCATGCTGCCCGAGTCGTCGGGCTTCGATGTGTGCGAGCACATCAACAACACGCCGGCGCTCAGCGGGCTGCCCATCTTGATGATCTCCGCGCGGGAAATGCCCGACTCGCGCGCGATGGCCGAAGAGCTCGGCGTCACCAAGTACCTCGTGAAGCCCTTCACGCAGTCGGAGTTCATCGCCGGCGTGAAGGAAGTGCTGCCCGGAGCGGTGGCGTGAGCGAGCCTGCGCAGGGCTCCGCGGAGCTCGACCTCTTCGACTACGCGTTGCTGCGCAACCTCGTGGGCTTCGTGTTCGGTGGCGTGCGGCGCCACCGGGTGCTGGCCGCGGTGTCGTTCCTCATCGTCTTCGGCATCGGCGTCGCCGCGACGATGCTGTGGCCGCGCTCGTGGCACGCCGAGTCGCGCCTGCTGGCGAACCAGAACCAGCTCATCCGCACGCTCGGCAACCCGCGCACCAGCCTGCCGTCTGAAGACCCCACCAACGCCGCGCGTGAAATCGTCTTCGCGCACGACAACCTGGTCTCGCTCATCAAGCAGACCAACCTGATGGAACAGTGGGAACGCACGCGCCCCACCGTGCTGAAGCTGCGCGACTTCGTCACTGAGAAGCTGGGCGGCGCGCCCACCGACGAAGAGCGGCTCGACGCCATGGTGGGCACGCTCGAAAAGAAGCTGCGCGTCGACACCGAGCAGCACACCGTCAACATCTCGGTCGACTGGCCCGAGCCGCAGCTGGCGTACCTCATCGTCGAGACCGCGCAGCAGAACTTCCTCGAGACGCGCCACGTCACCGAGATGACCGCCATCAGCGAGGCGCTCTCGATTCTCGAAGGGCACGCGGCCAACGAGCAGAAGAACGTCGAAGAGGCGCTGCACGAGCTGGAGCGCGTGCGCGAGCTGCGCCGCAAGGGCCCCGGCCCCGCCGCCGCGCCGCGCCCGGTGCAGGTCGACGAGGTCGAGACGCGCCCCGAGCCCCCGAGCGCCGCCGCGTCGGCCAACGAGCAGGAGCTGGCGCAGCTCAAGTTCCTCCTCAACAGCAAGCGCCGCGCGCTGGCCGACCTCGAAGACTTCCGCAGCCGCCGCCTGCAGGAGCTCACGGCGCAGCTGACCGAGCAGCGCGTGCAGTACGCCGACCAGCACCCCGTGGTGTTGGACACGCTGCAGCGCATCGACTCGCAGAAGAAAGACTCGCCGCAGATGACGCAGGTGAAGGCCGACATCGACAACCTGCTCGAGGAATACAAGCGCAAGGGCGGCAAGGACCCCGACTCGCTCGTCGAGCCGTCGTCGCGGAGCCGCACGCAGCCGCGGCGTCAGCAGGTGCAGCAGGCGATGCTGTCGAACTCCGAGCTGGCCGACGACCCGGTGGTGGAGTTCACGCGCAACAACCTGCGCGTGGTGTCGGCCAAGTACGAAGAGCTGATGATGCGCATCGACAGCGCGCGCATCGAGCAGGACACCGCGCGCGCGGCCTTCAAGTACCGCTACAGCGTGGTGCGCCCCGCCACCGTGCCGCGCAAGCCCACCAGTCCTAACGCGGTGGTGCTGCTGGCGGGCGCGCTCATCGCCGCGCTGGGCGTGGCGCTCTTCATCGGCGCGCTGCGCGACTGGTCGAGCGGCACCATCGTCGAGGCGTGGCAGGTCGAGCGCGCGCTCGGGCTCAAGGTGCTGAGCAGGGTCAAGCCGTGATGCTGGCGCTGGGTTGGGCGTTGGCCGTGTTGGCGCTGCCGGTCCTGGCCGGCGGTCTGTACCTCTTCTTCTTGTCGCTCCTCTCGGTGCCGCCGAAGCCCCCGACGGCGCCGCAGCCCGCGACGCTGCGCTTCACCTTCGTGGTGCCGTCGCACAACGAGGCGCTGGGCATCGCGGCGACGGTGAAGAACCTGCTGGCCGTGGCGTACCCGGCTGAGTTGCGCCGCGTCTTGGTGGTGGCCGACAACTGCAGCGACGAGACCGCCGCCAACGCGCGCGCCGCGGGCGCCGAAGTGCTGGAGCGCCAGAACCAGGAGCTGCGCGGCAAGGGCTACGCGCTGGCGTTCGCGTTCGAGAAGCTGCTGGCCGAAGGCACGACCGACGCGGTGGTGGTGGTGGACGCCGACACCATCGTCAGCCCGCACCTGCTCGACGCGTACGCGGCGCGGCTGGCGGCGGGCGCGGTGGCGGTGCAGGCGCACTACGGCGTGCAGAACCCCAACGCGTCGTGGCGCACGCGGTTGATGCGCATCGCGCTGGCGATGTTCCACCAGGTGCGCAGCATCGGCCGCGAGCGGCTGGGCGTGTCAGCGGGCCTGCGTGGCAACGGCATGTGCTTCCGCACGTCGCTGCTGGCCGAGGTGCCGCACGACGCGTTCTCGCTGGTGGAAGACCTCGAGTACGGCATTCGCCTGGGCCGCAAAGGCCACCGCGTGGCCTACGCGTGGGAAGCCGACGTGCTGGGCGAGATGGTGTCCGGCGAGCAGGCCTCTCGCTCGCAGCGCGCGCGGTGGGAGCACGGTCGCGCGCAGATGGTGAAGCAGTTCGGCTGGCCGCTGCTGCGCGAAGGCCTCGCGAAGCGCAGCCTGCTGCTGTTCGACCTGGCGATGGACGTGCTCGTGCCGCCGCTCTCGCGGCTGGTGATGGCCGGCGTCGCGGGCGCGGTGGCGTCGACGGTGTTGGTTGTTTTGACGGGTGAAGGCGCGCTGGCCGCGTCGCTCTTCTCGGCGTCGCTGGGCTGCGTGGGCGTGTACGTGTTCGCGGGCTGGCTGCACTCCGGGACGGGGCTGCGCGGGTTGTTCGACCTCGCGTTCGCGCCTGTGTACGTGGCGTGGAAAGTGACGTTGATGGTGCGGCAGCGCGGCGCGCGCAAACCCGCCGAGTGGGTGCGCACGACGCGCGAAGGAGAGACGCGGCCATGACGACCGCCAACAAGCTGAACCCGAAGCTGTACCAGCAGCTGCTGACGTGCCTGCGCGGCACGTGGCATTCCCTGACGGTGGTGCCGGCGTCGCCCGCGCAGTCGGCCGCCGTGGTGGCCAGCGCGCTCGTCGAAGTCAGCAACCTGGTGCGCGGTCAGCAGGCGCGGCTCTTCGCGATGGAAGCGAAGGAAGTGCGCGCGGTGTCGATGGCGCTGGTGGACATCACGCAGCACGTCGATGCGGGCGGGCTGGCCATCGTGTCGGTCGACTCGGTCATCGCGCAGCAGAGCGGCGTGCCCGTCACCATCGCGACCGACGCGTCGTTGTTGGTGGTGCAGCTGGGCGTCACCAAGATGGAAGACGCGAAGCGCACCATCGAGCTCATCGGCGAGAAGAAGTTCATCGGCGCCGTCGTCATCGAGCCCTGAGACCCCCTCTCCCCGTCGGGGAGAGGGTCGGGGTGAGGGGCCAGGCTCAGACGTGGAGGTCAGGCTCGGTGTGCCATTCGTGCGGGATGTCGCGCATCACCAACCCGTGGTCGAACTCGGCGCTGCCGCGCGGAAAGCGGGCCTCGTCGTCGAAGAAGCTCGAGCGCACGTGCTCGACGTCGAGCGCGCTGACCTTCCACCCGTGTGTCTCGAGCTTGAGGCCGTCGAGGCGGCCGTCGTCGCTGCTGACCGAATAGCCGACCGAGCCGCCCTCGAAGAACGCAGACGCCGCGTCGACGCTCTTGAAGACCGAGCTGCCCGGCAGACCGGCGGCGCTCTTCGCGCGCACCTCGACGAGCACGCCGTCGTCTCTCGACTTCATCGTGAGGTCGATGCGCTCGCCGTCATCTTTGAACGTCGAAGTCGGCGTGGTGGTGCTCGCCGGGGAAGACGCGACCTCCAGCAACGTGGTTCACCAGCGAGCCCGTGTCGCGCCGGGGAATGAAGACGCCTTCCTTCGACTGGCCGGCCTCGTCCCACTGCACCGCGACCCGGTGCGCGCCGTTCTCGCTCGAGATGCCGAGGAAGCCCGGCACCGAGCGCGGGCGGATCTCTTCCAGGCGAATGAGGCAGATGCCGGCGATGGCCCAACCGTCCACCAGCTTGGGCCGCAACCGCGAGGGCAGCTGCCGTTGCATCACGTCAGGCGCCACGCGGAAGTTGATGAGCAACCGCCGGCGGATGATGCCCTGGAGGACCGGCAGCTTCATTCGCGCCTCACGCCAGCTTGCGACCGCGCACCCGGAAATCGAGACACCGCGCGGCGATCCACCCCGCCAGCTCACGCGCCGTGCGCCCACCGTTCACCGGGAACCGCGGCAACACCGCGCCCGGCCGCCGCTCTTCCAATCGGTACGGCCTGGCCTCGGTCGTCCAGATTTCAAACTGACCCAGCGCGCGCAGCATCTCGACGTGCCGCGGCCCGAAGTGGTGCACCGGCGTGCCGTACGGAAACGCGAACTGCGCCATCGGCCCGAACAGCCGCTCGAACTGCGTCTTCGACGTCGAATAGTCGCCGCGCACCACCTCGTCGGGCGTGCGCATCGCGCTCACGTGCAGGTTGGTGTGATTGCCCAGCCGCACGTTGGGGAACTTCAGCAGCGCGTTGACCTCTTCCACGCTCGCCAGCGCGTAGTCCGGGTGCTGGCTCAGCGCCTTCAGCTCTTCACGCGCGTTCTCGCGCTCCAGCTCCACCGCGACGTCCGTCCCGGCAATCGCCTCGTCGCGCGGTCGCCCCGCCTTCATCGCCTCTTCCGCGAGGTCCCAGCGAAACCCGGTGCGCGCCTCCAATTTCCCCGGGCACACGAAGAACGTGAACTCCACGTCGGGAAACCGCGCCGCGCGGCTCGCGATGTACTGCGCTGAGTCCGCGTAGCCGTCATCGAAGGTCACCGACAGCCACCGCGCGGCGTAGCGCGGCTGGCTCGCCACCAGCAGCTCGAGCAGTGCGTCCAGCTCGGCGGGCGGCATGTTGAGGCCGGGCTGCCAGTCGGTCGCGCGCCGCTGCGGCAACATGCGGTGCAGACACAGCGACACGCCGAAGCCACGCACCGCGCCGCGCAGCAGCGTCTTCAACGCCGGCGTCGGGAGCTTCTCACCGGCGCGGTGCGCCACCTCGTTGGGAGACCATCTCGTCACGACGCACGATATAGCGCCGCCGTGCCCCGCCGTCTGACCATCGGAAGAGTGCCTGTCGACGTCGTCGATTCCCGCGAAGCGCTGGCCGAGGTCGAGCGCCTCATCGACGCCAAGCAGGGCGGCTTCGTGTTCACGCCCAACATCGACCACGTGGTGAACGTCGACAGCGACGACGCCTTCGCCGCCGCGTACGCGCGCGCCGACCTGTCCATCGCCGACGGCATGCCGTTGGTCTGGGCTTCACACCTGCTGGGCACGCCGCTGCCCGAGCGCGTGGCGGGGTCTGACCTCGTGGGCCCGCTGCTCGAGCGCGCGGGGCAGCGTCAGTGGCGCGTGTTCCTGCTGGGCGCGGCGCCGGGCGTGGCCGACAAGGCCGCGAAGGTCGCCAAAGAGAAATGGAACACGCTCATCGTCGGCACCGACGCGCCGATGGTGAACCTGAAAGACACCGCGCAGCTCGACGCCATCGCGCAGCAGCTGGCTGATGCCAGGCCAGACCTCGTCTTGCTGGCCTTCGGCGCGCCGAAGCAGGAGCTGCTCATCGCGCACATCGCCGACCGCGTGAAGCCGGCGGTGCTGCTGGGCATCGGCGCCAGCCTCGACTTCATCGCGGGCACCATCAAGCGCGCGCCGGCCATCATGCGGAAGACCGGCTTCGAGTGGCTCTACCGCCTCGCGCAGGAGCCCGGCCGGCTGTGGCGTCGCTACCTCGTCAACGACCCGAAGTTCGTCGTCATTCTTCTGCGTACATGGAACGAACGACGAACTTCTCGGGGTTGAGCTTCTTGATGGGCACGGCGGGCACGCCCGCCACCACGGTGAACGGCGGCACGTCTTTCGTCACCACGGAGCCCGCGCCCACCACCGACGCGCGGCCGATGCGGATGCCCGGCATCACGCTGGCCTTGGCGCCGAGCCACACGTCGTCTTCGAGCACCACGGGCTGCGGCTCAGGCCGCGCGTCGCGGTCGTAGAGCTCGTGAAAGCCGGTGTCGACGACCATCACGTACGGGCCCAACCGACAGCGGTTCCCGATGGTGATGGACTTCGTACAGCCCAGCGACACGCCGTAGTTGATCATGCACGACGCGCCGATCTCCAGGCGCGCGCCGGGCTCGGTGACCAGCTCGACAGGCACGTTCACGCTGCGCAGCAACGAGTGCGCGCCGATGATCATGTACCCGTGGTTGACGATGTTTGGTGTCCCAAGCGCCCGTACGCCGACGCCGACTTCATTCACCATGCGCAGATGGAGCTTCGTGGCGGCGAGCGCCATCGCATAACTGGCGCTCTTCGATGCGAGGCGGCCGACGGACTCACCGGCCTGCATGTCTCTTCTCAGCTTCGCCCACGTCCGCTTCACCAGCTCTTGCATCATCACCTCATGGCGCCACGAAACACTGTGACTCGTTGAAGCCCGTGGGCGCACCGACGCCCGCTTCGAACCCCACATTGTCCCATTCGCGCTCGTCGGCGTAAGGCGCGTTCTCCAGATAGTACCGTTGGCCGGTGCGATCGTTGTAGTCGCGGCTGAACTCCAGACGCTCGGCGGCCGAGTGGTACAGCACCTGGCCCCACGCCACCGCGGCTTCAGCCATCGTCAATCGCTGCGCGCCGAAGTCGTTGCACAGCCGCTGCTCACCATTCACATACAGCACGAGCCTGTCGCGCCGCACCCACGCGTCGAAGCGCACGCGGTGGCCGATGGTGAGCTCGTCCTGGAGGATCTGTTTGAGGAAGTTGCCGTCTTTGTCTTGCGTGACGAACCAGCTCGGCGTGGCGGCGTAGCTCGGGTACTGCGCGGGGCTCAGGTTGCGCACGCTCGAGCGCGACGGCGCGTCGGCCTCATTCACCATCACGCGGATGTCGGCTTCGCTGCGGTTCCAGTCGCCGATGTCGAACGGCGAGCCATCGCGCGGGAAGAACTGCAGACAGTTCCAGTCCTCCGCCGACACGTTGTAGCCGTCGTCCTGGTAGAAGAACGACGTCTGCACGAGGTTGCCGGTGAAGCGGTTGTCGGCGCTGAAGGTCTGGCCCGCCTGCCCCGCGCCGCAGATGCCGACCCACCAGTACCGGCGGCTCGTCGCGTCAGACGCCACTTCCCACGTGAGGTGCAGGTAGTCGGTGTCGCTCAGCGTCGTCGGCTGCCGCGGCACCATCACCACCGTCGCGAACACGTCCTGGAACCAGTCAGGCAACGTCACGCGGAACAGGCCGCGCTCTTCCGACAACTGCGCGCGCTCGAGGTCGTCGTTGTAGATGAACGCTTCCCACTTCGAGTTCTCGAAGCGGCGACCGCGCGAGTACGTGCGCCCGTGGCCGCTCACCTCGCCCTGGAACGCCCACGGCCCGTTGGCGCCGGTGAAGTCATCGAAGAAGTCCTTCGTGCGCGGCATGTCGCGGCCGGCCGGCGTCACCTTCACGAACGTGCGCGCCAGGACCTTCGGGGGCGTGGTGGGGCCGGGCTGCGCGAGGCCGGCGCCGGGGCCATGACCGTTCATGATGAGGCTGCCGAAGCGCGCGCGAATCTCATCGGGCGTGAAGAACGAGAACGCGATGCGGTCTTCGACAGGCACCTCGTCGATGGTGACCTGCAGGTCTTCATGCTTCGGCGCCATGTGACCCTGGAACGGGCACGGCGCGTCGATGGCCTCGACCACCAGGTCGGTGGCGCCGTTCAAGTCGGTCACCTCGACCAGCTGCATCAGCTCGCGCTGGCCCGAGAACTTGTCGTTGTGCTGCTTGTAACCAGCGCAGTGAATCACCGTGCCGTCGACCTGCTCGCCGCCGCTCACCGTCGAAGCGCGCGCGCCCGCAGGCAGCCGGAACACGCGGTAGTCCACCGCGCCATCGACGACGGGCAACACCAACATCGCGCTGTCACGGTTGGGCACGGCCTGCACGCCCACCAGCTCGGGCGCGGCAGGGCCACCCCACGGCGTGCCGTCTTCACTCGGCGGCGTCGTGGGGTTGGGCAAGACCTCGACCACCACGGCGTCGGGCAGGTCAGGCGGCGGGCTCGTCTTGGGCGGCGGCATCACGGGCAGCTCACCGGCGCCACCCATGCAACCTCCCAGCGCCGCCAACAAGGAAGTCACCACTGCACTGCGCACCCGGTTATGTCTCATGGTGATGAACCCCCGCATCCGCCGCGGTCGTACCATCGGCGCAATCAGCGCGGCAATTTTCGCGGCGTGCGCGCCACCCGAATGTCCACAGGTGTCGGGCTTCAGCGCCGCGGAGTGCAAGCCTGTGCTGGCGATGCAACTGCAAACGGCGCTGCCGGCGAGCCCGGGCAACGCGAAGGCCGACGACGACGCGGCGGCGTGGCTCGGCTTCAAGCTCTTCTTCGACGCGCGGCTCTCGGCGAATCAAGAAGTGCGCTGCGCGACCTGCCACATCCCCGAGCGCGACTTCGGCGACGGCAAGCCGACGTCGACCGGCCTGGAAACCGTCGACCGAAACAGCCCTTCCATCTACACGGCCGCGCGCCACCGCTGGCAAATGTGGGACGGCCAGGCCGACTCGCTCTGGGCGCAGCCGCTCATCGCCTTTGAGAACCCGAAGGAGATGGACTTCACGCGCCTCGAACTGGCGCACGCCATGCGCACCACGTTCGCCGCGCAGTACCGCGAGGTCTTCGGCGCGCTGCCCGCGGGGAGCGACACGTGGCCCGCGCGCGGCAAGCCCGGCGACGCGGCCTTCGATGCGCTGCCCGTCGACACGCAGCGAGAGGTCAACCGCGTGGCCGCCAACGTCGGCAAGGCGCTGGAGGCCTACGAGCGCAAGGCGGCCCATGGGCGCGGCCGCTTCGATGACTACCTCGCGGGCGACCTGACGAAGCTGAGCGACGAAGAGCAGCGCGGGTTGCGCGCGTTCTTCAAGGCCGGCTGCGACGGCTGTCACAGCGGGCCCACGTTGAGCGACGACGCGTTTCACGACGTGGGCGTGACGCCCGCCGAGCCTGGCCGCGCGCGCGGGCTCGAGCTGCTCGCGGCCTCACCGTTCTCTGCCGCCGGTGAGTTTCACGATGGCCCGCGGGGTGAAGTGCCCGCCGCGAAACCCGAAGACGAAGGCGCGTGGCGCACGCCGTCGCTGCGGAACGTGGCGCGCACGGCGCCGTACGGCCACAACGGCACCCACGCCACGCTCGAGAGCATCGTCGACCTGCACCTGCCGGCGGGCGCGCTCAATGTTGACGAGCGACTGGCGCTCCTCGCGTTCTTGCGCGCGCTCGATTGCGCCGACCCGCCGTCGCCGTGGAACAACTGGCCCGACCGCTGAGGCAAAAAGGGTCACTGAGTGGTGACGCGTTAGCTGCTAACACGCGCGGCCAATGACCTTCTCACGCGCGGTGTTGGAGCTGGATCGCTCGGCCGAAGTCTCGCGGGTCGCCGAGTGGATGAAGAAAGAAGTGATGGGCACGCTGAAGAAGCGTGGCGTCGTCGTCGGCATCTCGGGCGGCATCGACAGCTCGGTGAGCGCGGCGTTGGCCGTCAAAGCCCTCGGCAAGGACAAGGTCTTCGGCATCTTCATGCCCGAGAAAGACTCGTCTGATGAGTCGCTCGAGCTGGGCCAGGAGCTCGCGAAGTCGCTCGGCATCGAGGCCGTCGTCGAGAACATCGCGCCCGCGCTCGAGGGCCTGGGCTGCTACCGCCGGCAGGAAGAAGCCATTCGCAGCGTGTTCCCCGACTACGGCAAGGGCTGGAAGAGCAAGATCACCCTGCCCTCGATTCTCGAGTCGGACCGCCTCAACGTCTTTCAGCTGACGGTGCAGACGCCGACGGGCGAGCAGCACACCTCGCGCATGTCGTTGCCCGCGTACCTGCAGATTGTCGCGGCGACCAACTTCAAGCAGCGCGTGCGCAAGATGATGGAGTACTTCCACGCGGACCGGCTGAACTACGCCGTCATCGGCACGCCGAACCGCCTCGAGTACGACCAGGGCTTCTTCGTGAAGCAGGGCGACGGCAGCGCCGACATCAAGCCCATCGCGCACCTCTACAAGACGCAGGTCTACGCGCTGGCCGAAGCGCTCGGCGTGCCCGAGGGCATTCGCCGTCGCCCGCCGACGACCGACACGTACTCGCTGCCGCAGACGCAGGAAGAGTTCTATTTCGCGCTGCCGTACGACCGCATGGACCTCTGCCTCTACGCGCTCAACAACAACGTGCCCGCGGCGGAGGTCGCGCCGGTGGTGGGCATCACGGCCGAGCAGGTCGAGCGCGTGTACAAGGACATCGCCGCCAAGCGCCGCTTCGCGCGCTACCTGCACGCGCAGCCGATTCTCGTGGAGTCCGTCTCACACGACGCACCGTAGAAGTACTTCGCTGTTCTTCCCGGGGGGGAAGCAACGTGTCGACTTCATTCGTCGCGCCGCCGGCGCTGCATCACAGCGCCACGCCGCAGCTGCAGGACTTCTTCGAGGCCACCGCCGCGCGCTTGCCGGACAAGGTGGCGCTCGTCTGCAAGGGCGCGCGCTTCACGTACGGCGAGCTCAACGCGCGGGCCAACTCGCTGGCGCACACGCTGGTCGACGCGGGGGTCGAGCGCGGCGACCGCGTCGTGGTGTTCGCCGACAACACCGTCGAGACCGTCATCTCGTTCTGGGCTGTCTTGAAGGCGAACGCGGTCGTCAGCGTCGTCAACCCGCTCACCAAGCACGACAAGCTGACGTACTACTTGAATGACTCACGCGCGAAGGTGCTCATCACCGACATGCACCTGGGCAGCGTGTTCAACGAGAGCGCGCAGCACTGCAAGCACCTGGTGCGCACCATCGTGTCGGGCGGGCTCGACGCCTCGAAGCTGCCGAACGTGAAGTCACTGCAGCGCTTCGAAGACGCTGTCGAAGGTCACCTCGGCACGCCCGCGCCGCCGCGCCGCAACCTCGACATCGACCTCGCGGCCATCATCTACACCTCGGGCAGCACCGGCGACCCGAAGGGCGTGATGCTCACGCACCGCAACATGCTGACCGCGGGCACCTCCATCTCGACGTACCTCGAGATGAAAGAGCACGACGTGGTGCTGGGCGTGCTGCCGTTGGCCTTCGACTACGGGCTGTACCAACTCATCATGAGCTTCCGCGTGGGCGCGCGGCTGGTGCTGGAGCGCTCGTTCGCGTTCCCGGCGCAGGTGTTGAAGGTCATGGTCGAAGAGAAGGTCACCGGTTTTCCCGGCGTGCCCACCATCTTCGCGGTGCTGGCGGAGCTGAAGAACCTGCGCGAGTTCGACCTCTCGTCCATCGCGTACGTCACCAACACCGCCGCGGCGCTGCCGGTGAAGCACATCACCATGCTGCGCGAGCTGTTCCCGACGGCGCGCATCTATTCGATGTACGGGCTGACCGAGTGCAAGCGCTGCACGTACCTGCCGCCCGCAGACCTCGAGCGCAAGCCGACGTCAGTGGGCCTCGCCATCCCCAACACCGAGCTGTGGCTGGTCGATGAAGACGGCAAGAAGGTCGGCCCCAACATCATCGGCCAGCTGGTGATTCGTGGCGCCACGGTGATGAAGGGCTACTGGGAAAAGCCCGAAGCGACGGCGAAGAAGCTGAAGCCGGGGCCGCTGCCGGGCGAGCAGGTGCTCTACACGGGCGACCTCTGCCGCCTCGACGACGAGGGCTACCTCTATTTCGTCAGCCGCATGGACGACATCATCAAGTCGCGCGGAGAGAAGGTGGCGCCCAAAGAAGTCGAGACGGCGTTGATGAACATCGAGGGCGTGAAGGAGGCCGTGGTCATCGGCGTGCCCGACGAGCTGCTGGGCCAGGCCATCAAGGCCTTCGTGGTCCTCGAGGCCGGCGTCACGATGACCGACAAGGACGTCATGAAGGAGTGCCAGAAGCGGCTCGAGAACTTCATGGTGCCGAAGGTGGTGCAGTTCATGAGCGCGCTGCCCAAGACGACGAGCGGAAAAATCACGCGCACGGGGTTGTCGTGAGCGAGGCGCAACCCGACGTCGACGCTGTCTACCGCCGCGGCACCACCCGCTTCATGGGCGTGGAGCTGCTCATCGCGCCGGGCGCGCTGGTGCCACGCGCCGAGACCGAGCTGCTCGGCAACGAGGCCGTCACGCTGCTGCGCGCGCACGGGGGCGCCCACGTCATCGACGTGTGCTGCGGCTCCGGCAACCTCGCCACCGCCATCGCCAGCAAGGTGCCCACGGTGAAGGTGTTGGCGTCAGACCTGATGGCCGACGCCACCGCCATCGCGCAGCGCAACGTCGCGCACGTCGGCGTGCAGGACCGCGTGCAGGTCTTCACTGGCGACCTGTTCGAGCCCGTGCGCGCGGTGCTGCCTGCGGGAGGTGTCGACGTCATCGTGTGCAACCCGCCGTACATCTCGACCGGCAAGCTCGAGCACGAGCGCGCGTCGCTGCTAGAGCACGAGCCGCGCGCGGCCTTCGACGCCGGGCCGTACGGCCTCGCGATTCACCAGCGCGTCATCAAGGAAGCCGTCGAGCTGCTGACGCCGAGCGGCTTCCTGCTGTTCGAGTTCGGCCTCGGGCAGGAACGCCAGATGACGGCGCTGTTCACGCGCAGCAAGCGCTACCGCGACGTCCGCTTCGTCACCAACGCCGACGGCGCACCGCGGGTCGCCGTCGCTCAACGCGCCTGAAGTAAGGAGTCACCCATGTCTGCAGACCTCAAAGAGAAGATCCGCGCCTTCATCATCTCCAACTTCTACGTCTCGGACCCGTCGACGCTGGAAGACGGCATGTCGCTGCTCGACGCAGGCATCGTCGATTCGACGGGCGTGCTGGAGATCATCGCCTTCATCGAGAGCGAGTACGGCATTCAGGTCGCCGACGCCGAGATGCTCCCGGAGAACCTCGACGCGGTGAACAACATCGCGGCGTACATCACCAAGAAGAAGGCCTGAGTCATGTGCGGCATCGCCGGCATCGTGTGTCTCGCGAGCGACGCGGTGTCGCCGTCGCGTGAAGCGTTGGCGCGCATGGCCGGCGCGCTGCAGCACCGCGGGCCCGACGAGTTTGGCGTGTACCGCGACCGCCGCGCAGGCCTCGCGCACAGCCGCCTGTCCATCATCGACCTGGCGACCGGCCAGCAGCCGATGGCCAACACCGACGGCACGCTGTGGCTCAGCTTCAACGGGGAGATCTTCAACTACGTCGAGCTGCGCGACGAGCTGGTGAAGCTCGGCCACACGTTCCGCACGAAATCGGACACCGAGGTCATCCTTCACGCGTGGGAAGCGTGGGGCGACGCGGCGTTCGAGAAGATGAACGGCCAGTGGGCCGTCGCGCTGTGGGACACGAAGACCCAGACGTTCGTGCTCTCGCGCGACCGCGTCGGCGTGCGGCCGCTCTATTACGCCGAGCATCAGGGTCGGCTCGTGTTCGCCAGCGAGGTCAAGGCGCTCTTCGCCGGCGCGCCCGACTTTCCCCGCGAGCTAGACCCGCGCGGCCTCGACGAGACCTTCACGTTCTGGACCGTGGTGCCGCCGCAGACGATGTTCCGCGGCGTGCGCGAGCTGGAGCCCGGGCACGTGCGCGTGTGGCAGCGCGGCCAGTTGGTGCGTGACACCGCGTACTGGACGCCGAAGTACCCGGTGGGCGCGAAGGACCGCTTCGCGGGCTCGCTCGACGAGGCGACCGATGCGCTGACCCACGCGCTGGAAGAAGCGACGCGCCTGCGCATGGTGCGCGCCGACGTGCCGGTCGGCAGCTACCTGTCGGGCGGCCTCGACAGCTCGCTCGTCGCCGCGATGGCCGCGCGCGCCAAGCCGTCGGGCTTCAAGACCTTCTCGCTGCGCTTCGCCGACGCCGAGTACGACGAGACGCCGTACCAGCGCGCGATGGTGGAGCGCCTCGGCACCGAGCACGCCGAGGTGCTGGTCAGCCGCAAGGACATCGCCGACGTGTTCCCCGAGGTCATCGGCTTCACCGAGCGACCCATCGTGCGCACCGCGCCAGCGCCGTTGTTCCTGCTGTCACGGCTGGTCAAGCAGTCAGGCATCAAGGTGGTGCTGACCGGCGAAGGCAGCGACGAGATGCTCGCGGGCTACGACCTGTTCCGCGAGGCCAAGGTGCGGCGCTTCTGGGCGGTGAGCCCGAAGTCTCCGTGGCGACCGAAGTTGTTGGAGCGGCTCTACCCGTACCTCACGCGCTCGCCCGTCTCGCAGCAGGCGCTGACGCGGCAGTTCTTCGGCCGCGGGTTGGAGCGCGCGAAGTCGCCGGGCTTCAGCCACGAGCCGCGGTGGAGCGGCACGTCAGCGCTGAAGCGGCTGTTCAGCGCGGAGGTCAAAGCAGCGGTGGCGGGTGGTGACGTCTTGAAGGACTTCCTGGCGACGTTGCCCGGGGAGTTCTCGTCGTGGCCGGCGCTGGCGCAAGACCAGTACCTCGAGGTGCGCACGCTGCTGTCGGGCTACCTGCTCTCGAGCCAGGGCGACCGCATGTTGATGGGCAACAGCGTCGAGGGGCGCTTCCCGTTCCTCGACCGCGAGGTCATCGCGCTCGCCAACTCGCTGCCTCCATCATTCAAGCTGAAGGTCTTGGACGAGAAGCACGTGCTCAAGCGCGTGGCGCGCGACCTGGTGACGCCAGAGATTCTGTCGCGGCCCAAGCAGCCGTACCGCGCGCCGGACGCGCTCTCGTTCGTCGGTGCTGAGCGGCCCGGCTGGGTCGACGAGGTGATGAGCGACGCGGCGCTGCGCGATGCCGGGCTGTTTGATGCGAAGGCGGTGGCCCAGCTGTGGGCCAAGTGCGTGTCGCGGAAGGAAGACGGGCAGTTCTCGCACTCGGACAACATGGC
>CAYWON010000005.1:0-95351 GCA_964459885.1 uncultured Archangium sp.
CCAGCACCGGCCGGTGAATGAACTTCTGCACCATGTTGCGTCACCTCACTCCGCGGGGACTTCGAGGTGCGTCAACACCTCAGCCAGCTGCTGCGCCTCGGGCTCGATGACGTCGCCGTCGCGTACCTTGCGCAGCCCTTCGAGCAGCACGCGGTCCTTCTCAGTCAGCCCGCCGGACACCACGAACACCTGCGGCAGCTCGGCCGACACCGTGATGGGCCGCGAGTGCAGCTGGTTCTTCTCGTCGACGACGAACACGAAGCGCTTGTCCAAGACCTCGAACGTCGCCTTCTGGGGAATGACGAGCGCGTCATCGAGCGGCACCGTCATGCGCACCTTGCCGGTCTCGCCGTGGCGCAGCAGCCCGTCGGGGTTGGGGAACGCCGCGCGAAACGCGATGGTGCCCGTCTCGTTGTCGAAGTCGGCCTCGATGGTCTCGACGCGCCCGGGCTGGTTGAAGACCTCGCCGTTCGCCATCACCAGCTGCACTGGCCGCGCGCGCGCGCCCTCCGACTCGCGCTTCCAGTCGAGGTACTCGGCCTCGGTGACGTTGAAATAGACCCACATGGTGCTGTTGTCAGACAGCGTCGTCAGCAGGTCGCCTTCGTCGATGAGGCTGCCGAGGCGCGCGTGGAAGCGGCCCATGATGCCGTTGAACGGCGCGCGCAGCTCGGTGAGGCCCTTGTGCGTGGTGGCCAACGCGAGGTTCGCCTTCGCGCCGTTCAGCGTGGCCTTCGCCAGCGCGAGTTCGTTGGGTGAGACGACGTTCTTCTCGGCCAGCAGGCTCGTGTTCTTGAACTCGATCTCCGACTTGTCGGCCTCGGCCTGCGCCTTCAAGACCTCCGCCTGGTAGATGAGCGGCATCAGCTGGAACATCTTCTGGCCCTTGCCGATGGCCTGGCCTTCGTCGACGAAGATGCCCTGCAGGTAGCCGCGCTCCAGCGCCCTGACCTCGATGTGCTGGATGGAGCGGATCTGCGCGACGTAGTCCCGCGTCAGCGCCGTCGACTTGCGCAGCGGCGTCGCCACCGGCAGCCGGCCCTTCTCTTCTTCATGTTCCTTGTGGTGACAGGCCGAGAGGGCCACGACGACGACGGCGAGACTGACAACGCGGGTCATGGCCGCGTGCGCTCTTCACGAACGGTGCCACGGCGCGTCAGGGGCAACGTGGCGCGCCAAGGGTGTGTCGAAAGGAAACGATCGTTCCCTCTTTCCCCGTGCGGCGCTGCACGACGGGGCAACGCGCCCCGCTATTCCTCGCGCACCAGCTTGTTGAACGTGGGGTGCGAGATGCCGAGCGCCTTCGCGGTGTCGAGGCGACGACCGCCGAGCTGCTCCAACGCCCACCGCGCGTAGCGACGCTCGAGCGCGTCGAGCGACTCGACCTCACGCGACACGAAGCCGCCGCTGCCGTCGTCGCGCACGGTCGCGGGTGAGAGCCAGTCGAGCGAGAGCGCGTCGCCGGTCTCGAGCACCAACGCGCGCTCGAGGATGGTGCGCAGCTCGCGCACGTTGCCGGGGAACGCGTAGCGGCCCAGGCGGGCCAGCGCGTCGGGTGACAGCTTCGGCACATCGCGCCGGCCCTGCTCTCGCGCCACGCGGTGCAGCAGCCCTTCAGCGAGCTGCGGCACGTCTTCGCGACGCGCGCGCAGCGGCGGCACGTCGAGCCGGAAGACCGAGAGTCGGAACCAGAGATCTTCGCGGAAGGTGCCGGCCTTCACCTGCGCTTCGAGGTCGCGGTTGGTGGCGGCGACGACGCGCGCCTGGCTCGTCAGCTCGGCGCTGCCGCCCAGCCGGCGAAAGCGGCCGCCGTCGAGGAAGGTGAGCAGCTTCGCCTGCAGCGGCGCCGAGAGTTCGCCGACCTCGTCGAGGAACAGCGTGCCCTTGTGCGCGAGCTCCACGAGGCCGCGGCGGGTGCTGCGCGCGTCGGTGAACGCGCCGCGTTCGTGACCGAACAGCTCGCTCTCGGCCATCGCCTCGGGCAGCGCCGCGCAGTTGAGCTGAATGAAGGGCAGCGAGGTGCCGAAGCTCTTCACGTGGAGGTGCCACGCGAGCGCTTCTTTGCCAGTGCCGGTCTCGCCGAGCAGCAAGACAGGGCTGCGCGGGCTCGAGGTGGCGACGCGCTCCAGCGTGCCGACGAGCGTCTTCATCGCGGTTGACGTGGGGGTGATGAGGCTGCGGCGGCCCGAGAGTTCGCCTTCGGCGTGCTGCAGGCGGTCGCGCACGCGGAGCTCGTCGGTCGCGCGGCGCGCCTTGAAGAGCAGGTCTGACAGCTCGATGGGCTTGGCGAGGTAGTCGGTGGCGCCGAGGCGTACGGCCTCGACGGCGCTGGCGATGTCGCCATGCGCGGTCACCATGACGACGACGGCGGCGGGCAACGCGGCGCGGAGCTCGGGCAGGAACTCGAGGCCGTCGCCGTCGGGCAGGCGGCGATCAAGCACCACGAGCTCGAACTCGCGCTCGTTCAAGCGGCTGCGCGCCTCGTGGAGGGAGTGCGCGAGCGTGACATGCGCGCCTTCGCGTTGCAGCGCGGCGGCGGCGATGGCGAGGAAGGCGCGGTCGTCGTCGACGAGGAGCGTGGTCAACATGGGGGAACGGTGCGCGGCGTGGTGCGGCGGCGCAATGAAGAAACGTCACGCGCAGAGAGCGTCGTCAGCATCACGACCATCGTCGTTCGAAAGTCACGCGCCATTGAGAGCGTGGTCAGCGTCACGACCATCGGCGCCCCCTCTCCCGCGAAGTGGGAGAGGGTCGGGGTGAGGGCCATTTCACGCACCACCTCACCCAACCTCTCCGCCGCGGGCGGAGAGGAGAATCGCCAACTCGAAGCAGCTCCCGTCGCCCAGCCGCGTGAAGCGCAGCGCGCCGCCCAGCTGCTCGGCCGCGCGCAACGTCATCGCCAGCCCCAGCCCGATGCCCTTGGCCTTGGTGGTGAAGAACGGCTCACCCAGCCGCACCTCGAGCCCCTCCGGCGCGCGGCCGTTGTCAGTCACGCGCACCACCACGTCATCGTCCACGCGCAGCGTCTCGACCTTCACGCGCGGCGTCGTCACCACGCCCACGTCCTTCGCGGCCACCGCCGCCTCCACCGCGTTGCGCACCAGGTTGTCGACCACCGTCGTCAGCAGCAGCGGGTCGCTCGACAGCGTCACGCCGCTCGTCAACGCCAGCTCCACCGTCGCTTCCGGCCACTCGGGCAACGACGAGAGCCCCGCCACCGCCTCGCGCACCACCACGTCCAGCTCCACCTTCGTGCGGCGCGCTTCATTGGGCTTCGCGAACGACAGCAGCGACCGCGACAGGTGCGTGAGCCGGTCGACCTGCCCCGTCACCGTGCGCGCGACCAGCGTCGCGTCGCCGCCGACCCGCAGCAACGACACCGCTGACTTCAGCCCATTGAGCGAGTTCTTCACCTCGTGCGCGATGAGGCTCGCGGCGCTGCCGAGGGCTGCCATCTTCTCGCGCTCGGCCACCTGCGCTTCCGCGTCGAGGAACGCGCGCCACGTGCGCCGCAGAAATACGACGAAGGCCCCGAGCGCCGTCAGCTGCACCAACAACAAGAAGCCCAGCTGCAGCTCCAACCTCCGACGAATCGGCGCGATGGACGTCTCTTCCGACTCGAGCGCCAGCACCTGCAGCGAGGTGCCGCGCACCGAGAACGCTTCCGCCATCACCTCGTAGCCGTCGAGCTTCCACGTGGAATGCCCGCCGCCCGCTACCAGCGCCTCGACGCGGCCGTCGAAATCGCCAGCGTGGCTCCACGACGGCTCGGCCAACGGCAAGACGACGCGCTCGTCAGACGACAACAACAACAGCTGCTCGCCCGTGTGCCCGGCCCCGTAGAGCAACCGGTCGCTTCCACGCACCACGCCGACCAGCACGCCCTGCAGCACGCCGTTCTCACGCACCGGCAGCGCGACCGCGAGCCGCGACGAGTCGTCACCAGAGAACTCATCGACCGTGGCGCGGTCGAACGCCAACACCTCGCGAAACCAGGGCTGCTGCGTGACGTCGGCGACCTTCAGCGCCGGCTCGCTCCACAAGAGCGCGCCCGATCGATCAAAGAACGCCACGCCGTCAGAGAAGAGCGCCTTGTCTTCCTGCACGCCCGCGCGCACCAACAGGTCGCGCAGCTTGAGCTCGGCGTAGCCACGGTCTGCGAGGCGCTGCAGCTCGGCGTGCAAGAGCTCGAAGTACAGGCCAAGAGAATCCGCGTACAACCGACCCTGCCGCGCGACGCGCTCGCGCACCTGCCGCCGCGCTTCTTCGACGTCGGCGCGGTACGCCAGCACCGCCGCGAGCGAGCCCAACAGCGCCACCACGACGAGCGCGCCCAGCACCGAGCGCACCGTCTCGAGCGCCGCACGGCGTCTGGGTGAAGGCGGTGGGGCGGAGCGAGCGGCCATACGCCGCAAAAAGTAGACGCTGCCCACCTCGCGTCAACGACTCCGGCGCCGACTTGAAGCATCCTGCGCACATGGCGCGACTCACGCTCCCGAAGACGCTCGAGGTCGGCACCATCACCGGCTCGAGCCACGACGACCTGTTCCTGCGGGTCTTCGAGCGGCACCGCGGCGAGACCGACACCGCGCGCACCTTCGTCTGCCAGTGGAACGGCGAGGCCTTCACGCTGGTGCGTCGCTTCGAGCATCAGCTCGCCGACCTCGCCATCGATGGCGAAGGAGCGCTCCATGCGCTCGGGAAGCACGGCGAGTACGACGTGTACCGCGGTGGTCAGTGGGCTCCGAAACACGCGGGCATCCCGGGCCTCACCACCCAGCTGCGCCTCCTGCCGAGCGGCACCTACGCGCTGGGCTGGGGCGCCGTGCATCGCTTCGACGGCGGCGCGTGGACGAGGCTCGAGGTCGGCGGCGACGAGGCGATGGTGTTCGACCTCCTGGAGGTCGACGACGCGCTCGTGGTCTGCGGCTCCGACGGGTTGCTCGGTCGGCTCGACGGCTCACGCCACTTTCATCCAGTCGCGACGGGCACCCCCGTCAACCTCACTCGCCTGACACAGCACGAAGGGCGGCTGTTGGTCTGCGGCGGGCGGTCGACGCTGCTGGAGCTCCGCGGCGACCGCCTCGCGCCACGCTGGGAGCGCGACGACGACGTCGACCTCAATGACCTCTGCACGTTCGACGGCGCGCTGCTCGTCGCCAGCGATGAGGGCATCGACAAGGTCGTCGGCGCGCACCGCGAGCGCCTTCACGACGACTACACGTCACGGCTGGGGGTCTTCGGCGACCGGCTCTTCCGTCAGGGCTTCGACGACGTGTCGGTGCTCTCCGGCGACGCGTGGGCCGACTTTCCGGTCTGGCTCGACGTCGAGCGCGAGCCCTCGGTGAAGAAGACGGCCAGGAAGAAGGCTCAGCGGTAGCCCTGCGCCTGCAGCGTGAAGAGCCGCGCGTAGCGCCCCGCCTGCGCCAGCAACGCCTCGTGGCTGCCGAGCTCGACCAACCGCCCGCCTTCCAACACGGCGATGCGGTCGGCCATGCGCACCGTCGAGAAACGGTGGCTGATGATGATGGCGGTGCGGTCCTTCGCGAGCGCGCGGAAGCGCTCGAACAACGCGACCTCGGCCTCCGCGTCGATGGCAGCGGTGGGCTCGTCGAGAATCAACACCTCGGCCTCACGCATGAACGCGCGCGAGATGGCGAGCTTCTGCCACTGGCCGCCCGAGAGCTCCTGCCCGCGCTCGAACCAGCCGCCCAGCATCGTGTCGTACTGCTGCGGCAGCTTCGCGATGACCTCGTCGGCGCCGCCGGCGGCCGCGGCCACTTCGACGGCGGGTCGGTCTTCCAGCTTCGCGGTCTTGCCGAGGCCCACGTTCTCGCCAGCGGTGAACTGGTAGCGCACGAAGTCCTGGAACACGGCGCCCATGCGGGCGCGCAGGTCGACGACGTCGAAGTCGCGCAGGTCGACGCCGCCGTAGGTGATGGCGCCTTCCGTCGGCTCGTAGAGCCGCAGCATCAACTTGATGAGCGTCGACTTGCCCGCGCCGTTCTCGCCCACCAGCGCCAGCTTCTCGCCGGGCTCGAGGCGCAGCGTCACGTTGCGCAGCGCGTACTCATCTTTCCCCGCGTACTTGAAGCTGACGTCGTGCAGCTCGAGCGTGTGCGGCCCCGGCGGCAACGTCTTTGCCGGCAGCGTGCGCGGCAGCTCGGCGGTCGTCGGCAGGTCGAAGAAGCGCTGCAGGTTCGAGAGAAACAGCGCGTCTTCGTACATGCCCGCCACCGCGGCCAACACCGCTTCGAAAGCGGCCTGGCCCTGGCGGAACACGCCGAGGTACAGCACCAGGTCACCGACGGAGATCTCCTTGTTCGACGCGCGGCCCGCGACCCAGAGGTAGCAGACGTAGAACGCCGCCAACGACACCGCGCCCAGCAGCGTGCCCAGCACCAGTCGCTTGCGCGCCAGCGCCCGGTCTTCCGCGAGGAACTTCGCGAAGAGCGCGCGGTAGCGACCGAGGAAGAGCGGGCCCAGGCCAAACAGCTTCACCTCTTTCACCGACGCGTCGCGCGTCAAGAGCCACTCGAGGTACGTCAGCTTCCGGCTCTCAGGCGCGCGCCAGGAGTACAGACGGAAGCGCTCACCAGAGAGGCGCGTCTCAGCGAGGAACGAAGGGATCGCCGCGGCCACCAACACCAGCGCGCTCCACCACGCGACGTTCCACAACAGCACCGCGAAGGTCGTCAGCACCAGCAGCTGGCGCACCACGGTGACGGCGTCCATCGCCAGCGCGAGCGGCCGCGACGACGCCTCGCGCCGCGCGTTCTGCATCAGGTCGTAGGTCTCGGAGTCTTCGTAGTGGCGAAGCTCCAACGTCAGCGCCTTCTCGAGGATGCGCTCGTTGAGCAAGTTGCCGAGCGCCACGCGCAGCAGCTCGCGCGAGAGCGCCATCAGCCGCGACACGAGCAGCGCCACGAGCGCGAGCCCGAGCTCCCACGACACGTATTTCCAGACGAGGTCCTTGTCGGCGCCCTGCGTCGACGACACGACGACGGCGTCGATGATGAGCTTGCCGATGTACGCCATCGACGCTGGCAGCGCGGCCTGCACCAGCGTCAGCACGCCCAGCAGCACCGCGTTGCGGCGGTCGGCTTCCCACACCAGCTTGAGCGCGCGCGGGAGCTGCTCGTACAGCTCGCGCGAGGTGAGCCGCTGCTCGATCTTCTCCTTGAGCGACTGGGGCACCTTGCTGCCGTCGCCTCTGCGGGGCTCTTTGCGTGGAGGGTTCGCCATGCGCGGGAGGCGACAGAGCTAACACCTCGCGCGGCCCGCTGCGGTCACTTGATGCACGCGCGCTGCCCGGACGACCGACTCAGGGGTCGCAGCACCACGCGCGGCACTGCAGGTACGAGCCGCTCGGCACCTGACACGAGAAGCCCTTCTGGAACTTGCCGTCGGGGCACCCGGCGTTGGTGTGCGCGTTGAGCTGCACCGTGTTGCCCTCGACCCAGCCGCAGTTCCGGGACCGCAGCCGCTCCGCGCGCAGCTCGCCATTCACGTAGAGGCTGCTGCCGCCGATGTTGGTGTCGGTGCCGCTCTGCGAGAGCGCAACGCCGTTGAACGAGCTGCCGGTGATGGTCGACGCCGAGAGCGCGCCCGACACCGCGAGCGCGCCGGTGACGTCGGTGCCCTGGTAGGCGCCGCCGTGGTTGAGGCCGAGGCGATCGTTCCACGTGTAGAGCGCGCGACCGTCCCCGTTCTGGCCGCGCAGCCACACGGCGTTGGCGGCGATGGTGACGTCGGCGTTCGCCGTGCCGCGCAGCACCGTCGCCGGCCCGAGCACCAGGTCAACGCCGCCATCGAGCGGGCCCGTGCGCGTCGCGAGCGTCTCACCCAGCGTCTTGAAATTGGCGTTGATGTCGCTCGCGATGGCCGGCTGGTTTCCGCAGAACGCCTTGAGCGGCCACGGCACCGCGGGCGTGCAGTTCGCTTGCGCCACCACGGTCGCGGGCACGAGCGCGGCAGCGACGACCGCGACCGCCAGCCACACCCCGCGACGCGTCGGCTTTCGCGCGAACGCCGCGTTGCCACCAGCGAGGTAGAGCGACTTCCACGTGCGCAGCTCAGCGACGTCGAGCCCATGTTCAGCCGCGTACGCTTCGAGGGACTGCTCACCGTGCAGCAGCTGCGAAACGTGCTCTTCAGGCCGGAGGGTCATGTGGCGATTTGAGGCTCCGCCTGGTTCATCAACAACTGAGACTCGTCAGGGGTCCGCGTCTTCGCGTGACGACGGAAGATTCCACCGGCGTCGACGTGAACGCCGTGCTGCAAACGGTGGTGAATGACGCCAACGCGCAGCTGGCGCCGTTCGAGACGGTGAAGGCCTTCCGCGTGACCGAGCGACCGTTCACCACCGAAGGCGGCGAGCTCACCGCGTCGCTCAAGGTGAAGCGGAAGGTGGTCAGCGACCGCTACGCCGCGTTGATCGAGCAGATGTACCGCTGACCGCTCACTCCGCAGGGCAGGTGAACTCGACGTCGGTCTCGGCGTCGGCCTTGACCACCACGCTCTGCGCGGCGCCCGGCACCGTGTTGCCGGCGGCGTCGTAGCAATCGAAGCGAACCTTGTGGCTGCCGACCTTCGCCTTCACCCCGAGCAGCGGCGAGCCGCCGACCTTCTTGCCATCGAGGAAGACGTCGGCCGTGTCCGAGGCGCGGAGGTTCAAGAGACCTTCCGCAGGAGGAGGCGGCGGCGCGGGCTTCGGCTTCTCAGCGACCGGCTCGGCGACGGGCGCAGGCTTCTCAGCGACCGGCTCGGCGACGGGCGCGGGCTTCTCGGCGACGGGCGCAGGCTTCTCAGCGACGGGCGCAGGCTTCTCGGCGACGGGCTCGGGCTTCTCGGCGACAGGCGCGTCAGTGACACCTGCAGGTTTCGGCTCCGCAGCGGCGAGCGTGCCCGAGGGAAACTCGCGGAGCGCGATGGCTGGCAGCGCGCGCGGCGTGGCCGAACGGGTCGCAGCGCCCTCGAGAACACCGAGACCCAGCGCGCCTGCGCCAGCGACTCCGAACAACAGGACAAACATCCACTTGATCACGGCCATGTCTCTCTTGACCCCAGCGACGTGGTGCAAATCGCGACCACGGATTTTTTCGATTGCAGCGCTCTGCGAGCAGCCCTAGTTCCGCCGCGCGTTCTAACACTCACAGGAGAGCTGCATGCTGCTTCCATTGACGTTGACGGCCGCGCTGCTGGCGCAGGCCGACGCCCCGACCACCACGGCCGCTCCGGCGCCGACCACGACCCTCACGGACGACGCGACGTCTGCGCAGAAGGCCGCGGAGGCCGCGCAGAAGGCCGCCGAGGCCGCGCAGAAGGCCGCCGACGCGGTGACGCGCATCGCTGACGCGGTCGCCCCGCAGGCGCCGGCCGCCGCTGCTGCCGCGACCGCGCCCGAAGAGAAGTGGGTCGGCAACCTCGGCCTGGGCCTCACGTTCATCACCGGTAACGCGCAGACCCTGACGCTGACGGGCACCGCCTCCGCGAGCCGCCAGTTCGGCGCGTGGATGCTGGGTCTGAAGGCGAACGGCGCGTACGGCCTCGCGAACCCCGACACCAACGCTTCGGCGGTGACCAGCACCACGGCGCGTCGCGCGGCGGCCAGCGTCCGTGGCGATCGCACGTTCGGCGACGGCTTCGCGGCGATCTTCGCGACGGCCGGCGGTGAGTTCGACCACATGAAGAACATCGAGTCGCGCGCGCTCGGCGAGCTCGGCGCCAGCTTGACCTTCTTCAACAAGAAGGAAGCGACGTACGAGAAGCTGTACCTGCGCGCCGACCTCGCGGCCCGCGGCGGTCACGAAACGCGCTTCCAGTACTTCCCCACGCCGGTCGTCGTTGATCCGTACGGCGTCATCATCCTCGCGCCGCGCGCCGCGTTCACGTTCCGCTGGGGTTTCTCGGAGCACGTGCGCTTCTCGGAAGAGTTCGAAGTCATCCCCTACGTGCTGGCGCCGGAGCTGGGCCGCGTGCTCATCAACTCGACGACCAAGCTGAACGCGCGCCTCACCGAGACGCTGTCGCTCGCGACGTCGCTGCTGCTCAACTACGACTCGAAGCCGCCTGTGCCGACGGGTGGCGCGCCCCGCAAGGAGCTCGACGTCGCGCTCACCGTGGGCGTCGAAGCGGCGTTCTGAAGTCGCCGCACGCTCGAGTCTTCGCGGCCCGCTTCTCCACACGGAGGGGCGGGCCGTTTCATCTTCCCGAGTGCCCTGTCGACCTCACGCCACGCGCAGCTGCGGCGGCGCAGCCGGCTTCTTCGGCGCCACCTTCGAGCGCTGCTTCACGCGCCGGCCTTCCTTGAGGCCTTCCCACATGCGCGAGAGCAGCCCACCCTTCGCGCCCTCCGGCAGCGCGCCGGTGGGGTCTTCCTGGTACGGCTTGCGTGTCTTCATCACGTAGTCGAACCACGGGTGCGTCACGCACCAGTTGGCGTTCTGGTCTTTGCCCAGGTGGTGGTCGACGTGCCACGGCAGGTTGGTGCGCGCCCACGCCGGGTCGAGGTGGCTCTTCTTGTGCTCCTGGTAGTAGCGCCACATGCGCCACCACACGGTGCCCGTGAAGAACGGGAACACCGGGAACAGCGGCGTCATCGCCACAGCGCCAGCCGCCAACGCCAGCGCCTCTTTTCCCTGCGGCGACCACGTGAAGAGCGAGCGCTGGTACTGCGCGTCGATCATGTCGTGGCGGTACGCCTCGCGGTGGTGCTCGTGCCAGTGGAACGCCCAGAAGCTCTTCTTGTTGCGCCCCAGGCCGTGCAGCCAGTGCTTGTGAATGAACCACTCTCCGGCGTTCGACGCCGCCAACCCGAGGGGAATGCCCAGCATGCGTGCGCTCCTTTGAAACGAGGACACACGTACAATGACTGAACAGTCACATCATTTCAAGGGGCCCACTTCACCTCGTAGACGGGCGACTCGCCGTCTTGCGAGACGAGCGTGACCGAGAGGTCTTTCGCGCCGGCGCGCTCGCAGCCGGCCTCGATGATGCCGAGGTAGAAGCCGGGCCTGACGACGTAGTTGACGCGCACGAGGTGGTGCGCTGCGCCGAGCGCCTCGACCGTCACCTCTGTGTAGTTGTTGGCCGTGCGGAAGTTGCGCGTCATGCGCTCGAGCGTGCGGCGCGGCCCCAACAGCCGCAGCATCGCGACGAGCGCCGAGCCGACCAGCGTCTTCTCGTAGCCGGAAAAGAAGAGCCGCCCGACCTGCCGGAAGCGCTCGAGCGGCGCGGCGTCGGGAAACCGGCTCGCGCCGCACGCGTCGAGGATGTCGGTGTACGCCTGCAGCGCGTACGCGGGCGCGAAGGTCTTGCCGTTGACGCCGGCCTTCAGGAACGCGGCCGTCTCGGCGGGCGTGGGCGGTGAGAGCGCGCGATGGAGCCCTTCCATCGAACTCAAGAAGACGACGCGCTCGGACTCAGCCATGCGCGCGATTCAATACGACGGCGGCGCTGCACGTTGGAAAAAGACGCCGCTGACGCGCGCTGTACCTGCCCTGTCACTCACACAGGAGCAGCCCATGCCCATCTGGAAGCGGTTCACCCTCGCGGCGGCGCTGTGCGCTGCGGGGCAGGCGTCCGCCATGTCTGGCGCTGACGATTTCGCGCGCGGCGAGAAGGTCGAGCTGATCGCCTCGTCTGCCGCGCTGCGCATCACGGCGCCGTTCGTCGACCAACGCCGCGCCGTCGGGTCGGCGTCGCCCATCTGCATCGACAAGGCGGCCGACAGCTTCGACGTCGACATTCCGTTCGACTCGTTCGGCCTGCCGGTCTCGGTGCGCTTCACCGGCACGCGCGTCGACGCCACCCATGTGCGGCTCACGGCTGACCAACGCATCGACCAGTGCGTCTCCATCGAGGGCTCAAACCGCTTCGTCAAGCGCGTCACCGGCAGCGTCACGCTGAACCTGAGCAGCTTCGAGTTCCCCACGGCGGGCACCTGCGCGAGCGACTTCGCGGCCAACGCGCAGGTCGACGCCAGCGCCGCCGACAACCGCCTGCACTTCACCGTGGATTCCGGCTGCGGCGGCGTCACCGTCAACGCAGACGTGGTGGTGTCGGACCTCGTCATCGACGCGCTCGTCGGCAAGCACGCGCCGCCGCTGCCCATCATCGTCGACCGCTTCCAGCTCGAACGCTCGTACCTCTGCCCCTCGCCGACGGAACCCACGCGCGTGCCCGGCTGGCTGACGCTGCGGCACCTCGCGCCCTTCTCGGGCGTGAACTTCGGTCTCTCGAGCGACACGCCCGGGGTGAACCCGTCGCCCGCCACGCTGCGCGTCGAGCCCCGGCGCTCGCGCGGCACCTTCAGCACCACCGTGCCCGCGGGCTTCGTGGGCACCGTCAACTTCACCGCGCACGACTTCATCAGCGGCGCGACGGCCAACACGAGCCTCACCGTCAGCAACGGGTTGCCCGCGCTGGGTGGGCGCTGCCGCATTCCCAAGCTGCTGCTGCTGGCGAAGAACAACCTGCTGGGCGTGTGCCTCGCGTGCGGCTTCCGCGGGCCCATTCGCCAGGGGCGGCCGGCCGGCACCATCGCGCGCAACCAATGGGGCAGCGCGTTCCAGAGCGCCGCGTCGCTGGCAGGCGCGGCGGGTTGGTCGACGCTGTCGGGCAAGCTCGAAGGCCAGCTGTTCGACGCCAAAGGCGCGCTGCAGACCCTCGCCGACGTGCGCTTCACCGACATGAATGACGTCGGCGCCGCGGCGGGCACGTACGTCGACCCCGTGAAGCAGACGCACGCGCCGGTGCTGTGGGTGGCAGGCGCGCTCAAGTCGCTGCCCTCGCCGAGCGGCTACGGCGAAGCCGAGTTCATCTCGAACCAGGGTCACGTCGGCGGCTGGGTGCTCGACGGTAAGAACACCATGCAGGCGGCGCTGTGGCGCAACGGCGCGCTGCGCACGCTGCACCCGCAGAGCGCGGTCTCGAGCCGCGTGGTGAGCGTCTCGAACGACGGGCTCGCGGTCGTGCAGGCCTTCGACGCGAAGGGCCGGCCGTTCGCGCTCACGCACGACATCGCGAAGAACCTGACGACGCTGGTGGCGACGCCCGCTGGCTTCGACGGCGTGGAGCTGGTCGGCGCCACGCGCGAAGGCCTCCGCGCAGGTCACCTCGTGAAGAACGGCGTGCGCACGCCCTTCATCGACTTCGGCGTCGGCATGCAGCCGCTCAGCCAGCTCCAGAGCCAGGGGTGGGTCGTCACCGAGCTGCTCGCGCTCTCCGACGACGGCGACCTGCTGGCGACGGCAACTCTCAACGGCAAGAGCTCCACGCAGCTCTTCAACGTCAAGTGAGGCACACGATGCGAAACGTGAACGCAGTGGTGGTGTCGCTGGGCCTCGCGCTGTCGGGCTGCGGCTGGTGGTCGTCTTCGTCGGGTCGACTCTCGGTGACGCCGTCGGTGGTGTGCGCCGGCACCGAGGTCACCGTGGAATGGTCGCACGGCACCGCGTCGACGACGGTGGTGGCCGGCGGCGCCGTCATCGGCTCGGGTGTGTCGGGCACGGCGCGCTACACGCCAACCGCGAGCGGCCGCGTGGAGCTGCGCGGCGCCTCGACGGTGCGCGCCGACGTCGAGGTGACGTCAGGTGGACCGCGGTCTGCTTTCCTGCCTGTCACCACCTGCGGGCCGCTGGTCGCGCTGGGCGGGTTGTGGGGTCTGTACGGCGCGGGCCGCGTCATCCCCGGTCGCGTCGATGCACGCCTGCACGCGGACACCGTGCGCATGAGCCGGGTCGGCTTCGTGTCGCACGCCGGCGTGACCTCCTGGTTCGAGACGTTTCCTGTCCCGTTGAGCGGCTCGATGGACCAACCCTTCGAGTTCGCCGTGCCGCTCCTCGACCACGAGAGCTGTGGCGCCGTCGGCGCGGCGGCCCCGGCGGGGGTGGTGCTGGTCGAAGCGCAGACCAGCTGCCGCTGACGTCGACCGCGCGCGTCACTGGAAGGTGCGCGCGCGCTTCAACACCGCCGCGGCGAACTCGGCGCCCACGGCCCTCGAGGCCGTGACGTTGAGCAGCAGCTGCGGCTTGCCGTCGGCGAGCCCCACGCCCAGCACCGCGCCGTCGGGCATCAGCGCCTCGTCGAGGCTCAGCGCGTACCAGCGGCGCCCGCGCGCGAGGTTCATCACCGGGCGCGCGGCCTCGCCGGGAAAACCGGCGTGCAGCAGCACCGCCGAGGCGCTCTGCTTGCCGCAGTCACCGGCGGGCACCACCACGAAGCGCAGCGGCCTTTCCTTGATGCTCTTCACGTCGAGGCCGGCCGCCGTCTTTGCCAGCGCCTGCGCGTCGTCTTCGTGGCCGGGCGCCCAGGGCACCAGCACCACGAACTCGCCGCCGCCGCGCGCGTCGAAGCCCGCGTCGTAGGTCAGCACCTTGAGCATCACCAACACGCCCAGGCTGTCGGGCACGCGCTCGGCGCGCGCAGACGACGCGGTCAGCAGCGCCAACGCGGCGACCGCGGCTCTCACTTGAAGACCTCGAAGGCCCAGCCCAGCCGCACGAAGAACTCCCGACCGCGGCCCGGCATGGGCGCGAGGCCGGCGTCATACGGCTGCACCAGCAGCACGTTGGCGTCGAGCAGGTTGCCCACGCCCACCTGGGCAGACAGGCCGCGCACGCCGAGGTTGTCGACGCCCAGCCAGACCGAGAGCAGCAGCGCGTCGCTCACCCACCCCACGGTGCCGGTGCCGTCGAGCGCCGGCGAGGCGCGGAGGTACGCGTAGCGGTCACCGAGGAACATCGCGCTGCCGCCGAGCGAGAGGTGCTCGTTCATCACCAGGCGGCCGCTCAACGTCAGCTTGTGCAGCGGCATGCCGAGGAAGCGCGTGTCGCCGCCACCGGGCACCAGGTACGTGTCGACGCCCTCGGCCACCACCGGCACCGCGAGCGAGTACGAGAGGTCGACGTGCCCGCGCGCGCCGCGCAGCTTCAGCAGCGCCTCGGCGCCCGCCGTCGAGAGCGCGCCGCCGTTGACGTAGGCCTCGCTCTGCGACGCCGGGTCGTAGCCGTAGACGATGGGCGCCTGCAGCAGCGTGTAGAAGCCGTTGACGGCCACGTACCCCACGTCGCTCAGCGCCACGCCGACCTCCGCCTCGGCCACGTGCGTGCGCTCGGCGCGCACCAGCGGGTTCAAGTTGAGGTTCTCGATGGACGGGCTGCGGAACGCGCCGCCGTAGAGCAGCTTGGCGTTGACGAGCCCGAACTGCCGCGTGAGCGCCAGGCGCGGCGCCACGTTGACGCCGATGGCCGAGTGCCACTCGAGCCGGCCGCCCGCCGCGACGTTGACGTACGGCGTGCGCCACAGCGCCTGCACGAAGCCGGCGACGTTGCCGTAACTGACCTGCTGCTGGCCCTGAAAATCAGTCTGTGCGCCGGTGAGCGTCAGCGCGTTGAGCCAGCCGTGGTCGAGGAAGCCCTCGAGGCCCGCGGTGACGTCGAGCGAGTCGAGCGGCGCCCAGCCCAGGGTGAGGCCCGCCAGCGCCCGCAGCGCCGTCTTGTCGTAGAACTGGTCGCTGGCCTCGTCGCGCATCTGCCACGGCGTGTGCGCGCGCACCGTGACGCGCGGCTTGAGCGTCACCGTGTCGCTGAGCCGCGCCTCGTACTGCACGTCGCCCGCCAGCGTGCGGTGCTGCAGCACCGCACCCGGCTCTGCGGCGCCGAAGCCCACCGTCGAGCCCTGCACCTGGTTGTCGAAGAGGAAGCGCGCCTTGAGCCCCTTCCACGCCAGCGCCGCGTTGATGGTGAGCGGGTCGAGCGGGTCGTCGGCGAGCGTGACGGTCGTGCCCGAGAAGTCGGTCCACGCGCGCTGGGTGCGGCGGCCGAGCCCGCCCACCGCGTGCAGGCTCCACTCGATGCCCGTCGACTCGTGCTTCGCGCCCAGCGAGCCGCCGACGCTCCAGTCGTTGAAGCCGCGCTGACCGTGGGCGTAGCGGCCCGAGAAGGCCGCGCCCTGCAGCTTGCCGCCGCTGCGGGTGATGACGTTGATGACCGCGAGCTCGGCCGAGCCGCCGTAGATGGCCGAGCCCGGCCCGCGGATGACCTCGATGCGCTCGATGGACGAGAGCAAGACGTGGTGGCCGAACTGCGTGGTGCCGTACAGCGGCTCGTTCAGCTCGATGCCGTCCATCATCAACAGCACCTTGCCCTCGTGGCCCCACAGGCCGCGGAAGGCCACGCCGACCGCGCCCTCGACGTCTTGATGGAAGGTGAAGCCGGGCACCAGCTGCAGCGCCTCGAGGAGATCTCTCGCCCCCGACGCCAGCAGCTCTTCGCGCGTCACCACGAACACCACGCCCGGCGCTTCTCGCGTCGAGCGCGCGTCGCGCGTGGCCACCTCGACCCGGGTGTCCAACAGCGAGTCAAGCGAGAGGTCGTCGACGTCAGCGGCCAGCGCCGCCGCCGCAGACAGCATCAGTAATAAGGAAGGCCCCCGAAGCACGGCCCGCGGGCTTAGCACCGCACCAAACGGGGTCACGCCCTCGGATTTCCGGCCTGTCACGCTTCGGCTGCACGTGACGTGGGGGTGGTGTGTCAGCAGGTGCGACATGCGCGCCCTCACCTTTGTCGTGCTCCTGACCGCTGCGGGCTGCTTCTCGCCGACGCTGGCGACCTGCAGCGCCTCGACGTGCACCGGCTGCTGTGACGCGAGCGGCGTCTGCCAGACAGGCACCACGCCGATGGCCTGCGGCGCGTCGGGGCTGAGCTGCAACAGCTGTCAGCCGAACCAGGTGTGCAGCGCCGGCTTCTGCACGCCGGGCAGCGCGACGGGCGGAGGCGGCGGCTCGGGGTGCAACGCCACCACGTGCGCGAACGGCTGCTGCGACGGCGACACCTGCGTGAGCGGCACGACGTTGGGCGCGTGTGGACAAGGCGGGCAGGCCTGTCGCGTGTGCGGGGCAGATCAAACCTGCAGCGACGGCGAGTGCGAAGGCGGCGCGTGCAACGCGTCGACGTGCCCCGACGGCTGCTGCAGCGCGGGCACGTGCGTGACGGGCGTCTCGGTCACCGCGTGCGGCCAACGCGGCGGCACCTGCGACGTGTGCAGCGCCAACGAGCAGTGCGTCGCGCAGGCGTGCGTGCCGACGTCGGGCAGCTGCGGACCACAGACGTGCAGCGGCTGCTGCCACGCCGGCGAGTGCGTCGCGGGCAACACGAGCGCCGCGTGCGGCCTCGGCGGTGCGCGGTGCAGCAGCTGCAGCGCGGGGCAGACCTGCAGCGAGGGCACCTGCCGTGCGCCCACGACGTGCGGTCCCGACAACTGCTCGGGCTGCTGTGACGGCAACGTCTGTCGCGAAGGCAGCTCGACGTCGATGTGCGGCAGCGGCGGCGCGGAATGCAACGCGTGCGCGTCTGGTCAGGCGTGCTTCGACGGCGTGTGCACCACGCCTTCCACCTGCAACGCAGCCACCTGCCCCGACGGCTGTTGCAACGGCAACGTGTGCATGCCGGGCACGTCGACGTCGGCGTGCGGCAGCGGCGGCGCGGCCTGTGGCACCTGCGCGTCGGGCCAGACCTGCAGCGCCGGCGTGTGCGTCGGCGGCAGCACCTGCACCCCGACGACGTGCCCCTCGGGCTGCTGCGACGGCAACGTGTGCCGCGCGGGCACCGCGACCACGGCGTGCGGCGGCAACGGCGCGATGTGCGCGGCGTGTGCGTCGGGCCAGACCTGCAGCAACGGCGTGTGCAGCGGCGGCGCGACCTGCAACCCGCAGACGTGCCCCACCGGCTGCTGCGCGGGCAACGTGTGCATGCCGGGCAGCACGACGTCGGCGTGCGGCGGCAACGGCGCGCAGTGCAACAGCTGCGCGTCGGGCCAGTCATGCACCGCCGGCGTCTGCGTCACGCCCGCGTGCAACGCGCAGACGTGCCCGTCGGGCTGCTGCAGCGGCAACGTGTGCCTGCCCGGCAACTCCACCGCGACGTGCGGCAGCGGCGGCAACGCGTGCGTGCTGTGCAGCAGCGGCCAGAGCTGCACCAACGGCGCCTGCGCCACACCCACGTGCAACGCGCAGACGTGCCCGTCGGGCTGCTGCAACGGCAACGTGTGCCTGCCCGGCACGTCGGGCGCGTCGTGCGGCACCGGCGGCGCGGCGTGCAGCGCGTGCGGCAGCGGCCAGTCGTGCAACGGCACCAGCTGCGTGTCGGGCTGCAACGCGCAGGCGTGCCCGTCGGGCTGCTGCAACGGCAACACCTGCGTCGCGGGCACCAGCACCAGCGCGTGCGGCAGCGGCGGCAACGCGTGCGTGCTGTGCAGCAGCGGCCAGACCTGCGGCGGCGGCAGCTGCAGCACCGGCACGCAGACCGGCGACGCGTGCAGCAACGCGCCGATGGTGACGTTGCCGTACAGCGCGACGCACTCGCTCTCGAGCTACGCCAACGACTTCACCGCAACCAGCAACGGGTGCCGGGGCTCGCAGGGCCGCGACCGCATGGTGCGCTTCAGCGTGCCCGCGGGGCAGCGCGTGGTGGTGACGGTGACGCCGACGGTCAGCACCTTCGACCCCATGGTGAGCCTCGTCGCGGGCCCCGCGTCGGCGTGCGTGGGCAGCACCGCCACCTGCGTCGCGTCGGCCGACGCCACGTACGACAACGGCGTCGAGACGGTCGCGTGGACCAACACCGGCGCCAGCGCCGTCGACGTCTTCGCCATCGTCGATGACTACGACGCGCAGTCGACCAACGGCGCGTACCAGCTCGTCATCGAGCTGCGCCCGGCCCCGGCCGGAGAGACGTGTGAGACCGCGCTCGTGGGCGCCAGCGGCGTCGCCATCACGCGCACGGCGACCGACTTCGCCAACGAGTATTCCGGCGCGACGGGCGGCTGTGTGACGCCGTCACAGGGGCCGGACTTCGTGGTCGCGTACACCGTGCCGAACAACCAGAGCCTCACGGTGACGGCCACGCCGGGCGCGTCGGTCGACGTCTCGCTCAACGTGGCCACCAGCATCGGCGCGTGCAACGGCCGCACGTGCGTCGCGGCCACCGCGCGCGGCGGCAACAACGGCGCGACGGAGCAGCTCGGCTGGAACAACACCACCGGCGCCACCGTCACCGCGTACGTCATCGTCGACACCGCGGCGTCGCCTTCAGGCACCGTCAGCGTGACGGGCACGCTCGGCGCGTTGCTGGGCTGCGGGCCGCTCACCTGCGCGTCGGGCTGCTGCGCTGCCGGCACCTGCGTGGCCGGAACCAGCGACGGCGCGTGCGGCGGCGCCGGCGCGAGCTGCAGCGCGTGTACGTCACCGAACATCTGCAACAGCAACCAGGTGTGCGCAGCCAACAACCTGCCGACGGGCGCCGCGTGCAACGCCGCTTCGCAGTGCTACCAGCCGCTGGTGGGCAGCGCCGAGTGCCGCACGTCGTGGCCCAACGGGTATTGCACGAGCCTGTGTCTGTTGAGCGACGAGGTGTGCGGCGGCTTCGGCGGCGGCGCGACGGGCTACTGCACGTCGAACCTCGAGTGCCTGCAGGCGTGCAGCGCGCCGGGCGGCGGCCAGTCGAGCTGCCGCGCTGGTTATGTGTGCGACTTCGCGCCGGGCGTCTCACGCGGCGTGTGCGTGCCGCGCTGCCCGACGGTGGCGTGCGCCAGCGGTACGAGCTGCAACGCGCAGGGCTACTGCCGCTGAACGTTCAGCGACGCGGGCCGACGTCCACACAGCGAGGAGAGTCGCGGAGCAGTCGACGCACACATGCATCCGGCAGGCAGCCGCGCCGGCGGCGCACTGACGTCCACGGCCTTGATGGGGGTGGGCCGACGGTTGACCCACAGCGCGCTCGTCGCGCCGTGGCCTCTCGACCCCGGGCAGGCGTTCGCTCACCTCACTCGCGCTTCGACCCGTTCATTCGTCACTTGGGTCACCCCGCATGACTCAAGTGACGAATGAAACGGCCGCGCCTCGGCAACGACTGAACCCCGATTGCCGACTTCGTCGCGAAGTCGCGGGGCCCGCCTGCGATGGCCGCGCTGTTCAGCACAGAGCCGACCGTCCCATTCAAGGCGAACAGGGGAGCTGCTCGCGACCACGCGGTGCCGCGCTGTCCGACGTGACGTGCGGCAGCCGCACGAGCCGCAACGCGCAGGGCTACTGCCGCTGAACGTTCAGCGACGCGGGCCGACGTCCACACAGCGAGGAGAGTCGCGGAGCAGTCGACGCACACATGCATCCGGCAGGCAGCCGCGCCGGCGGCGCACTGACGTCCACGGCCTTGATGGGGGTGGGCCGACGGTTGACCCACAGCGCGCTCGTCGCGCCGTGGCCTCTCGACCCCGGGCAGGCGTTCGCTCACCTCACTCGCGCTTCGACCCGTTCATTCGTCACTTGGGTCACCCCGCATGACTCAAGTGACGAATGAAACGGCCGCGCCTCGGCAACGACTGAACCCCGATTGCCGACCGTCGTCGCGAAGTCGCGGGGCCCGCCGGCGATGGCCGCGCTGTTCAGCACAGAGCCGACCGTCCCCAATCAAGGCGAACAGGGGAGCTGCTCGCGACCACGCGGCGCCGCCATCACTCGGCACCGCGGCCGCACGGTACGTGACAGAAGCGAAGTAATTCGTGCTTCAACGGCGCCGTGAAGCTGCGGCTGCTGTTGCTGACGTTGAGCGCGCTGGTGGGCGTCGGCGCGGGCCTGAGCGCAGCGCTGTTCCTCTTCGGTCTCGACCTCGTGACGCGCACGCGGCTCACCCAGCCGTGGCTGGTGTGGCTGCTTCCCATCGCAGGCCTGGGCCTCGGTTGGCTGCTGCAGCGCCACGCGCCGAAGACGCCGGGCATCACGCACCTCTTCCACGTCGCAAAGACGGGCGAAGGGCCGCAGGTGCCGCCGCGCCTGGGTCCGCTCGTGTTGGTGGGCACGCTCGTCACGCACCTCTTCGGCGGCAGCGCGGGGCGTGAAGGCACCGCGGTGCAGCTGGGCGGCGCGTGGGCTGACGTCATCGCCTCGCGCGCGCCCTCGACGCTGCGACGGCACCTCGTGGTGGCGGGCATCGCGGGCGGCTTCGGCGCGGTGTTCGGCACGCCGTGGGCCGGCGCACTCTTCGGGCTCGAGGTCGTCGCACCACCGCGTTGGCAGTGGCGCAGCGTGGTGCCGGCGTGCATCGCGTCGTTCCTCGGCGACTTCGTCTGTCGCGCGACGGGCGTCACGCACACGCTGTTTCCACAGGTCGAGGTCTCTGGAGACTGGTGGCGTTGGGCGGTGCTCGCGGTCGCGCTGGCGGCCGCGACGGGCGCTTTCGTGGCCGCGCTGCACGGCTTCAAGCGACTGGCGACGAAGCGCTCGCTCCCGTTGCGTCTGGCGATCGGCGGCGTACTCGTGGTGGCGCTCTGGCGCGTCGTGGGCGTCGACGACTTCCTCGGCCTGGGTGTCCCCGGCATCGAGCGCGCGTTCATCACGGCGCCACCGACGTCGACCTTCGCGTGGAAGCTCCTCTTCACGGCCGTGACACTCGGCTTCGGGTTTCTCGGCGGCGAGGTCACGCCGCTCTTCTTCATCGGCGCGACGCTGGGCGCGGCGTTGTCGACGACACTGGGACTGCCGCTCGCGGCGAGTGCGGGCGTGGGCCTCGCCACCGTGTTTGCTGCCGCGTCGAAGTCACCCGTCGCGCTCGCCGTGATGGCCGCCGAGTTGATGGGGCTGCACCTCTTCCCCGTCGCGCTCGCCGTCTGCGTCGTCGCCACGCTGCTGACGGGGCGCTTCGGCATCTACGAGCGCTCTGTCACAAACTTGTAACAGCGCGGTGTCAGCGCCTACGAAGGCGCCATGAAGTCGCTGTCGTCGAGTCGTGTCGCGCTGGTGCTGTCCCTGTCGTGGCTGTCCTGTGGAGAGCCGCCGAAGGAACCTGAGGGCCTCCCGCGCCTGCCGCCGGTGACGTCGGTGCCGCTCGCCACCGAGAGTCGCTGGCTGCCGGTGAAGCCGGTGACGCCGCAGAGCAACCGACCGCCTTCGACGCCGTCGCAGTTCAGCTGGCTGTGGGACAACGGCTTCGGTGAGGTCGCGGCGGCGCCGGGCCTCACGCCCTCGACGCTCACGCTCGACGGTGCGGCGCCACCATCGCCCGGCGCCAACCGGAAGCTGCTGCTGCGCTTCGTGCACCTCGCCGACACGCAGCTGACCGACGACGAGTCGCCCGTGCGCGTGGTGTCGCTCGATCAAATCGGCGCGACGAGCGGCGCCTTTCGCCCACAGGAAGCGTGGGGCTGTCAGGGGCTCAACGCGGCGGTGCGCAGCATCAACGCGCTGCACACCACCACGCCCATCGACCTCGTCATGCTGGGCGGCGACAACATCGACAACGCGCAGCAGAACGAGGCGCGCTGGTTCCGCAGCGTGATGAACGGCGCTGAGTCCATCGAGTGTGACTCTGGCGATGACGACGACCCGACGCCGGGCCCGTCGAACGACGCGAAAGACCCGTTCTACGCAGAGGGCCTGACGGTGCCGTGGCGTTGGGTGACGGGAAACCACGACATCCTCAACCAGGGGAACTTCCCCATCACCGACACGCTGCGCGCGACCGCGGTGGGCACCGCGGCTGACCTCGGCACGCGCTCGTGGAGCCGGCCCAACGCGCCCACCACCGTCGGCCCTGTGCCCGCAGACGCGGAGCGCGACCCGCTCATCGGCACGGCGCTGCTCGACTTCATCGCGGAGCAAGGCGACGGCCACGGGCTGCGCAGCGCGGGCGCCACCATCGACGGCAAGGCCTTCTACGCGTTGGACATCGACGGCGCGCCGCTGCGGCTCATCGTGTTGGACAGCGCCGCGCCCACCGGTGGCGCCGACGGGCTGTTCCTGCGCAGCGACCTCGACGCGCGCGTGAAGCCGCTGCTCGACGAAGCGGAAGCCCAGGGCCGCTACGTGTTGCTGTTCTCGCACCACGCAGCGCGGGCGTTGACCGATGGCTCGGGCTTTGGCGGCACGCGGCAAGACGGCGCGGTGCTGACCGATGCGTGGCGCGAGTACGTGGGCGCGTACCCGCACGTGGTGATGCACATCGCGGCGCACTCGCACGAGTACCGCGCGGGCGTCGCGCGACCCGCCACCGGGCACGCGTACTTCGAGACCGAGAGCGCGTCGTTGACCGACTGGCCGGCGCAGCTGCGGCTCTTCGAGGTGTGGGACGAAGACAACGGCTTCCTGCACGTGCGCGCGGTGCCGTTCGATTTCTCAGAAGAAGGCGACGCGCTGGCGGGCGAGTACCGGCGACGCGCGGCGACCGACTTCACGTCGGGCTGGGCGGGTGGAAACACCGGCGACGACGGCGCGGTGGACTTCTGGTTCCCGATGGTGCGTTAGACAGTCGACATGCTCATGGCCGCTGCGGTGACGTTGTTGGTGAGTGGTGCCACCCCTGACTTCGACTGCAAGGCGCGCAAGTGCACGGCGTCGAAAGACAAGGGCTCCTCGGCGGGCGCGGTGTGGAAGGTGTCGCTGCCGCCCAGCAAGAGCGACGACGTCGACGCGTGTCGCGAGCCACCAGAAGAGTGGTGGTGGGTGCCGACGACGGGCGCGCCGCAGCTGCTGCTGGAGGTCTGCAACAACGGCTACGGCGCTTCGGGCGTGGGCGAAGACACCATCGACGTCACGCCGAGCACCTTCAAGCACTCGCGCTACGGCGGCTCTGCGTGGCGGTGGACGAGCGAGAAGGAGCTCGCGCTCTCACCCTTGCGCGTGACGCGTGAGAAGCACTCGTCGTTTCACGCGACGATGCCGGACTTCATGCGCGACTCCGACTGGAGCTGGGAGGACTTCAAGGGCACGACGCGCGACGACGTGGCGAAGTGTGACGGCGAGGGCGTGGCCAACCCCGAGTCGGCGGCGACGGAGGTGCGCGCGAACCTCATCCCCGCGGTGCAGCTGCCGGCCGACTTCCGCAACGGCGGTTGGAAGACGACGGCGCTCGGCGGGTGCAGCGCAGCGGCGAGCTTCGTGACGTTCGGCAAGCAGAGCGGTCGCGACGACGCGTCGCTGCTGGTGGTGGCGCACTTCCCGACCAGCGGCGCGCCGGAGCTGTACCTCGAGCTGCGCGACGACACGTTCGTCGAGACCTCGACGAAGTGGACGCTGGCGGATCACGTCGAGCTCTGGGCAGCAGACGGCCTCGTCGACAGCGAGTCATGCCTCGGCGTGAAGGGCGGCACGCAGTGGGGCGTGATGCTCGACGGCACGGTGCAGCCCGGGTTCGGCAACCCGAAGGCCGGCAGCGTGAAGGTGGAGGTCGCGAAGTTCGAAGGCGGCGTGCGCATGAAGGTGCTGAACGTGGGCAAGCCGGGCGCGCGCGTGGGCGTCGTCTACTCAGACAGCGACGACGGAAAGAAGCAGAAGGCCCTGTTGGCCGCGAGCAAGCTCGTCTTCGCGAGCCAGCCGACGTTCAGCGCGTTTCAGCAGGTGCCGGAGACGATGGCGGTGTGTGAGGTGGCGAACGGCGCGCTGACGCCGAAGCGGACGCAGGCGTTCGAGGCGAAGAAGGCGGTCATCGAGTAGCCGACACGGAGGCAGTCGTTCGGGCGCTCGACACCGCGCCGCTGCGGAGAGGCCCGGCGGCACGACACCACGTTCGGCAGGCTGGGGGCCGGGACGCTTTTTCGGCCTCGTAGGAGATGCTGACCACCGTCGTCAGCATCTCGTACAGCCGCCGAAAAGGGCGTCGGCTCCGGGCTCGTGAACTGAAGGCACCTCGCGCGGCTCGCGGTGCCAGTCGGCGCTGGGCAACGCACCACACACCGACACGCCCACGCTCCTTGAAGGCCTCACGGCGCGAATCGAATCAGCAGCCCGCACAGCACGCCCAGCAGGCCACCTGCGGCCACGTCGCTCGCGAAGTGCACGCCCAACCACACGCGCGAGCACGACACGCCCACGGCCCACAGCGCGGCCCACACGGCCAACGGGTGGCCCACGATCAGCAGCGCCACCGCGAGCGCCACCGACGTCGCCGCATGCGTAGAAGGAAACGAGTGGTGCGCGCCCGGCGCCCAGATGGCGCGCGTCAGCCCGTGCGACGACGCGAACGGCCGCGGCCGCTTCACGACGCGCTTCAAGACTCCGCCGACCAGCAGCGCCACCAACGCCGTCGCCATCGCGTGGAGGAACTCAAGCTGGCGCGGCAACACCTCCACGTTCAGCTCGAGCAACACCGCCAACGTCACCGCGAGCGCCGCCCACACCCCGCCCGCGCCAGACCACGAGAGCGCCTGCGCCAGCACCGTCACCACGCGGTGATGACGCCGCCGCTCGAGCGCCCGGCTGACTCGGACATCCCACTCCACGATGCGCTGCACGCCAGCGCTCATCTCACACGCGGCCACCACCGCAACACCCGGGTCGTGCGCGCGCGCGCCTTCGACTACGCCTGACGCCGTGACCGCGACGTTCGATTTCCTCGCGAGAGAGCAGCTGGGACCGCAGGCGGTCTTGCTGCGCGGCTTCGCGTTGCCCGACGCGTCGTCGCTGCTCGCCCACGTCGACGCCATCACCGCCGCCGCGCCGTTCCGTCACCTCGTGACCCCCGGCGGGCTCACCATGTCGGTGGCGATGACCAACTGCGGCACCTTCGGCTGGGTCTCTGACCGCTCCGGCTACCGCTACGCGAAGACCGACCCGCTCAGCGGCCGCGCCTGGCCCGACATGCCAGCGCTCTTCTCGAGCCTCGCCCGCCGCGCCGCGCAGGCCGCCGGCTTCGACGACTGCGCCGCCGAGGCGTGCCTCATCAACCAATACGCACCCGGCACGAAGCTCTCGCTGCACCAGGACCGCGACGAAGACGACCTCACGCAGCCCATCGTCTCCATCTCGCTCGGGCTCCCGGCCACTTTTCTGTTCGGCGGGCTGCAGCGGAGCGACGCCACGAAGCGCTACGCCTTGCAGCACGGCGACGTCGCGGTGTGGGGCGGCGTCGACCGGCTGCGCTTTCACGGCGTGGCGCCGGTACGCGATGGCCTGCACGACGCGCTCGGTCGTCGGCGCGTCAACCTCACGTTCCGCCGCGTCACGAGCCTGCGTCGCTCAACGTGAAGAGCGCACCGGCGATCATCAACGCCACGCCGACGCCCACCTTCCACGTGATGTGCTCGCCGAGCACCACCGCGGCCAACAGAATCGTGAACGCGAGGCTCACCTTGTCGAGCGGCGCCACGCGCGAGGCGGGCGCGAGCTGCAGCGCCTTGAAGTACGCGAGCCACGAGACGCCGGTGGCCACGCCCGACAACGCGAGGAACACCCACGTGCGGCGGCTCAACCCGCGCACGGCGCCCTGCTCGCCGGCCACGAAGACCACCAGCCACGCGAAGGCCAGCACCACCGTCGTGCGCACCGCGGTCGCCACGTTCGACGGCACGCCCTTCACGCCCAGCTTCGCCAGCACGGCCGTGGCCGAGGCCGCGAGCGCCGACACGACCGCGTAGAAGCGCCAGTCCATCCCGTTCATCGGCGCGGCACGGCGGCCGAGGGCCTCGGCGGCGTCAACGTCGTCGACCGCGTCTCGTGCGTCGAAGGAATGCGCATCGTGAAGGTCGTCCCCTTCCCGTCGTCGTTGGCCCGCGCAATCACCTCGCCCATGTGTGAATCGACGATGCGCTTCACCACCGCGAGCCCGAGGCCGGTGCCGGTCGCCTTGGTGGTGAAGAAGGGCTGGAACATCTTCTCGGTCGCGCGCTGCGTGAGGCCCACGCCTTCGTCACGCACGCGCACGCAGAGCCACGGCATGCCCGCCTGCGGCTCGATGGTGGCCACCACCGTCACCACCCCGCCCTTCGGCATCGCCTGCGCCGCGTTGACGATGAGGTTCACCAACGCCTGCTTGAGCAGGTGCGCGTCGAGCGGGAACGGCGGCAGCTCGCGCGGGAACTCCGTCAACACGCGCACGTTCGAGTTCAACGTCGACTGCGCCGCGGCGTCGACCGCGTTGGCGATGACGGGCTCGACGGCCACTGGCTTCTTCGTCAGCTCGTACGGCCGCACGAAATCGAGCAGGTCACCGACGATGCGGTTCAACCGGTCGGCCTCTTCGCCCACCATGTTCAACAACATCTCGGAGTCGCCCGTCGGCCGCAGCAGCCGCTTGAGCGTCGTGAGCGAGTTGAAGATGACGCCCAGCGGGTTGCGCACCTCGTGGGCCATCACCGCCGCGAGTTCGCCCAGCGCCGCCAGCCGCTCGTGCCGCACCAGCTCCTGCTGCGCGTGCGCCAGCTCGTCGTAGGACTTCTTCAAGTCGCCGTAGAGCCGGCTCGCCTCGTCGTAGAGCCGCGCACGCTCCAGCAACGACGCCATCTGCACGCCGAGGATCTCCGCCGAGCGCAGCTCCACCTCGCCGTACGACACGTCGCGCGTGCGCCCCAGCGTCAACATGCCCACGCGCTTGCCTTCGATGGCCAGCGGCACGATGGCCATGTGCACGAAGCCCTCCGACGTCGCGAACGCCGCGTCGAGGGGGAGCTCGCTGACCCGCACCGCGAGCGGCATCGAGTACACCGGGTTCTCATCAGGCATCGAGAAGCGGCGGTAGCGGTCTACCAGCGCGCCGTCGTAGCCGTACGGGTCGCCGACGATGACGTACTCGCCAGACACGACGTCGTAGCGGTGGAGGATGGCCGAGTCGCTCTGCGTGGTGCGGCAGATGGTCTCGAGCGCGCGGTGACACAGCACCCGCGAGTCGGCGCGCGGCCCCGCCACTGCCAGCTCGTGCGCCAGCTCCAGCTCGGCCGTGCGTCGCTCGAGCCGCGTGAAACCGTCGCGCACCTCGAGCGCCGTCCCCAGCGCCAGCGCGAAGAGCCGCACCACGCCCACGTCTTCTTCACGCAGGTCGTCGTGCAGCACCACCAGCCCGCCCCAGTTCTCTTCACGCACGTGCAACGGCGTCACGATGGCCGCCGTCGGCAGCGCCGCGATGGCCTCGTCGGGCAGTGGGTGCCCCAGCGCCCGCGCGTACTCCTGCAGCGCCAGGCCGATGTGCTGCACCAGCAGCGGCTCTTCACTCGAGCCCACCACCGTGTCCGCCAGCTTGGGCCAGCGCATCGACTCGTCGCCTTGATTGAAGGCCCGCAAGACCGCGCGCACGCCCGGCGCGTCGGTCAGGTAGCGCATGCCGTAGCCGGAAGAATCCAGTGACAGCAGCGCCACGTGCAGGCCGAGCCGCTCGAGCCCCGCCCCCATTGTCGCGATGAGCTCCGCCAGCGAGCCCGCCCGCTGCATCGCCAACGCCGTCTCGGTGACCGCCGTCAGCAGCGCGTTGCCGTGTAAAAGCTCTTTCGAACGAGACATGCGTGCTCCGGTTTTCCGCCTGAAACACTCTCGGCTGGCGAGAAAAATTCCCTGATACCGAGGATTTACGAAACATACCCCTGTGAACGGGCGATAACACCGACATGCGTAGCCTCATCGCCGCCCTCACGCTTGTCGCCTCGACCGCACTCGCTGTTCCGTGCACCGAATTGCCGGTGTTGTTCATCGTGCAAGACAAGTCGGGCTCGATGAACTTCGCGGCCGACGGCACCACGGCGTCGAGCAGCAACCCGTCGAAGTGGACCATCGCGAAGCAGGTCGTGCCGGCGCTGGCCAACGACTTCAGCAACCGCTTCCGCTTCGGCGCGGCGATGTACCCGCAGACCACCACGACCTTCAACTGCACGACGGGCACGGTGGTGCAGCCCATCAGCACCAACTCGAACAACATCGGCACGGCGTACAACGCGGCGGTGCCCGGCGGCGGTACGCCCACGGCGGCCTCGCTCAACGCGGTGCGCACGCACCTCGCGTCGCAGAGCCTGTCGACGCCCGCGTACGTGCTGCTCATCACCGACGGTCTGCCGAACTGCAACACCACGCTCGACGCCAACAGCTGCACGCCCACCAGCACCGCGGCCTGCGGCACCGTGCCCCCGGCGCAGAGCTCGTGCGGCCTCGGCGCGAAGGACTGCCTCGACACGCAGGCCACCGTGCAGGCCGCGCAGCAGTTGTTCGCCGCGGGCGTGAAGGTCTTCGTGGTCGGCTTCGACAGCACGCTGGTGGCCGGCAACAACAAGGCGGTGCTCGACGGCATCGCCGCCGCGGGCGGCACCTCGAGCGCGTACGTGGCGTCGAACCAGGCGCAGCTGCAGAACGTGCTCAACACCATCGCGCTCAACACCGCGACCTGCTGCCAGGACGTCTGCACCAACGGCGCCGCGCAGTGCACGGCCAACGGTGGCCGCCGCACCTGCCAGATGGACAACGCCATCGGCTGCACCACGTGGGTCACCTCGCAGTGTCAGGCCGGCACCACCTGCAACGCGGGCAGCTGCCAGGGCTGCAGCAACGCGTGCAACGCGGGCGCGCTCCGCTGCTCGGGCGGCAACGCTGAGCAGTGCGTCGCCAACGCGCAGGGCTGCACCTCGTGGCAGCCGGCCGAGACGTGCACCTACGGCGAGCTCTGCCAGGGCGGCATGTGCAACAGCTGCCAGGCTTGCAGCCCCGGCACCTCGCGCTGCACGGCCAACGGCGTCGAGCAGTGCGAGCTGAGCATCCTCACCGGCTGCACCTCGTGGCGCGCCAGCACCTGCACCGCGGGCAGCATCTGCCAGAACGGCGCGTGCACGGCGTGCAACACGACCTGCACCGCGGGCGCCAAGCGCTGCGCCAACAAGACCGTCGAGACGTGCGTGGCCAACGCGCAGGGCTGCACCTCGTGGCAGTCGGGCGAGACCTGCACCGACTTCTGCAGCGGCGGCGCGTGCGGCACCTGCGGCACCAACTGCACGGCGGGCCAGACGCGCTGCCAGGGCGCGGGCGTCGAGACCTGCATCACCGACAGCAACGCGTGCCCGGCGTGGGGCCCCGCGCAGCAGTGCGCGCCCAACAGCTTCTGCGCCAACGGCAGCTGCCAGCAGTGCGCGACGACGTGCGTGCAGGGCAGCCGCCGCTGCGGCGCCAACGGCGCGACCGAAGAGTGCCGCCTCGAGGCCACCGGCTGCACCGCGTGGGTGCCCTTCGGCCAGTGTGACCTCGCCGGCGGCGAGCGCTGCGAAGACGGCGCCTGCATCCCGCCCTGCCCCGTGGTCTGCGAGCCCGGCGCGGCGCAGTGCAGCGGCGGTCGTCCCCAGCTGTGCCAGCAGGGCCCGTCGGGGTGCTTCGTGTGGCGCGACAGCACCGCGTGCGGCAGCGACCAGGCCTGCGTCGGTGGCCGCTGCGAGACGTACTGCGGCAGCGACGAGCTCGAGTTCTGCCCCAACGGCACCCTCTGCACGGGCCTGCCTGAAGGCCGCTTCTGCCTCGACCCGTCGATGGACGGCGGCGTCGGCACCGGCGGCGGCGCTGGCACCACGGGCGGCGGCAACGGCGCGGGTGGCGGTGACGGCAGTGGCACCGGCGGCTCCAACGGCACGGGTGGCGGCTCAAGCTCGAGCGGTGGCAGCAGCAGCGAGACCACCGGTGGCCCGCAGCGCATCGGCGCGGCGGCCATGGGCTGCAACTGCAACAGCGTCGACGGTGGCGCGCTGCCGCTGCTGGCGATGGGGCTGATGTTGGCGCTGCGCCGTCGCGCGTTGAAGCGCTGACAGCCCTCGCGCCGCTCACGCGCCCCCGACCGGAGGTTCGACCTCCAGCGCGGGCGTCGTCGTGCGTGCCACACTCCGCGCGCGATGAAGCTCGACATGGTGCAGACGCTCGCGTTCGCCGGCGTGATGCTGTTCCTCGGCTACGCGGTGCAACGGCGCGTGACGGTGCTGGCGAAGTACAACATCCCCGCGCCGGTCATCGGCGGGCTGCTGGTGGCGGTCGCGCTGCTGTTCGCGCGTGACGACCAGGGCGCGGCGCTCGTGCAGTTCGACACCACGCTGCGCGAGCCGCTGATGATCGGCTTCTTCACCAGCATCGGCTTCGCGGCCAGCCTGCGCCTGCTGCGCGTGGGCGGGCTGCAGGTCGTCATCTTCCTGGGCATCGCCACCGTCGTGGCCGTCGCGCAGAACCTCGTCGGCGGCGCGCTCGCGTGGCTGCTGGGACAACCGCCGTTGCTGGGCGTGCTGGCCGGCTCGGTGACGCTCACCGGAGGCCCCGCCACGGGCATGGCCTTCGCGCCGGCTTTCGAAGCCGCAGGCGTCTCGGGTGCCGGCGCGGTCGCCATCGGCGCGGCCACCGCGGGCATCGTGCTGGCCGGCGTGTTCGGCGGCCCCATCGGCACCTTCCTCATCACGCGACGAGGTCTGCAGCCGGCCGCCAGCGCCGCCGCGACGCCCGGCGGCACCGCGCACAACGTCATCGAAGGCGTCATCCCCGAGCCCGAGACGAAAGCGCCCGTGAACGAAGATCAGGAGGCGTACCAGCTGAGCAAGACGCTGGTGGTGATGCTGGTCGCGATGGGGCTCGGCGCGGCGGTGAGCGCGAAGCTGAACGTCTCCTTCACGCTGCCCGCGTACATCGGCGCGATGCTGGTCGCGGCCGTCATCAAGAACCTCGACGAGCTCACCGGGAGCATCGGCCTCTCGGCGCGACAGGTCGACGACCTCGGCAACGTGGCGCTCTCGCTGTTCCTGGTGATGGCGCTCATGACGCTCGACCTGGCGAAGCTGGCTTCGCTCGCCGCGCCGCTGCTGGTGATGCTCGCGGCGCAGGTGCTGGTCGCCATCGTCACCTCGGCCACCGTCGTCTTCCTCTCGATGGGCCGCGACTACCAGGCCGCCGTCATCGCTGCGGGCTTCTACGGCTTCATGATGGGCACCACCGCGTCGGCGATGGCCAGCATGCGGGTGCTGGCGGAGCGCTACGGGCCGGCGCCGCGCGCGTTCCTCGTGGTGCCCATCGTCGGCGCGTTCTTCATCGACTTCACCAACGCGCTCGTCATCACCGGCTTCCTCAATCTGTGGAAGTAGCGCGCTTCAGTACGGCGGGTTCACCACAATCCACGCCGCGCGCCAGCCGTCCCACCAGTACCAGGCGCCGTCGGCCCACGCGTACGTCTCGCCGTTGATGACCTGCTGCTGCGCGCCGTACGGCAGCACCGACACCGCGGCGCCGATGGGCGGCGTGACGACCTGATAGCCGCCCGAGACCGGCGCGTAGAAGGCACCGTCGGCGTAGTAGTAGGCCGCCGCGCCGACCGAGAGCGCCACGAAGCCCATCGGCAACATGCGGACCATCGGGCGGTACCGCGGCTGCTGGTAGACGACGCGCGGCGCCGGTCGCACCACGACGCGAGGCGGCCGCACGATGACGGGCGGCGGTCGCACCACCACGCGCGGCGGCCTCGGCGCTGGCCACATCGGCTGTGCGGGGCGCGCCGGGTGAAAACCACCACGCGGCGGTCGGGCCTCGGCCACCCCGGCCATCGCCACCACTGCAATCAGAAGGAGCTGCTTCATGACGACCTCCTTTGTCTGTTTCTCAAGACCAACACGCGAACAGACGACAAGAAGACCCGCAGAATTCTCGAGCGGGCCTCGTAACGCTTCGAGACCTCAATGAATCTTCGTGGATCGTCGCGCTTGCCGCCGGCAACCAACGGGTGCGATGACCGCCCTCGCCTTCACTTCTGGTCACATGCCGAACGACCTCGCCGCGACGGTAGATCCGCTCCGTGCCCTCGCGCTCGCCGCGCGTGACGGCGAAAGTGTAGCTTTTACACAACTTTACGAGCGCACTCGGGAACAGGCGTGGCGCGTCTTGTACCGGGTCGTCGGGCAGAGCCCCGACCTCGAAGACCTCGTGCAGGAGGCCTACATCCAGCTGATGCGGGCGCTCAAGTCGTACCGCGGCGAGTCGCGCGTCAGCACGTTCCTTCACCGCGTCTGCGTCAACGTGGGGCTGATGCACCTGCGCGGCAAGCGTCGGAAGAAGGAAGAGATGACCGACGAGGTGCCGGAGCACGAGACCGACGAGCGCCACGACCCGGAGCGCGCCGCGCAGGTGAAGCAGGCGGCGACGCTGGTGCAGAAGGCGCTGGCCACGCTGAGCGAAGAGAAGGCCGCGGTGTTCGTGTACCACGAGCTGCTCGGCCTCAAGCCGGAGGAGATCTCCGAGCTGGTCGACTGCCCCGTCAACACGGTGCGCTCGCGCCTCAACCGCGCGCGCATCGACTTCACAGCGGTGGTGGTTACGCTGAAGCGGGAAGTGTCATGAGTCACCTCGAAGCCGACACGCTCTGGGCGCTCGCCCGGAAGGAGCTGGAGGCCGGCGAGCAGGCCGCGGCCCAGTCGCACCTCGAGGGCTGCGCCGAGTGTCGCGCGTCGCTTGAAGACATCGCCGTCGCCACCAGCCTGCTGGCGGTGCTGCCCGAACCGCCGCCGATGCCTGAGGCCATGGCGCGCCGCGTGGGCCACTCGCTCGCCGACGCGGCCGACCAGCGCGCCGCGCAGCGCTTCACGTCGTGGTGGAGCAGCTTCTTCACGCCGCGCTTCGTGCTGGCCGCGGCCTTCGGCGTGGTGCTCGTCACCGCGGCCGCGTGGTGGCTTGCAGCGGCGAAGGCCCCGGCGCCGACGCCCATCGCGCTGCCGACGCCACAAGAGACCGTGGTGCCGCGCGACGTGCCGCCAGAGATCGCCCCGCAGCCGCTCGCGCCTGCGCCTCCGGCCAGGAAGCTCTCGGTCACCGTGGCGAGCGCGCGCAAGTCGACGACGCAGAAGGCGCAGGTGCTCGCAGAGGGCGCTTCGGTGTCGACGCAGTCGGGCGGCAGCGTGTGGCTCAAGCTGCCCGACGGCTCGCGCGCGGGCCTCACCGGTGCATCAGAGGTGACGCTGGCCACGCTGGAAGAGAAGGCCCTGACGCTGGACATCGCGAAGGGCAGCCTGGCGATGGTGGTGCCGCACCGCGAAGACCGCGTGCTGACGGTGCGCGCTGGCGACGTCGTGGTGCGCGACCTCGGCACGCGCTTCCTGGTGTCGCGTGAGCCGTCGCGCACGCTGGTGGCGGTGGAAGAAGGCGTGGTCGCGGTGCAGACGCCGCAGGGTGAGCGCGAGGTGCGCGCCGGCAACGCGGTGTCGTGGTCGAACGGCACGCTGACCGAGATGGACTGGGAGCCCTCGCCTCCGCCCGTCGCGGTCGCGCCGAAGCCGGTGCCGCCGCAGCCCGAGAAGGAGAGCGTCGCGCGCCTGGATGAAGAGGACGAAGACGACGACGAGCCGCCGCCGCCTGAAGACGTGAAGACCGACGCGCCGCCCGAGACGACGCCGGTGGGCACCGATGAAGACTGGGCGCGCCCGCCTCCGCCTTCTTCTCAGACCGGCACGGTCTTGCGGCCCACGACGGTGACGACGCCTTCGCGTGAGCGCGGGTTCTCGCTCAAGAAGCTCGAGCGCAAGCTGCGTGCGGCGGGTACGCGCTTCACCACGCGCAACCGTCGTGAGGCTGACGCGCGGAACATCGCCATCTCGGCCGACGCGGGTGACTGCCGCTACGCGCTTGAGCTGGTCGACGCGTGGCTCAAGGCGCCGGTGACGTCGGCCGCGAACGAGGCGACGCTGCGACGCGGCGTGAAGACGCAGCAGATCAACTGCCTGCGTCGACTCGGTCGCGGTGATGAAGCCGATGCGCTGCAGCGCCAGCTCGATCCGCTGCCCTGAGGCTCTCGCCGGTGCGGGCACGAGCACGACGCCTTCCGCAGTGCAGTTCCCGGCGCGTCACACGCGCGCGCCCTCGAATCGGTGCCGACCTGAACCGACGCTCAACGGGCCGACGTGACGCGACTTCGAGGGGGCCGGCGGGTGGTGTCACACGCTGGTGCGCTCGACGACGAGTCTCGTGACGTCGAACGTGTGCCGATCTGAACCGACTCTCGCAGTGGCGCCGAGTCGGGAGACGCCGACGATCGCTGCGACTTCGCGCGAGGGCGCGCTCGACGGAGCGACGTGACACGACTTCGAGGGCGCTGCGGTCACGACGTGTCACAAGCTGGTGCGCTCGACGCCTCCGCGGGTGCGGTCACGCCGAGTCGGGGGACGCCGACGATCGCCGCGACCTCGCGCGAGGGCGCGCTCAACGGGCCACGTGACACGACTTCGCGCGCGCTGTGGTCACGACGTGTCACAAGCTGGTGCGCTCGACGACGAGCCTCGTGACGTCCAACGTGTGCCGATCTGAACCAACTTCGCGCGCGTGAGAACGCGTCGTCAGCGGGTGCAGTCACGCCGAGTCGGAAGACGTCGACGATCGCTGCGACCTCGCGCGAGGGGCGCTCAACGGGCCGACGTGACACGACTCCCAGGGCATCGACGGCTGCAGTCACGACGTGGCACACGCTGGTGCGCTCGACGCCGAGCCTCGTGACGTCGAACGTGTGCCGATCTGAACGAGAACGACGTCTTCAGCGTGTGCAGTCACGCCGAGTGGCGCGACGCCGACGATCGCTGCGACCTCGCGCGAGGGCGCGCTCAACGGCCGACGTGACGCGACTTCGAGGGGGGCGGCGGGTGCTCACGCGCTGGTGCGCACAACGACCCTCCTCGTGACGTCGAACGTGTGTCGATCTGAACCGACTCTCGTGCGTGAGAGAACGAGGCCTTCCGCGGATGCGGTCACGCCGACTCGCGCGCTGAGCGCACGACGCAGACGAGCCCCGCGACCTCGCGCGAGGCGCGCTCAGCGAACTCAACGCCGACGCGTGACCAGGCGCGCAGTCGGGGTGACGACCTCTCCGACCGCTGTAGGAGATGCTGACCACGGTCGTCAGCAACGCCTACGACCCGCAAAAGGGCCGGCCACCCGCGACCTCGACCGAAGCGCGAGTGACTCGTGCACGCGGAGCTCGAAGGTGAGGGGCCGCTCAGGGCAGGCACCGTCGCGCGCCAGTTCGCCCGCCCGCTCCCTTTGAAGCCGTCGCGCGCCACGACTCCCAGAAGCACCACCACCAACGAAAACGGAGGAGCAGCACCTGGGCCGCTCCTCCGCGCGATGTTGCGAAGTTGAAGAACCGCTCAGCCGACGTTCAGCGTGAAGCGGCCACCGTTGCGAGCCAGCTCAGCGCGCATGTCTTCGCGGAACTGACGCTGCACCGCCGCGTTGCCCACGATGCCGATGCAGCCCTCAGTGCCGGCCGAGCCGCCGTCCGGGTGAATGCGCAGCAGGCGGCGCGTGCCGCCGACGCGCGAGTCGTACTTGTCGCTGACCGCGAACGAGTAGCCGACGCCACCGACGCTCATGCTGCGATCGTTGCGGCTCCACAGGTGCGGGCGGATCTCGTACTGGCCGGCCGGCAGGCTGCCGCGACCGTGACCACCCGAGCGGAAGTTGTACGTGCGGCCGTTCACCGTGATGCGGCCTTCGACCATCTGGTTGCGCGCGCCGCGGTTGCTGACGCGATCAAACGTGGCCGTGCGGTTCGCGCCGGCGTTGGGGCGCGGGCCCGTACCGGTGGTGCCCGTCGTTCCGTTGTTCCCCGTGGTGCCCGTCGTGTTGCCGGGTCGCGTGCCGCCGTCGAACGAGTCGCGCTGCAGCGCGCGCATCGTCTCGGTGCCAGCGAGGCCGTCGACCTGCAACCCCTTCGCGCGCTGGTAGGCGCGGACCGCCGCGTCAGTGCGAGGACCAAACTTCCCGTCGACCCCGCCCGTGTTGAAGCCCGCGGCCTTGAGCTGCTGCTGGAGCTGACGAACGGAGGTGCCACTGGAGCCGATGCGGAGGCTCATGGGGAGGTGTCTCTCTTTGGGAAGAAGGGTCGGATGACCCACAGACCTGTTTTCGGAAGATCCTGGTTTCGCGTTGCTTCTGTCATGTCGAAAGACATGACGCGGTGTTTCAACTGATCAGCGGCGGTACTCCCAGTGCCAGGGCTCGCGGGGAATCGTGCGGAAACCGAAACGTGACGCGTTGTTCTGCAGCCAGCGCAGCGTGCGCGAGTCATTCACGTTGATGTCGACCGCGCGGCCGAGGCCGTGGTTGCTGGTGCCCGGGCGCGCCGCGAGGCCGAGGCGGCCGTTGGGCTGGCGCACGCCGTAGATGCCCTTGCGCCGCGCGACGTCGACCTGCGCGTCGTACGAACGGTAGCTGTCAGTGAGCCGCAGGTTGACGCCATCGCGGCGGGCCGCGTCGCGCATCTGCACGTACGAGCGCGCGGCGTCACCGTACATGCGGTGGCCGTTGCCCACGTCGGTCAGCGCGTTTCGCGGAATGCGACCGTTGCGGTACGGCACCTGCTCGGCCGCGCGGCGGCTCGTGCTCTGCGGCGTGGTGCGCGTGGTGTTCGTGTCGCGCGTGGTGGTCGAGGTGGTGGTGCGACGGGTCGACGACGCGGGCTCGAAGGTGTCGCGCTGCAGCTCGCGCATGGTGCGCGTGCCGGCCTTGCCGTCGACCTCGAGGCGGTTCGCGCGCTGGAACGCACGCACGGCCGCGTCGGTGCGCGCGCCAAACTTTCCGTCGACGCCGCCGGGGTTGAAGCCCGCCTGCCGCAAGCGCTGCTGGAGTTGACGAACTTGGGTACCGCTGGAGCCGAGCGAGAGCGTCATCGTGATGTCCGGGCGTGGAGAGGAATGACCGCGCGCCTCGCAGCGCAGCAGTCACTCACCTTGTCGGACATCGTTGCGACGAAGTTGCGTCGAGACGTCAGAAAATCTTGCCGGGCCCGATGATCACCGCGGGCTGGGCGTCGTAGGCGATCTTCAACTTCGAGGGCGGCGGCGGGCTGTCGGGCAGCACCGCGACGGCCTGCACCGCCACCACCGCCGTCTGGCGCGCGTCGATCTGCGCCTTCAGCAACGAGAGCGCGTTGCCTTCGAGGCTCACCACGCGCGGCAACGACGTCAGCGCCGCCTTGTCACCGACCAGCTGGCCGTTGAACGAGAGCGTCATCGACGTCACCCGCGTCGAGAGGTCGAGCGCCGCGCCCGCACCGTCCTGCAGCTCGAGCTTCTTGATGTTCAGCTCGATGCGCTGCACGAGGTTGCTCGCCGAGCTCAGCTCGCCGATCGACGCGTAGTCCGACGCCTTCAAGACCTCGATGGAGTCATCGAACGTGAACTCGCAGCCGCCGGTCACCGCGCGCGTCTTCACTGTGTGATCGCCCGCAGGCAGCGTGTCACCGCAGGTAAACGTGCCGAGATCGACCTCCGTGGAGCCGGTCAACGAAGGCACGCCCTTCGACTCGTCGATGCGGAACTCCACAGGGCCGCACGCCGTGAACGCCACCGCGGCCGTCATGATTGCTCGTCGAAACATCGCCTCTCCTTTGGGATGGACCGTGAGTGTCAGCGCCCCGCCACCGAATTCACCAGCAAATTCCCATGGGTGTACAGCACCCTACCAGTCCCACCCTTCGCAATTCATGGTGCCACCCCGTCGGATTTCATACACTTTCGCTGCATCTAATTTCGCTGGGGTCACAACTCCACGAAGGTCCTGACGAGGCAGCGCGAGTGACTGAGTACCGACTGCTGCGAAGGACCAACGGCGCGGGCGGCCTCGTCGAGAGTGCCTGCGGGCGCGGCGCGAATGATCGCCCCGTGTCGCTGCGGCGGCTGCCAGGCGTCTCGCCGAGCCACAGCGCGAAGCTGGCAGAGGCGCTGGCGAAGCTGCGCGGCCCGCGGCTTGTTCCGGTCATCGACGTCGGCACCGATGACGACTCGACGTGGCTCGTCACCGAAGGCATCGAAGGTGAATCGCTGCGCTGGGTGATGAGCACGCTGGGCGCCGCGAAGGGCTTCATCAAGCCGCACGAAGGCCTCGCCATCGTGCAGCGCGTGGCCGAAGCGCTCGAGCCGCTGCACCAACGCGGCATCGTGCACGGCGACCTCTGCCCGTCGACCATCTTCATCACCACCAACGGAGACGTGGTGCTGCTCGACGCCGGCGTGGCCACCACGCTGGGCACGCAAGGCGAGCTCGGGCCCTACCGCAGCGAGCCCGGCGCGCTGGCGCCCGAGCAACTCGAGGGCGTCGTCACCGCGGCCACCGACGTCTTCAGGCTCGGCCTCGTCTTGTACGAGCTCTCCATCGGCCGGCCGCTCTTCTCGGGTCCGTCGCCGGCGCACGTCGTCCACGCCGTCACCAGTTGGCTCGGCCTGCCGCGCGACAAGGTGAAGCACGTGCCCGAGCCGTGGCTGTCGCTGCTGGTGACGATGCTCTCGGTCGACCCCGCCACGCGGCCTTCGATGGAAGAGGTCGTCGCGGTGCTCTCGCGCGCCACCGAGACCAACGGCTGGCAGTCCACCGAAGCCGAAGTGGCTGCGCTCTTCGCGCGCGCCAGCCCGGGTCGACAACCGTACTTCTCCAGCGCGTTCGAGGGCTCGACGCTCTCGCTCAAGAGCAGCGCTGTGCGCACGCCGCCGTCGGGGTCTCCCACGTTGCCAGCGCCTTCCGCGCCGACGCAGGTGCCGCCGGGCGCGGTGCTGGCGCGCGTGGCGACGAGAAAGATGACACGCGAGGCGCTGGCCGCCGTGCGCCTGGAAGACGCGGCCACCGCTGACGCCAAGCCACAGGAGCCGCTCGACGTGCGCGCAGGGTTGCTGCTGCTCGAGCGCAACACCATCACCGTCGCGCAGCTCTCGCAGGGCCGCGAGACGGCCGCGCGCTTCCGCACCACCGTCACCGATGCGCTGCAGCGCCTGGGCTACCTCGACGAAGACACGTCGGTGGCGGCGTGGGCCGAGCTGACGCGCACGCCGGCGGTCACCGCGAAGCGCCTCGCGGAGTTCGAGCCCGGCGACGAAGCGCTGGCGCTCATCTCGGCGGAGCTCTCGCGCACGGCGGGCGCGGTGCCGCTGGGGCTCAAGGGCGGCACGCAGCTGTTGGTGGCGATGCTCGACCCGCTCAACGACGTCGCGCTCGGTGCGCTCAAAGACGCCGCCGACGGCAAGAGCCTGGTGACGTTCCGCGCGGGCGCGAAGGCACTCGCTGCGGCGCGCGCGCGGCTCTACGGCGAGCTGCCGACGCTCGAGACCGCCGCGATGGACCGCGCGCCCATCGGCGCCACGAACGAGCTGGCCACGCGCACCATCGAGGCGCTCTTCCGACTGCAAGGCGCGCGCGGCTTCCACGCGCAGACGCTGGTGAACGTCGCCGCGTCGCTGGCGGAGCACCTCGGCGTCGCGGACGCCAGCGTGGTGCGCATCATCGCGCAGTCGCTCGCCACCGCGGGCCTCGCCCGCAACCGCAACCCGTGGGACGTCCCAAAGACGCTCGAGCTGCAGGAGTTGATCGGCTTCGGCACCGACGCCGAGCCCTTCGCCGAGGCGCTGCTGGCGTTCCCCGGGCAGCTCCCCGACGAGCCCGCCACCCAGGCCGTGGTGCTGGCCTTCGCCTTCGCCGCCACCGCAGGCGAGCCGAAGCCTGCAGGCAGCCGGCTCGGCGGCGCGCTCAACGCCTTCCGCACCCGCGCGCAGCTGCCGCCGGAGCTCTTCGAGGCGCTGACGAAGGCGCTCAGCTGACGAGCTGCTAGAAGCACCCCCATGCGCATCCGCACCAACGACGTGGTGGGCCAGCTCCGTCTCTCCTACGCGGCCGAGGCGAAGGCGTTGGCGGGCAACAACGTGCTGCTCTCGCGCGCCGAAGCGACGAAGGTGGCCAGCGACGACCTGCGCGGCGCCATCACCGCCCTCATCGACGGCCAGCCCGGCGTGCGGCTCAACGTCGACATGGTGGTCGACGAGGCCATCAAGCGCGCGCTGCAGCGGCTCAAGAGCGTCAACGTCGCGGGCACGCAGTACGTCTCGAAGGCCGAGGTCGACGCCATACCCGCGTCGCGCTTCGAGTACCACCTGCGCACCGCCGCCGCGACAGCCAGCGGCCTCAAGCGCATCACCGACCCCGACGAGTCGCCCGTGGGCTTCGACCCCGCGACCGACGCGTTCCAGTTCCAGCTCGCGCGCGTGTGGGGCGACAACTCGGTCTTCGTGACGCTGGCCAAAGACGGCACCGGCCGCCTCGAAGACTTCAACTGACGCCGCACATCAAGTAGCAGCCGCGACATGCGTAAAGCGTCGCTCGCGGTGCTGCTGGTGGTGGCTGGCTGTGACTCGTCACAGGGCACGAAGATGGACTTCCGGCGGCCGCCGCCGGTGGGCGTCACGGGCGGCACGTGGGTGGCGCGCTTCGCGGGGCAGACCGTCACCGACGCCGAGCTCTCGCAGCGCTTCTCAGAAATGAACCCCTACGCGCGCGCCCGCTTCCAGACCTCGGAGCAGCGCCGCGACTACGTCGAGGGCATCGCGCGCTTCGAGCTGCTGGCGCAGGAGGCCGTGCGCCGCGGGCTGCAGAATGACCCCGAGGTGGTCGAGGCCGCGCGCCGGGTGATGGTGCAGCAGCTGCTGAAGAAGGAGATCGACGAGGGCGCCGGCGCCATCACCGACGCGCAGGTGGCTGCCTACTACGAGGCGCACAAGAGCGACTACGTGAAGCCCGCCATGACGCGGCTCACGCACATCGCGTTCCGCCTCGAGCGCCGCGCTGACGCCGAGCGCGTGCTGGCCGAAGCGAAGGCGCTGCAGCCGTTGGACGCCGCGGGCTTCGGCAAGCTGGCGCGCGAGAACACCGACGACGCGCGCACGAAGGAGCTCGATGGTGACCTGCGCTTTCTGTCGGACGAAGAGCTGGCCACGCAGTACGGCCCGGCGATGGCGGCAGCGGCGGCGACGCTGGTGAAGGTCGGCGACCTCGCGCCCGAGCTGGTGGAGACCGAGAAGGCGCTGCACGTCGTCAAGCTGCAGGGCCGCCAGCTGGCGCTCAACCTCTCGCTCGACCAGGCGAAGCCCAGCATCGCGCAGCTGCTGGCCAACGAGACCAAGCAGGAGCGCTTCCGCGCGCTGATGGACAAGCTGAAGCGCGAGGCGAAGTTCGAGGTCAACGACGCCGCGCTCTCGGCCATGAACGTCGACGTGAAGGCCCCCGCGGTGCCCTCGGCTGGGCCCACGCCCGGGTTCATTCCCGCACCGCCGCCCACGAGGTAGTGGTACGTGCCAAGCCCGATGTCGCGCCTGCTGCTGCCCATCGCCCTCGTCGCGCTCTTCGGCTGCCCGCAACAGCAGAAGCCGAAGCAAGACCCGACCGTCATCGCCACCGTGAACGGCGAGGTCATCGGGCGCGCGGAGTTCGACCGGCTCCTGTCGCGCGAGGCGCAGGCCATGGAAGGCACCGGGCCGCGCACGCCTGAGCAGGTCGAGCCCTACAAGCAGGCGCTGCTGGAGACGCTCGTCGAGCGCGCGTTGCTGCTGCAGGCCGCGCGCGCCGCGAACATCACGGTGACGACTGAAGACGTCGACCGCCGCGTGCTGGCGCTCTCGTCGGAATACCCGGCCGGCACGTTCGACGAAGCGCTCGCCAAGAGCCAGACCTCGCGCGCCGCGCTGACGCGCAGCACGAGAGATCAGCTCACCATCGAGAAGCTGCTGGCCCAGACCGTCGACGCGCGCGTGGCGGTGACGGAAGAGCAGATTCGCCAGTACTTCGAAGAGCACGCCGGCGACTTCGTGGAGCCGGAGCAGGTGCACGCGATGCAGATCGTGGTGAAGGGCCTCGACGAGGCCAAGCGCGTGCAGCAGCAGCTGTGGCAGGGCAAGAAGTTCCCCGACCTCGCGCGCCGCTACTCGCTCTCGCCCGACGCGCGCGTGGGCGGGGACCTCGGCTTCTTCGCGCGCGGCACGATGCCGGCGGCCTTCGACGAGGTGGTCTTCAAGCTCAGCGCGGGCGGCACCAGCGAGGTCGTCTCGACCGAGTACGGCTTCCACCTGTTCCGCGTGGTCGAGAAGAAGCCCGCGCGGAAGCGCGAGCTGAACGAGGTGCGCAACCTCATCGAAGAGAAGCTGCTCGCCGGCCTGCGCGCCGAGGCCCAGAAGGCCTACGTGGCCGAGCTGCGCAGCAAGGCGGTCGTGTCGGTGAACGACGAGGCCATGCAGTCGGTCAGCGGTCGCACCGCGCCGGCGCAGTCGGCCGAGCCGTGAAACGCCATCGCGATTCGCGATGCACTGAATCGTCTTCATCAGCTTCAACGATGGCCCGGCTTCGGCGAAGGTTCGCGCCATGGTGCACGTCCTCCCCGGCTCTCCTGCGTTCACGCCTGGCCGTCTCACGCGAAAGCTCAGCGCCATCACCGGCGCCACCGATGGCACCGCGGCCTTCGTTCACCTGGTGAAGGCGTCACGCGCGCTGACGGCCGACGAGCTGTCGACGCTGACGCAGCTGCTCACCTACGGCGCGACGCAGCCGCCGCGCGCGCTCGAGGGCCGCACGTTCGTGGTGGTGCCGCGCCTGGGCACGCGCTCGCCGTGGTCTTCGAAGGCCACCGACATCGCGCAGAACTGCGGCCTCACCGCCGTCGAGCGCATCGAGCGCGGCGTGGTGTGGACGCTGCGGGGCGACGTCGGAGAGCGCCCGGCGGTGTTCGACCGCATGACCGAGTCGCTCTTGCCGTCTCTCGACGCGGCGCACGCGCTGTTCGACGCCCACGCGCCCCGCGCGGTGCAGCCCGTCGCCCTCGCCACGTTGAAGGACGCCAACCAGCGGCTCGGGCTCGCGCTCGCACCCGACGAGATTGAGTACCTCATCGAGGCCTTCACGAAGCTCGGCCGCGACCCGAACGACGTGGAGCTGATGATGTTCGCGCAGGCGAACTCGGAACACTGCCGCCACAAGATCTTCAACGCGAAGTTCGTCATCGACGGCGTCGAGCAGGGCGACTCGCTGTTCCGCATGATTCGCCGGTCGACCGAAGCGAGCCCCGCTGGCGTCTTGAGCGCCTACAAGGACAACGCGTCAGTCATCGAAGGCGCGCGCGCAGGCCGCTTCTTTTCGAACCCGGACACCGGCGTGTACGGCGCGCACGACGAGCCGGTGCACGTGCTGATGAAGGTCGAGACGCACAACCACCCCACCGCCGTCGCGCCGTGGGCAGGCGCGTCGACGGGCAGCGGCGGAGAGATTCGCGACGAGGGCGCGACGGGCCGGGGCTCGAAGCCGAAGGCCGGGCTCGTGGGCTTCTCGGTGTCGAACTTGAAACTGCCGGGCGCCGTGCGCGAGTGGGAGGTCGACGTCGGCAAGCCCGCGCGCATCGCGTCAGCGCTCGACATCATGTTGGAAGGGCCGCTGGGCGGCGCGGCGTTCAACAACGAGTTCGGCCGGCCGGCGTTGACGGGCTACTTCCGCACCTTCGAGCTGAAGCACGACGGCGCGGTGCGCGGGTACCACAAGCCCATCATGATCGCCGGCGGCCTCGGCAACATCCGCGGCGAGCACGTGCAGAAGGGCGAGATTCCCGAGGGCGCGGCCATCGTGGTGCTCGGCGGGCCCGCGATGCTCATCGGCCTCGGCGGCGGCGCGGCCTCGTCGATGGCGTCGGGCGCGTCAGCCGAGGATCTCGATTTCGCGTCGGTGCAGCGTGACAACGCCGAGATGGAGCGGCGGTGCCAGGAGGTCATCGACCGCTGCTGGGCGTCGGGCGACCACAACCCCATCGTCTCGATTCACGACGTCGGTGCTGGCGGGTTATCGAACGCGCTGCCGGAGCTGGTGCACGAGAGCCACCGCGGCGCGAGCTTCGAGCTGCGCCGCGTGCCGAGCGACGAGCCGGGCATGTCGCCGCTCGAGCTGTGGTGCAACGAGAGCCAGGAGCGCTACGTGCTCGCCATCGACGCCGCGTCGCTGCCGCGCTTCGAGGCCTTCTGCCGCCGCGAGCGCGCGCCGTTCGCGGTGTTGGGCCACGCGACGCACGCGGGTCACCTGAAGGTGAGTGATTCCCATTTCGGGAACACGCCCATCGACATGCCGCTGGACGTGCTGCTGGGCAAGCCGCCGCGCATGACGCGCGACGTGAAGCGCGTGACGACGTCGGGCTCGCCGCTGCCGCAGGTGGAGCTCGCCGAAGCGATTCGTCGCGTGCTGCTGCTGCCGACGGTGGGCGACAAGTCGTTCCTTGTGACGATTGGTGACCGCTCTGTCACCGGGCTCGTCGCGAGAGATCAGATGGTGGGCCCGCTGCAGGTGCCGGTGGCCGACGTGGCGGTGACGCAGAGCAGCTACGACGTGCTGCACGGCGAAGCGATGGCCATGGGCGAGCGCACGCCGCTGGCGCTACTCGATTCCGCGGCGTCGGCGCGCATGGCGGTGGGTGAAGCGCTCACCAACCTCGCCGCCTCGCGCGTCGCGAAGCTGGGCGACGTGAAGCTGTCGGCCAACTGGATGGCGGCGGCCGGCGCGCCCGGTGAAGACGCGCGGCTGTACGACGCGGTGAAGGCTGTCGGAGCGGAGCTGTGCCCAGCGTTGGGCATCGCCATCCCGGTGGGCAAAGACTCGATGTCGATGCGCACCGTGTGGGACGGGAAATCGGTGACCGCGCCGCTGTCGCTCATCGTCAGCGCGTTCGCGCCGGTGGTCGACGTCACGAAGACGCTGACGCCGGAGCTGCGGCTCGACGTCGGGCCTACGGAGCTGCTGCTGCTCGATGTGTCGGGTGGGAATACGCGGCTCGGCGGCTCAGCGCTGGCGCAGGTGTTCGGTGTGGTGGGTGACGAAGCGCCCGACGTCGATTCGCCGGCGGTGTTGAAGGCGTTCTTCGAGCTGGTGCAGGCGCTGAATGAAGAAGGGAAGGTGCTCGCGTACCACGACAGGTCAGACGGCGGCGTGCTGGTGGCCGCGCTCGAGATGGCGTTCGCGTCGAAGTGCGGCGTGGATCTCGAGATCCCCTCTCCCCACCGGGGAGAGGGTCAGGGTGAGGGGCCAACCGCCACCCTCTTCGCCGAAGAGCTCGGCGCGGTCATTCAGGTGCGAATCGAAGACGCAAAGGCCATCACTGCGCGCGCCCGGGCCGTCGGCCTCGCCTGCACACGAATCGGCGCACCGAGGTCAGATGACGTCGTGGATGTGAGGCCCCTCACCCCAACCCTCTCCCCGGCGGGGAGAGGGGGCTTCACGTCGACCCGCACCGAGCTGCGCGCGCTCTGGTCAGACACCACCTGGCGCATGCACCGCCTGCGCGACGACGAGCGCTGCGCCGACGAAGAGCACGCACTTCGCACTGACGCGACCTTCACCGGCCTCAACGCCCACCTCACCTTCGACACCACGCCGCGCCCCGTGCCTACGAAGCGACCGCGCGTCGCCATCCTGAGAGAGCAAGGCGTCAACGGCCACGTCGAGATGGCGCAGGCCTTCACGCGCGTGGGCTTCGAGGCCGTCGACGTGCACATGAGCGACCTGCTCGAAGGCCGCTTCGACCTCTCTTCCTTCCGCGGCCTCGCGGCGTGCGGCGGCTTCTCGTACGGCGACGTGCTCGGCGCCGGCGGCGGCTGGGCCAAGTCAGCGCTCTTCCACCCGCGCGCGCGCGGCGTCTTCGCCGACTTCTTCACCCGCCCCGACACCTTCTCGCTCGGAGTCTGCAACGGCTGCCAGATGCTCTCGCAGCTCAAGGACCTCATTCCCGGCGCCGACGCGTGGCCGCGCTTCGTGCGCAACGTCAGCGAGCAGTTCGAAGCGCGCCTCTCGATGGTGAAGATTGAACAATCACCGTCGCTCTTCTTCCGCGGCATGGAAGGCAGCGTCTTGCCCATCGCCGTCGCGCATGGCGAAGGCCGCGTCGAGCCGCTCGGTCGCGAGGACTTCCTCGTCTCGGCGCGCTTCGTCGACGGCAGCGGCGCCGCCACCGAGCGCTACCCGCTCAACCCCAACGGCTCGAAGGCCGGCGTCACCGCGCTCACCACCACCGACGGCCGCGCCACCATCCTCATGCCGCACCCGGAGCGCGTCATCCGCACGGCGCAGCTCTCGTGGCACCCGCGCACCTGGGGCCTCGACTCACCGTGGCTCCGGTTCTTCGAGAACGCGCGCAGCTGGTGCGGCTGAGTCAGCTGGTGACTTCGTCGATGACGCTGAGCGCCCGTGCGAGGTGGCCTTCCGCGTCGGGCTCGAACGAGAGCGGCAACCCGTACCGGCGCGTGAGCCACCGCGTGTAGCCGACCGCGAAGAACTCGAACTCGTTGCTCAGCTGGTACTGGTCGAACGCGTACTCGTACTTCACGGCGCGCCGCCACGCCGAGTGCACCCGCTCGCGCATCGCCTCGGGGAGCACCTCATGCACGAGGTGCGCGAGCTCGTGCGCCAACGCCCACGAGAGCTCGCCCAGCTCGAACAACGACTCGACGCGCACGCACGCGAGGCCGTCGCCGGCCAACCCACCGATGCCGTCCCACGAGCGACGGTCTCGCGTCTCGACGCGACCGCGCAGCGCCTCGAAGTCAGGGAGGTCGGTCACGCGCACATCGAGCGGCACCACGCGCAGCCTCGCGCCGTGCTCGACGAGCGACGGCAACCACTTCGCCAGCGGCGCGACCGACGCCAGCGCCACCTTGCGCTCCAACGCGGTGAACGAAGCGGCGTCGACGATGACGCGCTCGAAGGCTGGCGGCGCCTGCAACGTCGGCAGCGCCTGCACGTGACGGAGCGCGCGCTCGACCGACAGCTCACGCACCGCGCCCAGGCCCGCGACGAGGCCGAAGTGCCGTGGCGCCACGCCACGCCCACGCTCGAACGCGTCGCGCGCGACCTCCAGCTCGCCCATGCGCAGCTGCGCCGAGCCGACACGCAGGAGCCCGACCGCGCTGGTGCGATCGTCCCGCAACAGCGCTTCACCCTCTCGCAGCTCGTCGCCCGCCGACACCAGCTCGAGGCGCGTCGCCACCGGCCCACGCTTCATGAGCGCCTTCGCCAGCAGCTGATGGTTGCGCCCGGAGAACGCGTCGAGCTCGCCGCGCATCATGAGGTCGACGGTGACGGCCTCGGCGCTGTCCAGCTGCGACAGCACGCGCTGGTGCGCGCGCAGCAAGAACTGGTGCTCCTCGGTGCCCCGCGCGTTCTGTCGACGCGAGAGCGTGAAGCCGCGCTCGACCAGCGGCCACGCGTGCGACCACGCCCCGGCGGCGAGGAGCGCCTCGAGCGCCGCGGTCAGCACCTTCCAGTCATCGTGCTGCTGCGCGGCGCGCTCCAACAGCGCGGTGGCTTCGCGCTCGCGCGAACGTTCGCGCAGCGCGTTGACCAACGGCCACAGCCGCGCGAGGTCCGGCAGCCGGGGGCTCGAGGCCTCCGCCAGCAAGCGGTCCAGCTCCGGGTCAGCGGGCGTCGCTGCGAGCAGCGCCTCGAGCGTCGAGCCCTGATGACCGAGCAGCGCCCGGCCGTGCGCGACGTGGTCTTCATCGAGCAGCGCGTTGCCCAGCTGCGTGCGCAGCACCCGGTCATCGGCGACCAGCGCCTGCGCGGCCTCGACGTCGCCGCCGTCGAGCAGCGCGCGCGCCTTGCGCAACTTCCGCCACCGCCGCCACCGCGAAAGCCAATTCACGGCGCGCACCCTACTGCTTCACCGAGGCAGAGCTTCATTGAGCCGTCATTCCGCGCGGTGTAGGACTCGCGCCCCTACGTGAAGTCCTTCGCCCCCGTCGCCATCGCGATCGCCGTGCTCGCGCTGCTGCAGTTCGTCACCGCTGGCAGCGAGTACCTCGTGTACCTCGCGCTGCTGGTCGGCGTGAACGTGGTGCTGGCGGTCAGCCTCAACGTCATCAACGGCATCACCGGCCAGTTCAGCATCGGCCACGCGGGCTTCATGGCCGTGGGCGCCTACGCGTCGGCCGTCACCTCGCAGGCGCTCAACGAGTACCGCATCAGCGCGCTGCCCGACGGCGTGAGCAACCAGCTCTTCTTCGTGATCGCGCTGCTCGTGGGCGGCGCGCTCGCGGCGCTCTTCGGGTTCCTCGTCGGCCTGCCCAGCCTGCGGCTGAAAGGCGACTACCTCGCGATCGTGACGCTCGGCTTCGGGGAAATCATCCTCGTGGTGGTGCGCAACACGCCGTCGCTCGGCGGCGCGCTCGGCCTGTCGAACACGCCGCAGCACACCACCTTCTTCTCTGTGTGGTTCGCCGTCTTCCTCGTGGTGCTCTTCGCGCGTCGGCTGCTGGCGTCACCGCACGGCCGCAACCTCGTGGCCATTCGCGAAGATGAGATCGCCGCTGAAGCGATGGGCGTCGACACCACCGGCTACAAGGTGCGCGCGTTCGTGGTCTCGAGCTTCTTCGCCGGCATCGCGGGCGGGCTGTTCTCGCACTTCCAGAGCATCATCACGCCGGGCGATTCGTTCTCGTTCGTGAAGTCGATGGAGATCGTGGTGATGATCGTCGCCGGCGGCCTCGGCAGCACGTCGGGCGCGGTGGTCGCGGCCATCATCCTCACGTTGCTGCCCGAAGGCATGCGCGCGGCGTTCATCGCGGTGGGTGGCGACAACGCGTCGCTCGCGCAGAGCATCGACCAGCTGCGCAAGCCGCTGTTCGGCGTGCTGCTCGTGGTGATGATGCTGACGCGGCCGCAGGGCCTGTTCGGCACGCACGAGGCGTGGGACTGGTTCAAGAAGAAGAAGGGCGCGGCGACGTGAGCGAGCCGTTGCTGAAGGCGACGAAGGTCACCATCCGCTTCGGTGGCCTCACCGCGCTCTCTGAGTTCAACCTCGAGATCCGCAAGGGCGACCTGCAGGGCCTCATCGGCCCCAACGGCGCTGGCAAGACGACGGCGTTCAACGTGTTGACCGGCGTGTACCTGCCGACCGAAGGCGACATCTTCGTTGGTGGCCAGCGCGTCAACGGCAAGCGCCCGCATCAGATCAACCAGCTCGGTCTCGCGCGCACATTCCAGAACATCAGGCTCTTCAAGGAGCTGACGGTGTTGGACAACGTGCGCGTCGCCGTGCAGGCCGAGCGCAAGCCGTGGTTCCCGTCGGCGAGGCCGGGCGGCGTGGGCACGGCGCTGCTCGCGGTGGACAACTACCGCGACTGGTGGCGCGCGCTGCTGCGCACGCCGCGCTTCCTCGAAGAAGAAGCCGGCATCGAGAAGAAGGCGCGCGAGCTGCTCGACGTGATGGGGCTCTCGCACCGCGTCGACGAGCAGGCGAAGAACCTGCCCTACGGCGAGCAGCGTCGCCTGGAGATCGCCCGCGCGCTCGGCACCAAGCCGAAGGTGCTGTTGCTCGACGAGCCCGCCGCCGGCATGAACACCCGCGAGAAGGCGGACCTGATGGTCCTCATCCGTGAGCTGCGGGAGCGCTTCGAGCTCGGCATCCTCGTCATCGAGCACGACATGAAGCTGGTGATGGGCATCTGCGAGCGGCTCACGGTGCTCGACCACGGCGAGACCATCGCGCACGGAGAGCCTGCGGCGGTCCGCGCCGACGCGAAGGTCATCGAGGCCTACCTCGGAGAGGCGCCCGCGCATGCCTGACATCACGCGACTCGGAGAACGTGCGCCGCGCGAGCCGTGGCTCGACGTGAAGGGCCTTGAGGTCAGCTACGGTGCCATCAAGGCGCTCAAGGGCATCACGCTGTCCGTCGGCAAGGGTGAAGCGGTCGCGCTCATCGGCGCGAACGGCGCTGGCAAGACGAGCACGCTGCGCGCGGTGTCGGGCATGGTGAAGCCGGTCGCCGGCGCCATCACGCTCAAGGGCGACAGCGTCGTGGGCCTCAAGTCGAACCAGCTGGTGCCGCGCGGCCTCGCGCACGCCCCCGAAGGTCGCGGCGTGTTCCCCAACCTCACGGTGCAGGAGAACCTCGATCTCGGCGCCTACCTGCGTCGCGACAAGGACGGCATCGCGGCGGACCTCAAGAAGAGCTTCGCGTACTTCCCGCGCCTCGAAGAGCGCCGCGCCCAGATGGCCGGCACGTTGTCGGGCGGTGAACAGCAGATGCTGGCCATCGCGCGCGCGTTGATGTCGCGGCCGACGCTGCTGTTGCTCGACGAGCCGTCGTTGGGCCTCGCGCCGCAGGTCACGCAGACCATCTTCAAGATCCTCCGCGAGGTGAACGCCGAGGGCATGTCGGTGTTGCTCGTCGAGCAGAACGCGCACCTCGCGCTCGGCCTCGCGCAGTGGGCCTACGTGCTCGAGACCGGTGAGATCGTCATGGAAGGCACCGGCCAGGCGCTGCTCGCCAGCGAAGAGATCCGCAAGGCGTACCTCGGCGAGTAGCTACTTCCGCAGCTCGATGAGCTCGAGGCGACAACCCGCGAACTCCTTCTGCTGGAAGAGTCGCATGGTGTGCAGCTCGACCACCGCCGCGACTTCTTCACCCAGCTTCGCTTCACCCGACGTGGTGTGGAACGTGACGCCCTCGAGCGCACCCTTCCCTTCTTCGCGCCGATAGCCCGCGGTCTTCCACTTCACGTCTTTGACGTCGAAGGTGACGTGCTTCCCGTCCTTCAGCTCCATCGTCGCGCGTGCGCCGCCACCTTCACCTTCGGCGTAGCGCTCGTAGAGCCACAGCGAGACCTCGCCGTCGCTGACGCGCACGTCGTCACCGAGCACGAAGAAGCCACGCAGCGAGAAGCGCTTGCCGTCGTTGGCGTCGCTGCAGGCGGCGAACTTCGAGCCACCGATGGGCGGCTGGAAATCGGCGAGCGCGCCGGGAGAGACCGGCTTCGTGCAGCCGCTGACGACGAGGCCCAGCAGTAACAAGGCGCGCATGACGTTCAGCGTGAGACAGAACCCCACGCGCGTTGAGTAAAAAGTCTCGAACGATGCGACGAATTGAGCTGCTGATGCTGCTGACGATGGTGGTGGCCGCTGCGTGTGGCACCACCGCGAAGTGCGACGCGACGACGTGCCCCGGGTGTTGCCACGCGTCAGGCGTTTGCCTCGCGGGGAACGACGCGAGCGCGTGCGGGACGGGCGGCGCGGAGTGCCGCGTGTGCGAAGGCGCGCAGGTCTGTGGCGCGGGCGTCTGCGGTGGCGCAGCGACCGGCGGCGGCACAGCGACGGGCGGCGGTACAGCGACGGGCGGCGGCTCAGCAACGGGCGGCGGCTCAGCGACCGGCGGCGGCTCGGCGACCGGCGGCGGCTCGGCGACCGGCGGTGGCTCGGCGACTGGTGGTGGCGCAGCGACTGGCGGCGGCACTGCGACTGGCGGCGGCTCGGGTACGGGCGGAGGTTCGGCGACTGGTGGTGGCTCCGCGACCGATGCGGGCACCACGGCGCTCACCATGACCCTGGGAAACATGACCGGCACGTTCGACAGCTCAGGTCACGGCCTCGAAGGCGACGGTGGCATCTACGTCGAGGCGCACTTCGACGCCGCGCCTGGCTGTCCGCAGATGAACGGCCCGACGCCGTCGCGCACGCTCATCATCGCCAACGTCAACGCGTCCACCGGCAACACCATCACCTACGCGCAGGGCCTCCGCGTCACCCTGCTCGACTTCGACGGCGTGCTGACCAGCGCACCCTTCGTGAGCGCGTTCGACGCGACCGCCACTGCCATCGACGTGCAGCCCGGTCAGCACGTCACGTTCTCGCTCTCGGCGACGTTCGACGGAGGAGCTCTCTCAGGTCAGTTCACCGCGCCGCACTGCACGAGCCTCGACGCCCCATGACGCGCGACTTCAAGAGCGAGGTCGCGCAGCTCGAGGCAGCGCCCGTCACACGCGAGAGCGCCGCGGCGCTGCAGCGACTGCACGAAGCCCAGGCGCGCGCCGTGCTCGGCGTCGACACCTCGGCACCGCTGTTGGACGCCGTGCGCGCGGCGACGGCTCAATACGCCGCGGCCGCGCAGCACCTCGACGCCGCCGTTCGCTGGCAGTGGGCGCGCGGCGCCGACGGCGACGCCGCGTTGATGGCGGAGCTCCGCACGCTCCAGCTCGCGCGCGCGTGGTTGTTGGCGCGCGACGCGATGACGGTGCCCGAGGCCCGCGCCCTCGCGAGTGAGGTGCGCCGCGACAAACGCGCGGACGCCGCGACGCTGATGAGCGCGACAGAGCTGCTCGTCAGCCTCGAGACCCAGCCGCAGAACTGAAGGACCTCAGACTTCGGTGGGGTCGCGGCCCACGAAGGTGTCGACCGACAAGCCCTCACGCAGCGACTGGTGCTCGGTGCTGCCCAGCGTGTGCAGCAGGTCTTCAGGCCCGCGCACGAAGCGCTGCACCAACACCGCCACGCGGCTGCGCGCTTCGTCGAGCCGCGCGCGCGACACCTCACCCGACTCGACGGCCTTCACCAGCGCGTCAATCGCGCGCCGCTGCACATCGGCCCGGTGACAGACGAGGAACGCGTCGACGCCGGCCTTCACGCCATCCACCACCGCGCGCTCGACCGAGAAGTGTTCGCTGATGGCTTTCATCTCGAGGTCGTCGCTCACCACCACGCCGTCGAAGCCCAGCTCCCGCCGCAGCAGGCCTTCCATCACGCGCTGGCTCATTGTCGCGGGCACGCCGGGGTCCAGCGCGTCGAAGATGACGTGCGCCGTCATCACCGACGCCAGCCCCGCCTTGGCGTACGCCGCGAACGGCAACAACTCGACGTCGCGCAGCCGGTCCATGCCGTGCGGCAACGAAGGCAGGTCGTGGTGGGAGTCTTGCGACGTGTCACCGTGACCGGGGAAATGCTTCGCGCACGACGCGACGCCGCCCGCCTCGAGCCCGCGAGACAGCGCCACGCCCAGCCGCGCCACTTCACGCGCGTCGCGATGAAACGAGCGGTCGCCGATGACCGGGTTGGCCGGGTTGGTGTCCACGTCGACGACCGGCGCGAAATCGACGTCGAAGCCCATCGCGCGACACTCGAACGCCAGCAGCCGTCCCGCGCGTTCGACGAGCGCCGCGTCGCCGGTGAGGCCGAGCTGACGCATCGGCGGCAGCGCGGTGAAAGGCCCACCACGCAGCCGCGCCACGCGCCCACCTTCCTGGTCCACCGACGCCAGCAGCGGCCGTTTGGCGTGCGACTTGAGCGTCCGCACGAGGCCCGCAACCTGTTCGGGTGACTCGACGTTGCGCTTGAACAGAATGACGCCCGCGACACCTTCGTCGATGAGCTTCAAGACCTCCGCGTCGGGGGCGATGCCGGGAAACCCGACGATGAAGAGACCGGCGCAGTCACGGAAGAGGCTCATGAATGGCACCCAAGCACGGCGGCGTTACAACCGCCCTCAAGATGCGAACCGCGCTGTTGCTCACCTTCTTCCTCGCCGCGTGCGCCACCACGCCGACGACCGAACACCACCACCACCACAAGTTCGATGACGCCGAGGCCTGGGCGCAGCGCTTCGAAGACCCTTCACGCGACGGCTGGCAGAAGCCCGACGAGGTCATCGCGGCGCTGGCGTTGCCGAAGGACGCGCGCGTGGCCGACCTCGGCTCGGCGACCGGCTACTTCTCGACGCGGCTCGCGCGCGCTGTGCCCGACGGCAAGGTCTACGGCCTCGACGTCGAGAGCTCGATGGTCGAGTACCTCAACGCGCGCGCTGAACGCGAAGCGCTGACCAACCTCAGCTCGCAGCTCGCCACGTTTGACGACGCGAAGGTGCCCGAGCCGGTGGACCTCATCATCGTCGTCAACACGTACCACCACATCGACGCGCGCAAGGCGTACTTCGCCCGGCTGGCCGACAAGCTGAAGCCCAACGGGCGCCTCGTCATCATCGACTTCACGCGCGCGTCGAAGATGGGCCCGCCTTCAGACCTGAAGGTCCCCAAAGACGCGGTCACCGCCGAGCTCACGTCGGCTGGCTACAAGCTCGCCAGCGAGCACACGTTCCTGCCCGAGCAGTTCTTCCTCGTGTTCCAGCGCTGAAGCTCAGCCGTGTGAGACGGGAACGCCGAGGCGCACCAGCGCGGCGGTGAACCCGTCAGGCACCATCGGCAACCGCACGGTGTCCACGTGCGTCGCGTGCTCGATGACGACGTCGAACTCGAACGTGCGGCCGCCGCGCGAGGTGCGCCGCTCGACGCGCTTCACCTGCACACCGGTGACCTCGGAGATCTTGAAGACCTGCGCGCCGATGGAGAACGCGCGCGCGTTGACGCGCAGCTTGAGCGACGACAACAGGCTCGCGGCCACCAGCCCGCCCGCCACCAGCAACGCGAGCACGGCACCCTTCTGCCCGAAGCTGACGCCCACCAGCACGGCCGCGACGACGGTGAACGCCGCCAGCGGAAACCACGCGACGGCGCGACCCGCGTAGAGCACCGGCTCGCGCTCCAGCGCTGCAGCCAATGCCACGTAGCTCGGCTCGTCGATGCCCAGCTCAGCCGTGCGGGCGTGCAGGCGCTCCAGCAGCTCGGCGCGCGACGTGCGGTAGCGCAGCACGAGCGCCTCCAGCACTGGCTCACCGTCGGCGTAGCGGAGCACGGCGTCTCTCGCGCGCTGCACGGCTTCGGAGTCACGCAGCGCCATCGCGTGCGCGACGCCTTCTGGCTGTTCGCGCGCCAATGACTTCGCTGCCGTCTCGAACGCGACGGTCGCAGCCTCGAGCGTCTCCCACGCACCTTCCAGGCGGCGTCGCAGCTCGAGGGCGTCGGTCACCGCCTCAGCTCATCAGTACGGATTGCCGAAACCAAGGATGGTGCCCATCGTGCGCGTGCGGCGCCACACACCCTCGACGCCCGTCTGCGGGTTCTCGGTGTTGCCTTCGATGGTGCCGATGCTGCCGTCGGCGTTCACCTTCTCGACGAGGCCGATGTGGTCCGCGCCGCCGTCGCCGTCCCAGTCGAAGAGCACCAGGTCGCCGGGCTGCGGGTTCGACTTGCCCTTCCAATCGCCGCTGCGCTTCAGCTCGGCCACCACGCCGGGCGTCCACGGATTGTTCATCTTGCCGCCCGACTGCTTCGACACCCAGCTGGTGAAGTCCGCGCACCACGCCTCGGAGCCACGACCGAACGCGTTCGGGTACTTGAGGATCTCACCGCGGTTGCTGCCGGTCTCGACCTTGCCGAGCTCGCCGCGCGCGACGTCGAGCAGGCGCTGACGGAACTGCGAGTCGGTGCCGGGGTTGGTGGGCGTCACCGGCGTCGACGACACCGTGCCGTTCAGCGCGCGCCACGTCGCGGCGCCGATGACGCCGTCGGCCTCGAGGCCCTTCGCGCGCTGAAACTGCACGACCGCCGAGCGCGTCTTCGGGCCGAACTGGCCGTCGATGGTGCCGGGTGAATAGCCGTGCTTCTTGAGCAGCTCCTGCGCCTTCTGCACGTCGGCGCCGAAGTCACCGTTGCGCAACGTGGGCGTCGCGGCCGAAGTCGCCGGCGGCGTCGTCGTCGCCGAGCCACGCAGCGCGGCCCACGTCTTGGGGCCCACCACGCCGTCCATCGCGAGGCCCTTCGAGACCTGGAAGCGCTTCACCGCCGCCAGCGTCTTGGGGCCGAAGTCACCGTCGACGCTGCCGGGAGAAAAACCCGCGCGCTGCAGCAGCGACTGGAGCTCCGTCACCGACGCGCCCGACGAGCCCTGGCGCAGCGTGGGCGAAGCACCCGTGGTCTGGATGCGAGCGTTGACGTTACGAGCGGCGCTGATGGGCATGGTCGACTCCGTGGTTGGGGCTGCAACGAACTCCTGCAGACATTCTCGGCCGACGATTTCCTCAGTTGCTTCATGGGGTTACGTGCAGAGTTTTTGACAGGGAGCACACTGTAGGTCTGGACTCTGCGTGCTCCAGAACGTGCGACTCCAATCCAAAGAAGTGTTGGGGAGTCGGCAGGAGGTGTTGCGCATCATTACGTTGCGCCCGGTCATGAGTGAGACGAGAGACGCGGGGCTTCGAGATGTACCGGTGCTGCTGTTCGTGCGTGGCTTTCTGCTGCTGAGCGTCGCCATGACGCTGGTGGTGGGGCTGCACTGGTACCTGGGCGCGCGGTTGATCAGCGACGCGCTGGTGCCGCAGCCGTTCGCGAGCGCGGCGTGGGCGCTGTTGTGGACCTTCTTCGCGGCGCTGTTCGCGGGCTTCATCGGCGGGCGGTTGTTGCCGCGGTCGCTGGCGAAGGTGGCGCAGTGGTTCGGCTTCGTGTGGATGGGCGCGTTCGGCCTGCTGGTGGTGAGCGTCGGCGTCAGCGACCTCGCGTTCTGGGGCTTGAGCCACGTGACGACGCTCGACCCTGCGTGGCCCACGTGGCGCGCGCTGGGCGTCGTGGCGCTGGTGGTGCCCGCGCTCGCGTGGGGCTTCTGGGTCTCGCGGCGACCTGAAACGAAGCGCGTCACCGTCGACGTGCCCGGCCTCGACCCGTCGCTCGATGGCTTCCGCATCGCGCAGCTCAGCGACGTGCACATCGGCGAGACGTTGGACCGGCGCTTCGCGCAGCTGGTGACGGAGCAGGTCAACGCGCTGTCACCCGACGCGGTGGTCATCACCGGCGACATGATCGACGGCTCGGTGGTGAAGCTGCGTGACGAGGTCGCGCCGCTCGGTGGGCTGCGCGGCAAGCACGGCGTGTTCTACGTGACGGGAAACCACGAGTACTACCACGGCGGCTCCGCGTGGGAGGCCGAGGGCCGGCGCCTGGGCTTCGACGTCTTGCACAACGAGCACCGCGTGGTCGGTGGCGGGAAGCTCGTCATCGGCGGCGTCACCGACGTCGAAGGTGGCCGTTTCTCGGAAGCGCACGAGCCCAACGTGGAAGCCACATTCGCCAACGCGCCGGTCGGCGTGCCGCGCGTGCTGCTCTCTCACCAACCCCGCTTCGCGAAGCGCGCGAAGGACGCGAAGGTGTCGCTGATGCTCAGCGGCCACACGCACGGCGGGCAGATCTTCCCGTTCATGTTCTTCGTGAAGCTGCAGCAGCCCGTCATCGGCGGCTTCGAGGTCATCGAAGGCGTGCCGACGTACACGAGCAACGGCACCGGCTACTGGGGCCCTCCGTTCCGCATCGGGCCGCGCGGTGAGGTGACGGAGATCACCTTGCGCGCGGTGTGAGCGGTGGCGAGTCTTCGCGCATGCTGAACGTTCGGGTCGACGCGCCGTACACGCTCTTCCGCTTCACCGCCGATGACTACGAGCGGCTGGCGGAAGGCGGCGCGTTCTCGGGTACGCGGGTGGAGTTGATTGAGGGGGTCATCGTTCGCAGGAACGCGATGGGCACGCCGCACAAGCTGACGTTGCTCGACGTGACGGAGCTGCTGCGAGAGCAGCTGCGACGGCCGTTCATGGTGGTCGCGCAGCTGCCGCTTCGTCTCTCACCAGACTCGGTGCCTGAACCCGACCTCGCCGTCATCCGCCGGCCCGACGATCGCCACGAGGACTACACGGTCGCCGACACGAGCCTGGTGATTGAGGTGTCCGACGCGACGCGCTCAATCGATCTCGGTCCCAAGGCCCACCTGTACGCCGCCGCCGGCATTCCTGAGTACTGGGTCATCGACCTGAAGAGAGACCAGCTCGTCGTGCACACCGCGCCGAAGCAGGGTCGCTACACGTCGGTGTCTCGCCACGGCAAGACCAAGACCGTCACCAGCGTGCGTGCGCCGCGCGTGACGCTGAAGGTCGCTGACGTGCTGCGTTGACGACGTCGCCTTGACTCACGCCGGGCGCAGCGTGTCTCGTGCGTCGTCATGCTGGCGGCCGCGCGACACGAGCTGTGGAGGCACCTGCCGGCGTGGATGTTCTTCATCTACGCGCAGCTGCTGCTGAACACCGAGCTGACCAACTTCGACCCGCCGAAGACCGAGCTCGCGTACACGGCGATCTTCCCGCTGTCGGTCTTCGTCATCTACCAGGTGGTGCGCTTCATCCACGGAGACGCGAGCCGCCGCGTGTTGCTCGTGAGCGTCTCGCTCGCCACCGTCTTGCCGACGTTCACGTACTTCTTCCACACGCCCTCACCCATCGCGCTGCCGACGCTGCTGCGCGTGTACGAGTGGTCCAACTTCATCTGGGCGGCGCTCTTGATGTTCAACCTGTGGTGGCACCACAGGTCGCACCTGCTGCTCTTCTTCGGCGTCGCGTTCCTCTACGGCATGGTGCTCGAGAACGGCGGCATCGTGCTCGGCTTCTTCCACGAGACGAACCTCACCGACACGATGGTGAAGCCCTTCGTGGCGCCCTTCGCGACGATGGTCGGCTGGTCGGTGGTGCTGACGATGGCGACGTTCGTGACGTGGGAGCTCCGGCTGCGGCTGCCGTGGCTGCGCCGCTCGGCCGCGCTCTCGGGGCTCGCGGTGGGCACGTTCGCCACGTTCCTCGATCTGCAGATCGACCCCATCGCCACCGGCATCGGCTGCTGGGTGTGGCACGAATCGCTGCCGGGCTGGTTCCACGGCGTGCCGCTGGTGAACTTCATCGCGTGGATGTGCGCGTTGGTGCCGTTCGGCTACGTCATGTTCCGCCTGCAGTCGCTGCGCGGCATCGAAGACCGCGCGCCGTGGACGCGCGGCGACCTCATCTCACTGCTCAAGTGGTCGCCGGCTGGCCTCGTGCTCGCGGCGCTCGCGTTCATCGGCGTCACGCTGCTGGTTGAAGGCGTCGAGGGCGCCAGCTGGACGCTGCTGAAGGTCTTCTCGTCAAAGCTGCTCGTCGCCACGCTCGGCTGAAGCGCGCCGGCGGTACAGCCCTTCACCGACCGGCTCGAAGTCCCGCGCCACCTGCGCCTTCGTCGCGCCGTTCATCTGCCACTCGCCGCGCCAACCGGTGCGAAGCCAGGCACAGCGCTGCAGCTGGGTCCTCAACGTGCGCTGCGAGGCTTCCGACGCGAACGCCTCGGCCGTCGACGCAAAGCGCGCTCCGTCAGCCGCCGCGTCTCGCAGCTGCTGCCCGTAGCTGTCGATGAGCAGCACCGACGAAGGCCGCCGGTTGGCCACCAACAGCTCGAAGTTCTCGAACGCGCAGACCCCGCCGGGGACCTGCTGGAGCGCAGCCGCGACCTTGAGCTCGTCGACCCGAGATGGAGGCGCGCCGAAGTCGCGACGCCACCACAGCGCGACGAGCAGCACGGGCGTCACCGCGACCCGCTTCGGCATCCGCTGGGCGACGCCATCGAGGCCCACCGCGAGCACCACGGCAAGGAAGCAGACCAACGCGGTGCCGCCGACGCCAACGCCGCGAGCCCGACGCGGCGGTGCTTGCTGAAGAACACGAAGGGCACCGCCAGCGCGACGGCGACCGTGCCGCCCAGCGAGTGGCTGACGAACATCTCGTGGAGGCGCACCGAGCGAAGCAGGTCTCCATCGGGCGCGCGCAGCGCGTGCACTCGCACCAGCTGCTCGAAGACGTCGCCACCGCCCATGACAAGGAAAGGCGTCAACACGACGAGCAGCGCCACGACGAAGCCCACCGCGACCCGCGCGAGCGCGCGCCGAGGTGTGGCCGCGAGCACAGGCAAGCACCACAACGCGCCCCAGAGTTTGAAGCAGCACGAGAGCGCCAGCAGCGCGCCGACGCCCAGCCACGCGCGCGGCGTGTCGCGCAGCATCGCCAACGCCAGCGCTGTCATCCCCGCGGAGATCATCAGCGGCTCCAGAAACACCCCGCGGTCCGCGCACAGCGCTTCCCACCAGAACGCCCACACCAACCCGGCGACGACCCCCGGCACGCCGCCGACCGCGCGCGCGAGCCACCACACCGACGCGCCGCCGGCCGCGATGCTGGCGCCGCGCGCGAAGAGAAAGAGCGCGTCAGGCTGGAGCCACGTCCACGGGGCGAGCCACAACAGCACGCCCGGCGGGTGCAGAAACACGAAGTCGCGGTACGGCCACGCGCCGCGCACGAACGCCATCGCCGCGCTCACGTACACGCCTTCGTCGTAGTCCGCGGGGAAGCGCCCGGGCAGCGCGCGCACCGCGACCGCGAGCAACGCCGCGACGCTGGGCAGCAGCCACGCGCGACGCTCCAGCTGGCTCCACGAGGGCGCAGACATACAAAGAGGACGGCGACGTCTACGTCACCGTCCTCCGCGTTGGCAGCACTTGTGCTTTGGCTTCAGCTCTGCGGCTTGGCGAGCGGCTGACCGGCCTTCTTCCAACCCTGGATGCCGTCCGGCAGCACCGCCACGTTGGTGTAGCCGTTCTCGATGGCGCGCTTGGCCGCGGCTTCCGACGCCGTGCAGCGATCGTTCGCGCAGTAGAAGACGAGCTTCGAGGCCTTGTCCGCCGGCAGCTCCTTCGCTTCGAACGCCGAGCTCGACGTCAGCAGCACCGCGCCGGGAATGATGCCGTACTTCTCGCGCGTGCCCTGGTTGTTGGCGTCGATGGGCGTGACCTTCTTCGACTTCTGCAGCTCGGCCAGCTCGCCAACGGTGACCCTGGTGGGCGCCGCGACCTTCGCCTGGTGCGCGTCGCCTTCGCAGGCCAGCGCGGCAGAAGGAACGATGAGCGAGGTGGCGATGGCGACAGACATGATGATGCGCTTCATGGGAACGGCTCCTTGGAGTGACGGACGCGCGCAGTAATGCGGAAGGAGGCGGTTGATCGCAAGCCCTCAGCCCGCGCGAAGGGCGTGCAGGCCACTTTCGACCGTAATGACGGGCGCATAGCCGAGCTCGCGGCGCGCCTTGTCGGTCTTCACAGTGACCGATGAAGACATCATGAAGATGGCGAAGCGGGTCATCGGCGGCGCGCCCTTGAGCGACAGCACCAACCACGTGGCCTCGACGAGCATCGCCAACGGCCGCGCCACCCAGCTGCCGACACTCGCGTCGGGCAGCGTCACGCCGTGCGCCGCGCACTGCGCCGTGAGGAACTCGCGCATGGTGCGCGTGCCGTCATCGGCGACGAAGTAGGCCTCGCCGCCCCGCCCGTGCGTCAGCGACAACAACAACGCGTGCGCGAGGTTGTGCACGTGCGTGGTCGACGTGCGCTGCGCGCCGCCATCGAGCCACCGCCACTGCCCCGACTTCGCCATGCGCAACACGACCGGTAACACCGAGCTGTCGCGCGGCCCCCACACCAACCGCGGGCGCACCGAGAGCGTCGTGAAGCCGTCAGCGTTTGCCGCCAGCACGCGGCGCTCGGCCTCGGCCTTCGTCTCGGAATAGAGGAAGCGCTGCGGGTCTGCATACGGCGTCGTCTCGTCGACGTCGTTGAGGTCGCCGCCGTTGAACAGCGCGGCCTCCGTGCCGACGAAGATGAAGCGCTGCACGCCGGCTTCGCGGGCCGCGTCGAGCACCCGCTGCGTGCCGTGCACGTTGCCTTCTTCAAACTGCGCGCGCGTGCCCCACTCTTCCACGAAGGCCGCGGCGTGAATGACGGCGTCGCAGTCACGCAGCATCGTCGCGTCGACAGTTTGGAGGTCGCCGTGCACCGCCACCGCGCCGAAGCCCTTCACCACCGCGGCTGATTTCTCGGAGCGCACGAGCGCATACACCTCGTGGTGCGCCGCGACGAGGTGCTCGATGACGTGGCCGCCGACGAAGCCGGAGCCACCCGTGACGAAGACACGCATGCGCAGGAGCTACGCGCGAATCGCCTGCTCGCTCAAGGCCCAGACCTTCTCGGCCAGCTCGGCGTCTTGCCCTTCGCGGCTCGGCGCCACGACCGCGCAGTTGGAGAGGTACGCGCCCGACTGGCCCTGGAGCTCCGTCGCCACGGCCGAGAACACGCTCGTCGCCGCGCCCTGGGGAATCGACTTGAGGAAGAGCCCGCCGACGGCGCGGTAGATGCTGCCCAGCACGCCCATGCTGCGCGTGAGGTTGGTGTTGATGACGCCCGGGTGCAGCGAGAACGCCTCGACGCCCGAAGGCAGCCGCTTGCTGAGCGCGCGCGTGAAGAGCACGTTGGCCAGCTTCGAGTCGCCGTACGCGCCGAAGGGCGTGTACTCGGTCGACTGCTTCTCGAGCTTCTTGAGCAACCGCGCGCCAACGCCCTGCTTGTGCAGGTCGCTCGACACGTTGACGACGCGCGCAGGCGCGGACTTCCCAAGCACTGGCAGCAGCGCCGTCGTCAGCGCGAAGTGACCGAGGTGGTTGGTGCCCAGCTGCAGCTCGAAGCCCTGCGAGGTCTCACCTTTCGGCGTCGCCATGATGCCGGCGTTGTTCACCAGCAGGTGCAGGGCTCGTCCGCTCGCGAGCCACGCGTCGGTGAAGCGCTTCACCGACTGAAGGTCGCCGAGCTCGAGCTCCTGGGCCTCGAGCTTTCCCGCGGTCGAAGGCAGCGACGCGCGAAGGGTCTGCGCCAGCGCCTCGCCAGCCTTCACGTTGCGCACCGCCAGCACCACGTCGGCGCCAGCCAAGGCCAGCACCCGCGCGGTCTCGGTGCCGATGCCCGACGTCGCGCCGGTGACGATGGCCGTCTTGCCAACGAGTGACTGCCCTTGCAGCGCCTCTTCTGCCGTCGTCTTGCTTCCGAGCTTTCGCGTCATGCGCGCAGAGTTAGCGATGCGCCGCCACGCGAGGCCGTGAAGAAGTGTGAACAAACGCTGCGGCTTCCAGCAGCGCCGAGACCATCGGCGTCTCGTCGGCCACGCCCTTGCCAGCGATGTCGTACGCGACGCCGTGATCGGGCGACGTGCGCGGCACCGGCAACCCCAACGTGACGTTGACGGTGCGCTCGAAGTCGAGCGTCTTGGTCGCCACCAGCCCCTGGTCGTGGAACATCGCGAGCGCGACGTCGAACTTGAAATTCCGCGCGGTGGCGAAGAGCCCATCGGCGGCGAACGGCCCTTCGACGTTGAAGCCGGCCTTCTTCGCCTGCGCGATGGCCGGCGCGATGACGCGCTGCTCTTCATCACCCAGCACCCCGCCATCCCCGGCGTGCGGGTTCACTCCACACACGGCGATGCGCGGCTTGCGGCGCAACAGTTGGTGGAGTCCGTCGCTGAGCAGCTTGAGCTGCTTCACCAGCTTCGGCGTGGAGAGCGCGTCGGCGACCTGGCGAAGCGGCAGGTGGTTGGTCGCCAGCGCCACCGACAAGCGCGGGCCCTTCATCAGCATCATGACCTCGACGCCGAAGGCATCGGCCAACAACTCCGTGTGACCCGAGAACGGCACGCCCGCTTTGGTGATGGCTTCCTTCGACACGGGCGCGGTGCAGAGCGCGTCGACGCCGCCGAGCATCGCCACGCCGATGGCCGAGTTCACGTAGGCGAGCTGCACCAGACCGCCGAGCTTCGTCGGCTTGCCCGGGCGACGGTCCTTCGCGGCGAGCTGGCTGACGACGCGCAGCTCATGGCGCCCGGCCTTCACCGACGCGTCGCCGAACAGCACCGGCGTCAACGCGCGCTTCACCTTCGGGTGCGCGAGGGCCTTCAACGTCACCTCGACGCCGATGCCCGAAGGGTCTCCGAGAGAGATGCCGATGCGCGGGAGCGTCATGCCCGCGAGGCTACGTCACTTCTTCTTCTTCGCTGCGGGCTTCTGGGCCTCCTGCGCGCGCTTCATCGCGGCCTCGGCGTCCTGCCGCGCCTTCTCCATCAGCTGCTCGCCGCCCCACACCGCCGAGAGCTGCAGCAGCGCCGAGTCGAACGCCTGCAGCGTCGCGGCGCGAATGGTCTCGGCGTCGGTGGTGGGGTTCGCTTCGGTCAGCCCGTTCTTGGGGCGCGCGCCGAAGGCGTTGGCGTACGCGGCGCCCATGCGCTGCGCGTTGTTGCGAGGCGCGGTACCGAAACCAGTGCCCGTCGCCACGCCGAGTCGCTTCTCGCCGTCACGGCGCTCGAGCTCGACCTTCACCTCGTACGAAGGGCCCTGACGCCACAGCACCGCGACGCTCTTGATGGTGACGGTGCGCGAGTTGGTGCCGTCGTTCCAGCTCGCCTCTTCGAAGTGACGGCGCGCCACCGCCGGCGCGTAGCGGGCCAGCGACCACACGACGTCACGCGTGCCGCCAGCGCGGCGGGTGCCGTCGTCTTTCACCAGCGGCGTGACGTCGTCGGTGATGCTCGTGAGATCGAACGCGATGGACACTGGCAGCGCGAGCCGCGACGACGCCATGCCCGTCATCGGCGCGGGCAACGGCAGGTCTTCACCTTCGGGCACGGCGGTCAACGCGAACGCGAGCAGCAGAGCAGTCATGCCCGCCAAGACACCGCAGCCCGAAACCATGTGCAGCGAAATGTGGCCGCGACGGCGCCACGTTCCTGAATTTCCGCACCTCTCATGCGTGGTAGCCAGCGCGTGATGTCGATGCGAACGCGAGCGGCGCTGGCGCTGGGTCTGGGGCTCGTCGGCTGTGCGCCGGTGCAGCGCGTGACGTTGATCAAGACGACGGTGCCGCTGAACGACGGCCGCTTCGTCGGGCCTGTCGAAGTGAAGGTGCCACGACACGTGGATCACGCGCGCCACGACTTCGAGGTGCTGGTGAAGGTCGTCGCCGCCTGCGACCCGTTGTTCACGCTGGCGTTCCCCGATGGAGAACAGCAACCACTCGGCGTGAAGGACACGCGTTGGCAGGAGCTGCTGCGCGCGCGCGCCGGCGTCCGCGCCGAGCTGAGCTCGCAGGTCGGGCCGCCACCGCCGCCGTCACGCAGCCAGCCGCAACAGCAGCCGACCCCAGCGCCCACGCCCGCGCCGGTGAACGACGCGAACGAGTGGGCGGGGCCGCCGATGCCCGCGCCACAGCCGGTGCCGACGAACGCCGAAGCCAGCGCGAGCGTCGACGCACAGCTCGTCATTCCCGCGCCGACCGTCGGCCACTGGGAACGCACGGTGTCGGAGACCTGGGCGGGACAGCTCGAGTTCGAAGCCGAACGACTCGAGCGCTGTGGCAGCGCGCGCACGTACACGGCGAAGTACCTCAACGCGTTCGACGACACGAACACGGTCGCCATCTGGGCTGAGGTTCCGCAGGAGATCGCTGGTGCGTCACTGACCGTCGAGGTCATCGAGCTGATTCCGCCCGAGAAGCCGGTCGCGAAGGCCATCGAGGTGGAAGCGAAGGCCGTGGTGAAGGTGACGCCGAAGCCGCGTCCACCGCAGCCGCCGCCGAAGAAAGAGAACCCGCGCCCGGCGCGTGATGCGGGCGCGCGCTGGCGAGACGGCTACTGGTCGTGGAGTGAGCGCGGCGGCGAGTGGGTGTGGGTGCCCGGCTATTGGGGCCGCCCCGCAACGACGCCAGCGTTGATCAACGAGCACCCCGGCGCGCCGCCCATCGCGGGCTGTCGGTGGCAGCAAGGCCACTGGGTGTGGGTGCAGGCGAACGCCGATTGGAACTGGGTGCCCGGCCACTGGCTCGCGCCACCGCCGCTCGACGAGCCGCGCGTTGATCAACCCGACCCCACTTCACCGTGGAACGAAGGCCACTGGATTTCCGTCGGCGGCACGTTCCGCTGGAGCCCGGGCTCGTGGGGCCGGCCGCAGCCGCGAACGGAAGTGCGCCCGCCTCCGCCGTGGGATGGCGCGCAGTGGATTCCTGGCGCGTGGTTGCTGATCAGCGGCCGGTGGACCTGGTCTGTCGGCTTCTTCGCCGGCACTGAGAAGCCGCCCCCGCCGCGCGTCGAAGCGATCCCTCCGCAGCCGCACCCTGACGCCGTCTGGCTCGCGGGCTTCTGGCGATGGAACGTGACCACGCGCGTGCATGTGTGGGTCGACGGTCACTGGGAAGTGCCGCCGGGCGAAGGCTACGTGTGGGTCGAAGAGAAGCTGGGCCAGGACCTCGTCATCGGTGGCCACTGGGAAGTGAAGGTGCGCCGATGACGCGCGCGCTCGGCGTGGTGCTGTGTGCGGCGCTCTCGGGCTGCGGCCTCGTCATCGACGGCGCGTACCTGCTCAGCGGAGACCGCTACACCGTCAGCGAGAAACAGACGCGCCGCACCGAGTACGCCGAGACGAAGTTCGAGCATCAGGTGCGCGCGGAGTCAGGCCAGCTGTGGCTCGCCTGTGAAGACATCGAGCGCGGCGTCGACCGCGTGTGGACGGTGAAGAAGGAATACGAGCGGCGCGGCGGCTTCTACCAGGCGCACTGGTTGCCGGTGATTCTGGGCTCCGTCGCAGGCGGCATCAGCACCGCGGTCGTCGGCGTGAAGTGCGCTGAAGGCGAGCTCGACTGCAACCTGCTGTGGGCGACAGTGCCGGTGTGGAGCGACGTGCTGTATTCGGCGATTCGCCTCGCGATGATTCAGCCGCCGAAGCTGGTCGGTAAAGAGCGCGGCGAGCCGTCGAGCGAGCCGAGCGAGACGCCCAACTGGCGGCGCACCGTGGCGTGCGAGCCCGACGCCGCCATCGTCATCGGTCGCGGCGGCGCAGACCCGATGGCCCAGCGGTTTCGCGTCGACGCGTGGGGCGCCATCGCGCCGGCTGATCTGCCGCGCGCGCTGCAGGCGCTGCGACAAGAAGGCGTGCAGCTGATGTGGTCAGCGAGCGGGCCGCAGCTCCACGACTCGGGGCTCGCGCGCTGCACGGCATTGGCGGGCCTCGGCTCGCCCTGCCCGCCTGCGCGGTGATTCAGGGCCACACGCCGATGTTGCCGCCGTCGATGCCCGCGCCAAGCACGGGTGAGCCCGGCAGCGGCCGGTGCTGCGCGTCGAGCATCGGGTCGGCTTCCAGCGAGCCCACCTCCGCGCCGAACGCCGCGAAGTCGGTCTGGAACTGCGTGAGCGAGCGGTTCACGTAGTTCGCGGTCCAGTTGCGCGTCGCGCCGTGCGGGAACGCGTAGCCGAAGAAGACGTTGTGCGACGTACGGAACGAGAGCGGCGCGTTGAACTGGTACTCGAAGTCGCGCACCTCACCCGCGTTGTTGGCGAAGTAGATGGCCCCGTCGCATTGGCTCGACGCCGTGCAGGTCGGCCCGTTCGCCGCGCGCACGAAGATGTTGTCGTTCACGCGGCTGTCAGGAGGCGTGGTGCTCGTCAGCTGCACGCCCGACGTGTTGCCGAGGAACAGGTTGTTGACGATGACGTCGCCGGGCTGCGCACCGGTACGCCCGTTGCGCGTCAGCAACACGCCGACGCCGTTCCGCTCGAACACGTTCTGCGCGACGACCCAGTTGCCGCCGGCGTACAGCGTTCCGCCCTGCTCACGCTCGTGCGTCGACTCGATTCCCACGTAGCAGTCGTGAATCCAGTTCCCCACGACGTAGAGGTTCGACACGCCGCCCTTGCTGCCCACGCCCGACAGCCCGGGGATGTTGAAGATCTCGTTCTCGCAGAGCCAGTTGGGCGCCACGTCGCCGCTCACCATCAAGGTGATGCCCTTGCTGTTGGGAACGCCGCCCCAGTACGCAGAATCGAACGCGACGTTGCGCCGCACGACGCTGCCGTTGCTGAACCACAACCCCAGCGCGTACGAGTTGTCGTCGGAGTTCGACACGTGGCCGAAGCTGCTGTTCTGGATGAGGGCGTTGCGCACGCCTTCGAACTGCAGCGAGCAGTTCTGGTACGCGCACTGCGTGAAGCGCGTGTGCAGCCCGTCGATGACCGCGTACGAGCCCGTGCCGCCGATGGCCGGCCACTGCGGCAGCTCGAACTCGACGGCCGACGGGTCGAACGTCGCGTCATCGGCGCGCAGGTAGATGAAGCAGCCGGTGTTGTCCCCGGCACACCCAGCGCCGCTCGCGTCGGCCTTGGTCCAGGTGAAGTCACGCGTCGTGCCGAGCTCGGTCATGCTCGCCTCGAGCGTGCCCGGAGCGCCGTCAGCCAACGACGACACCGCGACGTGCGAGCGGATGCCCGAACGGAACTCCATGACGTGGCGAAAGCGGCGCGCCCGCGTGAACTGCGCGCTGGCGCCATCGACCACCTGGTACAGCGCCGTCACGTCGCGCGTCAGCGTCGAGACCGACCGCCGCCACACGCGTGGACTCGTCGAGTGCAGCGTCCACCCGTCGCTCACGCGGACGCTCCCGAGGAACACGGGCTTTGCACCCGAAGCCGCGCGCAACACGACGAAGTCCGACGCTGTCGCGTTCACGTTGGGAATGCCCAGCTTGCCGCGATCGCCGTTCGACAGCGGGAACTCGGCGAGGCGATACACGCCGTCGAGGAAGGTCACCACGTGACCCGCCGAGGTGATGCGGTCCATCGCGAGGTGCGGGTTGCACAACGGACGCGTCGCCGTGCCCGCATCGGCGTCGTCGGCGCAGCCTTGCGCAACGGTGCCGACGAAGGTCTCCGGCCACGCCGAGGTGTCGACGCCGTCCTGCACCGGCGTCGCGCACACCACGCGCGGCGCTGAGGTCCCGGCGTCTGGCGCACCCGCGTCAGGAAGACCCGCGTCGTCGAGCCCTGCGTCGAGAAGGCCCGCGTCATCCGCTCCGGCATCGGCGAGACCCGCATCGACGACGCCAGCGTCCGACACGCCGCTGTCTTCAATCACGCTGACGACACCGTCACATGCAGCGAGAGCCAGCGCTGCAAACACTGCGAGTCGGAGTCGCGTCATGTCGCGACCCCAACGCACTCAACGACGAAGGTCGCTTCCCGATTTCGGGTCCAGCGCTCCACGAAATGGGAAACGTGGCGCTACGGCGTGATGACGGCGCTGATGCTGAACGTGTCTTCCGCGCCGTTGTAGGCCAGCACCTGAACCAGCACCGTGCGCGCGTTCCCGCCCGTGTTCCGCCAGGTCGCGACGTCGACCTCGCCGGAGTAGCCGCGGTCGTCGCGACCGACGCAGCTGTTCACGCCGGAGCACGTGTTCGCCGAGCCCATGATGTTGATGGCGGTGTCGAGCCCCGGCGGCGGGGTCACCGTCACCGTGGCGGTCGCACCTGCAGGCACCGTGAGCTCGTAGAACACGTCAGCGAGGCTGCGACGGCCGGCGCACTGCATCGCGTTGGCCGTGAGCGGCGAGTGCGCCGCCGCGCCGACGAACGTTCCCTGCGCGGTAGCGCCCGGCGTCAGCGCGACGGCCGCGCTGCACGTGTCGTTCGCGGGCGGAGCCGGAATGGCCCCAACCGTCGCGCCGACGGTGAACGCCGTGCCCACCGCACCCGTGGTGTTCGACGCGACCTGCACCATGACCGTCTGGGCCGCGGCCGTCTTGTTGTCACGAATCGCGCGCGCCGGAGCCGTGGCCGTGGTCGCGCCGACGGTGCACGACGCCACGTTCATGCACGCGCCGAGGAAGGTGTTCACGTCGAGCTGCGCGATGGGGTCCGGCGTCTGCGCCGTCACCACCAGGCGCTGCTGCGGCGGCAGCACGACGGAATAGAAGACGTCCTGCTGGTGCGTGAGGTCGAAGCAGGTGTTGTTGCTGGCGAACGTGAGGTCTTCAACGGCGCCGACCGTCGTGCCTGCCGTCGGTGCAGCGCCCGGCGTCAGCATCACCGCGCCAGCGCAGGTGTCGTTCGCCGGCCCTGAAGGAATGGTGACGAACTGGCTGTCGAGCGTGAACGCGGCGCCCGGCGTCTGGCCGTTCATCGTGAAGACCTGCACGAAGATGGTCAGCGGGCTGCTGCTGGTGTTGTCCCAGAAGGCGACCGCCGGGTCTCCGGGCCGCGACGCGCCGTACTTGCACGCCCGCACCTCCTCGCAGATGTCGTTGAACAGGTTGATGGCCACGGTCTGATCAGCCACCGGCGACGACGCGCTCACGATGAAGCGCTGCCCGGGGTTGATGGTGGCCGTATAGAAGACGTCGCCGATGTCCTGACTCTCCGAGACGCTCAGGCAGCCGTCGGCGCTGACATCGAACGTGAGGTCCGAGTTCGCGCTCACCGTCGTGCCCGTCGTCACGCCCGCCGCGAGCGGGATGGCGCCCATGCACGTGTCGTTCGCGGGCGCGCTCGGCATCGGCGCCAGCGTCGCCGTCACCGAGAACTCACCCGCGCCCGTCACCCAGAACTCGGGGGTGCCGTCTTGATCGAGATCGAGGGCAGCGGGCGTCGCGGCGCGCAACGAATCGATGACGAGGAACACCTCGACGGGGCGCGGGTCGAGGTTCGTCCACTGCAGCGCGTCGGCGCCACGCAGCGCGGCCGCGTTCATCGCTGGAGCGGCGCTCCACGCCGAACACTCAGCCCACGTGGAGGTCTGGTTCTGGATGAAGCAGTTCCACGTCGGTGGCTCGACGAGGTACGCGACCGGGTCGTAGAGCGGGCTCGCGGTCGAGCCGTCGCCAGTCAACGACTGCACGCTGACCGAGAGCACCTGCCGCGGCGGCACGGTGAAGCGGTACACGGCGTCGGGCCCGGGGTGCGCCTCGGCGCCGTTGCAGCCGTCGCGCGCTGGCGTCTTCGCGAGCTCGAACGTGCTGGAGCGCCCGACCGTCGTGCCCATGAAGTTCGCCGTCCCACGCGGCGAGGTCGCGCTGCAGACGCCGCCGTCACCGACCTCGACGCCCGCGTCTTCAAAGCCCGCATCGTACGGCGTGCCCGAGTCGACCCCGGCGTCTTCAGCGACGACGAGCCCCGCATCGTGACCGGCGTCGACGTCGACGTGCACACCCGTTGATGGATTGCCCATCTCCGGGAGCGGCGGCGGCACGCTCGACCCACACGCTGACAGCAACAACGAGACGACGACTCCCAACGACACGCGGTTCACGAAACTGGTCCTTTCCCGGCCGACAACTCGCGACCGGGTAACACTCGGACCCACAAGGACTGCGCTCTTGAATTCGGGAGGCTCTCTCCCGAATTCGGGAACTCAGCGCTCGCGTGTGAGCAGCTCACAGTTCGGCACGTCGCGCTGCATGCGCTCGATCTGGAGCTGATTGTCGGTGCGGAACCAGGCCCACAGCTCGCTCACCTCGCGCGTTCGCTTGAGCGCACACAGCGCATCGAAGCGGGCGACCCACGCGTCGTACGTCCAGTAGCCGGTCGCGCAGCGGCGCTGGTAGCGCGTCAACAGCTCGAGCCCGCGCGCGGCGTCGGCGTCCGCCACCAACGCTCGCACGCGCGCCGCGACGGCCTGCTCGGCCTTCAACTCGCAACCAGGGAAGTCGCGCGCGAGCTCGTCATCGACGGTGAACGCCTCGACAGGCGCGGCGGGCGGCGCTTCGGGCGGCGCCGGTTCGACAGTCGGCACCACCGGCGCAGGTGCGGGCTTCGGACCAACGCGCGGCATGGGCTTCGGGGCAGGCGCCGGCGGCTCCGGGTCGGGTGGCGGAGCCCGCAACATCAGCTCGAGCGCGGGCGCCACCGCTTCCTCTTCCGGCTCGGCGTCGACCGACGGCAGCACGGGCGCACGCTTCACCGACGGCGCCGGCAACGCCACAGTGGCCGGCGTCGAGGTGCGCTGCACCGCGACCGTGACCGCGCTGCCCGCCGCGACCAACGCGACAGACACCAGCGCGACCTTCGTCCCGAGGCTCAACGACGCCAGCGCGCCGACGCCGGACGACGCCGACTTCGCGACAGCCACCGCGCCCACCGCCGTCGCGACCGGCAACGCCACGCCGAGCGTCTTCTCGAGCTGCGCGCGCACGCGGGCTTCGTCAGCGCTCGTGGGGTCGACGTCGCCGAGGGACTGCAACGCGCGCTGAGCTTCTGGCGAGAGCGGGTCCATCTAGAGCTCCTCTGCTTCGCGCTTCACCAGCGCTTCGAACTGCTGCCGCGCCGTGCGCAGCCGCGTGTACAGCGTGTTGAGATTCACGCCCGTCGCCTCGGCCACCTCCGGAATCGTGTACCCCTCGACGTCGACCAGCAGCAGCACCTCGCGGCGCTCGTCTTCGAGTTGCTGCAACAGCCTGTCGACGCGCGCGCGTTGCTCGTTCGCCGCGCGCACCGCGTCGGGCTGCGGCGCGTCTGACACCAGCCGCGACGACACCTCTTCCACCGGCCGCTGCTTGCGCCGCGCGTCGCTCGCCACGCGCAGCGCGATGCCCAACAGCCACGTGCGCTCGGTCGACCGGCCCTCGAAGTCGCTCCAGCGCCGCCAGGCGGTCACGAAGACCTCTTGTGCGGCGTCGTCGACGAAGGCCGGCGCGACGCCGAGGCGCTGCAACATGCGCCACACGGCGCGGAAATGCGCCGCGTAGAGCGCTCCGAAGCGCTCGGAATCAGGTGCGATTTCAGCAGGCACGCGGGCGGTGGCGGTCACGGCGTCGGCATGAGTGGCGCGACGCCGCTGATTCCGTGGCGCCCACGCATCAAATCTTCACGTCGATGACCGCCGCCGCGCGGAGCTCCTGCACGTACTGGTCGGTGTACTTCTCCAGCTGGCCGCGGAGCATGCGCTCGCGCAGCGTGTCCTTCACTTCTTCCAGCGGAGGCGCCGCCAGCGCGCGCTTCTCTTCGACCTTCAGCACGTGCCAGCCGAACTTGGTGCGGATGGGCTCCGAGATGCCGCCGGCGGGCAGGGTAAAGGCCGCGCGCTCGAAGTCGGCCATCATGACGCCGCGCTTGAAGAAGCCGAGGTCACCGCCATCGGCCGCCGACGGGCCTTCGCTCTTCTTCTTGGCCAGCTCGGCGAAGTCCATGCCGGGCTGCTTCGCTTCGGCCATGAGCGCCGCGGCCTTCACGCGCGCGGCCTCGACCTGCTCCGGCGTGGCCTTGGCAGCGACCTGCACGAGGATGTGGCGAGCGTGCACTTCAAACTCGCTGGCTTCGTCGTGCGACCAGCGCGCGTACTCGGCCTTCAGGTCTTCGTCGGAGATCTTCACCTTGCTGCGCACCTTCAGGTTCACCAGCTTGAGGCGCGCGAGGTGCTTGCGCATGAAGGTCTTGTAGCTCTGCAGCGTGTAGCCCTCTTGCGCGAGGAGCTGCTCGAACTGCTCGCCCGAGATGTTGTTCTGGCGCTTCACGTCATCCATGCCGAGCTCGATCTCCGAGTCGGCGACCTCGATGTTGAGCTCCTTGACCTGGCCTTCCATCAGCTTCTCGCCGATGAGCAGGTCGACGCCCTTCTTCACCATCTCATCGCGCATCGCGGCGCGCTTGGTGGCGTCGGGCTCGGCGCGCAGCCGGTTGAACTCGGGGCCCACGCGGGCCTCGACCTCAGACAGCGTGATGATGTCGTTGTTGACGACAGCGGCGACACGGTCGACCAGCTCGGCATGCGCGAGCGCCGGCAACAGCGCGAAAAGGGCGAGCGACGTCTTCTTCACGGCCGTGGGCCATACCACGAAGCCGCGCCGCGATTGCACTGACGCGCGCGCTGGCAGCGGGCCCGGCCGCCCGTTATTTCAGGGGCATGAGGGACTGGGCCGTCGGCCTGCTGCTGGGCGTGGTCGCGTTGCTGGGCCTTATGTGGGACGGCGCGCCGACGTGGCTCCGGGTCGTCTCGATGGTCCTCTTAGCGCTGGCGTTCATCGCGCCGGCGCTCCCGTTCCTCGTGCTGCTGCCGTGGCACTTCTTCGCGCTGCATCGAGGGCTCATCGCGCGCCGCGACGAAGTCATGTCCCTGACGTTGGAAGCAGAGACGCTCGTGCTGAGCGACGGGCAGCGCGTGTCGCTCGACGACGTCGCCGGCGCGCGGGCGTGCCGCAACGACAACTGGTCCGAGTCGCGCATGCTGGCCGACGCGCTGACGCTGTACTCCGCGAAGGGCCGCAAGCTGGTGCACGTGCCGCTCGACGCGGTGGGCGTCGATGCGTTGCTGCGCGAGCTGCAGCGCCGCGGCGTGTTGGTGAAAGACGTGCTGGTGAGCGCGCCCGCGTTCCTCGACTGAAGGAGCGGTTCAGACCACCCACCGGGCCGCCCGAGTGACCAGGCCACGAGTGTTTACGGCCTCTCTCACCAGTCGCGGACAGCGACGTGGCAGCGGGAGCGCCGGGCTGTTCTCAAAGAGAGTAGCGCAGCGGCGTCGCGGACACCCGGTCACCCGGGTTCCACTACCTTAGGACCGTTAGGTTGGCGTGTAGGGCCGAGTCGGCCGGGCAGCCCGGTGCGAGGGCTGAACCGCTGGCGACGTCGACAGGTCAGGCAAACATGCGCGGCGGACGCCGTGGCGTCGCGTCGACTGACATTCATTTCTCGACGGGCTTCTTGAGCGTCAGCGACAACGCAGCGAGGCCCACGTAGCCGGCGGCGAGCACCAACGAGACGAGCCGCGATGTCGCGCCGCAGTCCCCCATGCGCGCCATGCCGATGACGGGAAAAAAGAGGCCCAACATCGGGAACGCCACCAGCGCGCCGACGGTGAGCTGCCGGTGCTTGAGCTTCCTCGCGCGGTACGCGGTGACGCACGCGGCGATGAGCGCCACGAGCACGCAGCCGAGGCCGATGAGCTCGGCGTTGCCGATGGCCTCTGCCGCGCCTGGACCGCTGCATGCGATGACGAACAGGCGCACGGCGTCACTCCTTCTTTGGCGTCTCGCCCACCACGGCCTCGAGCCGCGAGAGGAAGAAGCGCTCTGAGAAGCCCGAGAGGAAGCAGGCGCCGACGAAGAGCGCGGTGAGCGACTCGGTGCCGGTCGTCGACTGCAGCAGGAACGCCATCATCAAGCCGCACGCCGCGCCGAGCACCGGCCGCAGCAGGCTGATCTCATGCGACGCGCGCATCTCGGGGATCGCGCCGGCCGGTGGGTCGCGCAGCATCAGCGCCATGCTCATGAGCGCGCCGGCCACCCCGAAGAGCGCGCCCAGCAGCCAGACGTGCTCGCTCAACTTCCACGACAGCAGCAGCAGCACGCCGACGGTCACCGCCAGCATCACGCCGATGAACTGCAGCTGCTGCCGCACCAGCATGATGCGGAAGTGACGGTTCTGGCTGTTGGCGTCCAACATCTCGCTCAGGCGCTGCGTGGCGTCGAGCAGCGGCGCCTTCACGAAGCCCTCGGGCGCTTCGACGAGGTGGCCGGTGACGAGGTGCCGCGCGTGGGCGAGCCGCCACTTCGAGAGCTTCTGCTGCGCTTCTTCCCAGCGCGCCGCGAGCTCCAGCCGCAGCTCTGGCTCGGAGTACCAGGTCAACGCCAGGCGCTGGGCGCGCTGCAGCTCTTCCCACGCGACGTAGAGCTGATGACGCAGCGCCGCGTCGTGGGCGCGCCGCAAGGCTGCTTCGGCCGTCTTGCGCTCGTGCGTCTCGGGCACGCCGCGCTCGATGGCCGCGCGCACCGTGCCGATGGCCGCGTCGAAGCGGTGCATGTTGGGGTCGGCCACCACGGGCCCACCCGAGACCACCCGCAGGGACGTCGCCTGCGCCGTCGGTTCGAAGTCTTCCATGTGTGCAACCCCCTCCTCGCGCCGCGTAACTAGCCCAGATGCGGGCAGAATTTCTGCTGCTGCCTTCACGGTTAACGCTGTGGCGAGATGTGGCCTCTCAATGGGCCGATGGCGCTCGCGGCGGTACTGCTGGAGGCTCCGACGCGTGTGCGCGCCGAGCCGGTGCGCGCGATGTGGGTGACCTGGGTCGCGGCCGCGCGCCGCGGAGACCATGAGGCCTTCAACGCGCTGCACCGCCACTTTGGCCGCGTGGTGCACGCCATCGTCTTGACGCGCGTGGGCGCCGCCGACGCCGCCGACCTGGTGCAAGACGTCTTTCTGCAGGTGTTCCAGAAGCTGCACACGCTGGAAGACGACCAGGCGTTCCCGGCGTGGCTCTCGCAGCTGGCGCGCAACCGCGCCTCGCGGCACGTGCGCGACGCGAAGCCGTCGTCGACGCTCGATGATGAAGCGCCAGTGGCAGCGATGGATCATTCGGCCGCGCCCGACGCGAAGAAGATCGTGCGCGCGCTGCAGGCGCTGCCCGAGGCGTACGCCGAGACGTTGGCGATGCGCCTGATTGAAGGCCTCACCGGCCCCGAGATTTCAGAGCGCACCGGCCTCACGCCCGGCAGCGTGCGCGTCAACCTGCACCGCGGCATGGCGTTGCTGCGCGAGAAGCTGGGCCTCACGCCCGCGGAGGTCTCGCATGACGACTGACTACCTCTGGGACAAGTCGGGCCACGACGCCGACATCGAGGCGCTGGAGCGCTCGTTGTCCGGCCTCGCGTACGACGGCGACGCGCCCGTGTTGCCAGTGCAGCGCGCGCCGCTCCCTTCGCCTCCGCTGGCGCCGGTGAAGTTGCCGAGCTCGTACCGTCGCGGCGCGCCGTGGCTGCACGCGCGGTTGACGCCGTTGGCGCTCGCCGCGGGGTTGATGCTCGTTGGCGCCGCCGTCGCGTTCTCGGCGCTGCAGCGCGAAGCGGCCAACGTGAGACAGGGCTGGAACCTCGTGCCCGTCATCGTCGCGTCGGTCGACATGACGGAGGGCACCGTGGTGACGCCAGAGATGCTCGCGCAGCGCAGCGTGCCCGAGCAGTTCGTCACCTCGTCGGTCGTGAAGCCTGATTCGGCGAGCTACGTCGTGGGGCAGCGCCTGCAGTTCGCCGTCGCCGCGGGCGACCCGCTGCAGTGGAGCCAGTTCGACGCCGCGCGCGCCGTGGAACATCTGGCCTCCCGCATCATGAAGCGGGCGCGTGCGCTGGCGGTCGACGTGCGCAACACGTCGGGCGTCGGTGGCTGGCTGAGACCGAATGACCACGTCGACATCATCGGCAGCTTCAAGGACCCCGCGACCAACGAGCAGGTCGCTGTGACGCTGCTGCAGAACGTGAACGTGCTGGCCACCGGGAAGGTGTCCGGGACCACCAACGTGAACCTCATCCCCGAGAGTCAGCGCGCGTACAGCAACGTGTCGTTGATGGTGCTGCCCGAAGAGGCCGAGCTGCTCGTGCTCGCGCAGGAATCGGGGAACCTGACGTTCACCTTGCGCAATGAAGACGACCTCGACGTCCTCGAGGAGCGCGGTCGCGCCACCATCAACACGCTGCTGTCGGGCGAGCGCACGAAGCTGCTGCAGATGAAGCGGTTCAACACGATTCAGGTCATTCGCGGCACGCAGGCGCCGAAGACCTCGCCGTAGGTGGCCTGAAAAGGGGGCGGTCGCGACGGTGTTTCGCCGTTGCTCGGCGCCACCGGGCCCTCGACTCGAAACGGGTTTCCGCAAATTGGTTGTCTAATGACCACGGTGCGGAAGCCGATGCGGTTAACGGTCTTTTCCGCCGCGTTTCCTTGTCCACATGCTCAAGGGAAAGACGCCGTTGCTCGTGGGTGTCGTACTCGCTGTCCTCGCGTTCATCGTCGGCTGGTCCGGCATGCAGAAGCAGCGCGCGGACGTCCGCAAGGGCTGGAACCTGGTGCCCGTCATCGTGTCGGCGGTCGACCTCTCGGAAGGCACCACCGTCACCATGGAGATGATCAGCCAACGCAGCATTCCCGAGCAGTTCGTCACCTCTTCCGTCGTGAAGCCCGACTCGGCCAGCTACGTCGTCGGCCAGAAGGTGATGGTGTCGCTGCAGGCCGGCGACCCGCTGCTGTGGAGCCAGTTCGAGACGTCGCGCGCCGCAGAGCGACTCAACAACAAGGTGCTCACGCGCATGCGCGCCATCACCATCGACGCCAAGACCACGTCGTCCGTCGGCGGCTGGGTCAGACCGAATGACCACATCGACGTCATTGGCACCTTCCGTGACCCGCAGTCGAACGAGCAGGTCGCGCTCACGCTGCTGCAGAACGTCGTCGTGCTCGCCACCGGCAAGCTCACCGGCAACACCAACGTGAACCTCATTCCTGAAAACGAGCGGAGCTACGCGCACGTCACGCTGCTCGTCGTCCCCGAGGAGGGCGAGATCCTCACGCTCGCGCAAGAGCTCGGGAACCTCACCCTCGCGCTGCGCAACGACGACGACATCGGCGTGATGGACAACCGCAACCCCACCAGCGTGCGCACGTTGTTCGACGGTGAACGCCGCGCGATTCACCAGGAGGTGCGCAAGCAGCTCATCGACGTCATCCGCGGCAAGGGCTCGTCGAAGGAATGACCGTGCTGCCCGCCCTGCTCTTCGGCGCCGCCGCGTTCCTGCTCACGCTGGGTTTGTGGCCGACCAGGCCGCCGCCGCCGTTGCCGCCGCCGAACTTCGTGGAAGACCCGCGGGTTCCGCGAACGCTGCACTGAGTAGATCGCCGGCGCGGCTCGCGCGTTTCAGCCCGCCACCATGCTCAAACGCGCCCTGCTCATCGCCTGCCTCGCCGCGACGTCGGCCTTCGCCCAGTACAACCTCTCTGCAGGCCGCAGCGCGCCCGCCGCCGAGGTCACCACCGTCGACCAACCCCAGAAAGACGGCACCATCAAGAAGGTGCAGGTCGTACGCGAGGTGGCGAAAGACCAGTTCGGCAACGCGGCGGGCAACAAGCACGACCTCGCCATCGACGGCGCCTTCGACGGCCAGACCATCGTGGTGCTGCACCTCTACACGGAGCCCGCGTTCGACTTCGCGTTGCCGAAGGCCGCGCTCGCCGAGAAGGGCTTCTCGGTCTACCGCTACATCAACACCCCGCCTTCACCCGAAGAGCTCGAGAAGGCGCTCGCCAGGGCGAACCAGCTCTGGGTCATCGCCGGCGGTTCGCCACAGCTCAACGCCGCGCACGCGAAGGTCATCAAGAAGTTCTTCGACGACGGCCACGGCCTCTACATCTGGGGCGACAACGCGCCGTACGCACAAGACGCAGACTTCTTGTCGCGCGCCATCTTCGACGTCGAGATGACGAGCTCACCCTACGACCAGGGCGAACAGGTCGTCGGCCGCCAGACGACGAAGACGGGCACCGGGCTGCTCGCCGACCACTTGCTCACGACCGGCATCGAGCAGCTCTACGAAGGCCACACCATCGCGTACCTGCTGAAGCCCGGCGCCCTGACGCCGCTGCTCGTCGGCTCGCAGAAGCACGTGGTCGCTGCGTTCTTCGATAAGGACGGCAAGCGCGCCATCGTCGACGGCGGCTTCACGCGGCTCTACGTGAACTGGGACACCGCGGGCACCGGCCGCTACGTGAAGAACGCCGCCGCGTGGCTCGCCAACGCCGAGCGCTTCGGCGACGCAGTGGTGGCGAAGAAGAAATGATGCTCAATCGCGCGCATGTGGGAAGACTGGCAGCTCGCGACGTGCATGCCCGACGACTGCTTCTGCGAAGCGGTGCGTGACGGCGCAGTCAGACAACCGTCGAACACCTGGTCGAGCCTGACGTTCTGCGTGGCCGCGCTGGCGATGCTGCCGGCGCTCTTGAAGAGGCAGACCGGGCGACTCTCAACGCTCGAGGGGTGGCTCTTCGCGCTGGCCGTGTTCTTCGTCGGCGCGACGAGCGCGTTCTACCACGCGAGCCTCAGCTTCCTCGGCCAGACGCTCGACGTGCAGTCGATGTACCTCGTGGTGGTGCTGGCGCTCGCGGTGAACCTCGACGACCTGCGCCCCGGCAAGCCGAAGCGGTTCGTCGGCGTGTACTTCGGGCTGAACCTCGTGTTCGGCGTGCTGTTGGTGTTGGTGCCCGCGTTCCGCCGTCACGCGTTTGGCGGCGTCATCGTCGCGGTGCTCGCGACCGAGGTGCTGCTGCGCCGCGCGAAGCTGCGTGACTGGAAGCTCGCGCCGCTCGTCGCCGCCGCCGCGCTGCAGGGCGTCGCGTTCGTCATCTGGAACCTCGACCGAACGCACGTGGTGTGTGAGCCGCACCGCTGGCTGCAGGGTCACGCCGTCTGGCACACGCTGGGCGCGGCCGCGTCGTTCGCGCTCTGGCGCTACTTCGCGGGCCCCCGCGGTCGCGTCGGCGACGCCCTGGCCCACTCCTGCGGCCTCGAGGGCTGCAGAAAGCCCGGCGGGCGAGCCTGACGTCTCTCTCGCGCGCCGATGTCGCTTCCGCCGCTGAGGCACGCAGGTCAGAGTGCGCGCGTGTCACGACGCACGAAACTGCTGCTCGCCGCGCCGCTCGCGCTGCCCGTCCTCATCGTCCTCGCGTGGTTCATCTACACGGCGCACCGCGCGTGGGAGATTCCCACCGCGCACCGACCACCTGGGTCGTGGACGTCGCCAGCGGACGGCGGCCTCACGCTGCGCTCGCTCGGCGTCTCAGGCTTCGAGGTGAACGACGGCACCACCACCGTGCTGCTCGACCCGACGCCCACGCGGCCAGACCCGCTACAGCTCATCACCGGCACCATCGCGCCCGACGCCGCGCTCGGCGAGAAGTGGTGCCCGAAGGCCGACGTGATTCTGGTGAACCACTCGCACTTCGATCACGTGCTCGACGTGGGCCTCATCGCCCGGCGCACCGGCGCGCTGGTGGTCGGCTCGCAGAACACCGTGAACTTCGCGCGCTCGTACGGCGTGCCGGCCGAGAAGACCCGCGTGGTGAAGTCAGGCGACCGCTTCACCGTCGGCGGCTTCACCATCGACGTGCGCAGCTCGCGCCACACAGACATCGTCGTCTCGCAGCCGATGAGCGGCGTCATCCGACCGGAGCCGCGCACCATGTGGTTCTGGCAGTACGCGCTCGACGACACCTTCGCGTACCGGCTCGAAGCGAACGGCACGTCGGTGTGGTTCCACCCGACCAGCACCTGGGCGCCGGGCGAGCTGCAGGGCCTCGAGGCCAAGACGCTCATCGTCGGGGTCACCGGCGAGAAGCAGACCGAGACCAAGGTCAAAGGCCTGCTCGACGAGACGAAGCCGCGCCGCGTGACGCCCACGCACTTCGACAACTTCTTCCAGCCCGTCGACAAGGGCCTCGCGCTCATGCCCGGCCTCAACCTCGACCGCGCGCGCGACCTCTTCAAGCAGGCCGACCCGTCGCTCGAGTGGGGCGTCATCGACTTGAATCAGACCGTCTGGCTCCCGCCGGACTGAAGGATTGTTGCGACCAATCGGTCACACAATATAGAAGGTGCGCACCGTGGGTCCGAACCTCATCGCGTTGGCCATTCCGCTCTTCTTTCTGGGCATCGGCATCGAGCTCGCAGTGGCGCGCGCGAAGGGCGTGAAGGTGTACCGCGCCGGCGACGCGATGGCCGACATGGGCTGCGGCATCGCGCAGCAGCTGATGAGCCTGTTCGTGTCGACGGCGACGCTGACGGCGCTCTACACGTGGGTCGAGTCGCACAAGCTCGTCACGCTGCCGACGACGTGGCTGCCGTGGGTCGCGGCGATCCTCGGCGTGGAGTTCGCGTACTACTGGTGGCACCGGCTCTCGCACGAGGTCAACATTCTCTGGGCGGCGCACGTCGTTCATCACCACAGCGAGGACTACAACCTGGCGGTCGCGCTGCGGCAGTCGGTGACGACGTGGATCACCACGCTGCCGTTCTACTTGCCGCTCGCGCTACTGGGCGTGCCCATCTTCCACTTCGCGGTCGTGCTCGGCCTCTCGACGCTGTACCAGTTCTGGATCCACACCGAGCTCATTCCCCCGCTCGGGAAGCTCGAGAAGATCTTCAACACGCCGGCGTTGCACCGCGTGCACCACGCCATCAACGCGCGGTACCTCGACAAGAACCACGCGGCGACGTTCTCGTTCTTCGACGTCATCTTCGGCACGTGGGAGCCCGAGACCGAGAAGTGCGTGTACGGCACCACGCGCGCCATCAACTCGTACAACCCGCTCTGGGCGCAGGTCGAGACGTACGCCGACCTGTTCCGCCTCGCGAGGTTGGCACCGACGTGGAAGGACAAGTTCAAGGTGTTCTTCGCGTCGCCCGCCTGGAGACCTGAGTGGATGGGCGCGTACACGGCGCGCGACATCGCGAAGAAGTACGACCCGCAACCGGGCAAGTCGCTCGGCCGCTACGCGCTGGTGCAGTTCATCGTGCTGCTCGGCGGCGTCTTCTGCTTCCTGATGTGGGGCGGCGCGTTGTCGCCTGCTTCAAAGGCGATGTCCGTCACCGTCATCTTGATGACGCTGGTTTCGCTGCCGTCGCTCATCGAAGGGCGCACGTGGGCGCGCGCGTTGGAAGGCGCGCGGTTGCTGGCGTTGCCGGCGTTGGCGGTGGTGCTCTTCGTCGCGCGTTGATCAGCGCAGATCGCCGAGGAAATAGAGCCGCTCGCCGACCTTCTCGGCGGTCGCTTCGAAGCCGCACGCGCGCAGCCGTTTGTTGAAGCCGGGCTGCGTGGTGCGCGAAGCGGCGGCGACCCGACCACCCGGCCCGAGCGCGGCCTTGATGCAGGTCATGCCGCCGAGGCTGAAGAGCGAGAGGTCGTCATCGGCGTCGACGTCGAAGGCGCCAGCGTCGAGATCGAGCAGGACGACGTCGTACGCCGCGCGGTGCTTCGCGAGGTAGGTCAGCGCGTCGCCGCCGTGCACGGTGACACGGTCGTCTTCGAGGGCGTTGCCGCTCAGCTCGGCGAGCGGGCCCTGATTCCACGCCAGCATCGCTTCAGACGGCTCGAGCACGGTCACGCGCGCGCCGTCGCCGACCTCATCGAGCGTGGCGCGCAGCAGCCGACCGAAGCCGAGGCCGCCGAGCAGCACGCGCGGTGACGCGGACTGCACGCGCATCAACCCGAGGCGCACGAGATCACTCTCGTGACCGTCGTTGCGCGACGAGAAGACCACGCGGCCCTCGTGCTGCACCATGAAGGTCTGATCTCGCTGGCGCAGCGTCCACGCGCCGTGGGTGCCCAACGTCTTGAGCGGCTTCACTTCGAGTCGGCCTTCGGGCGCTTGAGCCACGTGCGGAAGAGCAACCAGACGACCAGCACGATGACGCCCATGGCGACCATGCCGAGGTTTTCACGCGAGGCGTCGAACGCGTGGGGCGCCGACGAATCGAGCTGTTCCGTAGCGAGCATGACGTTCACGTAAACGCCGACAGAAGCGCTTGCAAGCGCTGGTCTTTCGCATCATTCAGCGCGCTCATGAGCCGCATCTACCGTCAGCTTCCCCCGAAGGGTTCCCGCGTTGGTCTCGCTTTCTCGGGTGGTCTCGACACCCGCGCCGCCGTGGCGTGGATGACGAAGAAGGGCGTCGACGTGTACGCGTACACGGCCGACCTCGCGCAGCCCGACGAGAAGGACGTCAACGACATCCCGCCCATCGCGCTCAAGCACGGCGCGAAGCAGGCGCGGCTCATCGACACGCGCGCGGCGCTGGCGCGAGAAGGCCTCACGGCGATTCAGTGCGGCGCGTTCCACCTGCACGTGGGCGGCAAGAAGTACTTCAACACCACGCCCCTGGGCCGCGCGGTGACGGGCACCGCCATCGTGCGCGCGATGAAGGCCGATGACGTGCACGTGTTCGGCGACGGCAGCACGCACCGCGGCAACGACATTCAGCGCTTCTACCGCTACGGCATCCTCGTCGACCCGGAGCTGCGCATCTACAAGCCGTGGCTCGACCAGACGTTCGTGAACGAGCTCGGCGGCCGCAAGGAGATGAGCGAGTTCCTCAACTCCATCGGGCTGCCGCACACCATGAGCGTCGAGAAGGCGTACTCGACGGACTCGAACATGCTGGGCGCCACGCACGAGGCGAAGGACCTCGAGCACCTCGATTCGTCGATGAAGCTGGTGAAGCCCATCATGGGCGTCGCGCACTGGCTGCCCGAGACGAAGATCGACGCCGAGACGGTGACGGTCACGTGGGAGCACGGCGTGCCGGTGGCGCTCAACGGCAAGCGCTACGACGACCTGGTGGAGCTGTTCCTCGAGGCGAACCGCATCGGCGGCCGTCACGGCTTCGGCATGTCGGATCAGATCGAGAACCGCGTCATCGACGCCAAGTCGCGCGGCATCTACGAGGCGCCGGCGATGGCGCTGCTGCACCTGACGTACGAGCGCATTCTCTCGGCGGTGCACAACGAGAACACGACCGACCTGTACTGCACGCTGGGCCGTCGGCTCGGCCGCCTGCTGTACGAAGGCCGCTGGTACGACCCCGAGGCGATGCTGGTGAAGGAGTCGCTGGTGCGCTGGGTGTCGACGGCCATCACGGGCGAAGTGACGCTGGAGCTGCGGCGCGGTGACGACGTCACCATCATGAAGACCGACGCGGCGCAGGCTTCGTACGCGCCCGAGAAGCTGTCGATGGAGAAGACGGTGGGCGCGTTCTCGCCGGAAGACCGCATCGGCGCGCTGGAGCTGCAGAACCTGAACGTGAGCGACAACCGCGCGCTGCTGCTGCACTACGCGCAGGCGCTGTCGCTGCCGCAGGGCGACGTGGGCCTGAAGGGCCTGCTCGAGGAATAAGCAGATCGTAGTGATCGACCGCGAGCTATCGTTCGTCTGCAGCTTCTTCTTTGGGAGGGAAGTGGATGGCAAGAGCGCGCGGCCCGTACATGACGAAGATCGACTACGAACTCGATGACCAAGACCGAACGCGGTCGTGGCTCACGAAACGCGTGAACGAGGTTGTAGATTTCACGCCGAGAAGACTGACTTCGATTCTCGACGAAGACGGCCAAGCGACCTACGACGAGCAAATTGAGATCTCGCGTGCGTTGCGGCGCAGGCGCTCTTCGCTATTCCTCCAAGATGGGTGTGCGCGGATGCGTGACCGAGATTCGTGACGAAGTGTCGCGATCTGCAGCCGACGCAACAGCGTGAGCGTCGAACCCATAGTGCTTCTCCCCGGCCGCGCGCAGCTTGAGCAGAAGCTCGAGCGCCGCTTCGTGTCGCTTGATGCGCTCCGCCATGGTCAGCGACTGCAGATAGTCGAGGAGATCGAGGTCGATGTTCTCGTCTTCCGGGTGCTCTCCGTACGGCAACACGCGCGACATGGCGGGCCGATGGTACGCGGGCAGCGTCGGGCAGTCGACGCGCCGTTCGGCCCTGACGGGTGTGGCGGTGTACGTGACCCACGCGTGAGCCGAAGACGCGCGGGCTCCGCTGCACGACACGAGTTCCACTCAGGTCGCAACAGGTGTCCCGGGGTGACCCGCTGTTTCAGACCAGTGTTCCCAGTGAACCAGAGAGAGTAGTTTACTACTCTCTCCGAGACAATGAGACCATCAACCGGAAATCGCGTCGACTCCTGACCGGCGCTTTCACCCAACTGTACGCAGCTTGTCTCGGGCCGAAGGGCCTGCGCGTACGAGCAACGGCGTCGGAGACCGAAACGCCTGCCTCCGCTCAGGCGTTTTGTCTGCGGCACGCAAGCCGTCAGACCAAAGACCCTCGGTCCAGATCGCAGGTCCCCGCGAGACCGGCCTTCACCAGCTTCGCGGCGAGCGCGTTGCGGCCCTCCGCCTTGCCGCGCACCACGAACTCCAGCTCCGGCAGCGTCAGCAACGTCAGGCTCACCAGCCGAATGCGCGACAACGGTCCACGCACCTGCTCAGGCAGCGGCGCCACCGGCAACCCGATGAGCGCGCCCGTGCGCCCCGCGTCGTTCACGAACTTCGCGTGATGCGACTCCGGCATCTCGAGGTGCAGCTCCGTTGAGATGACGCCCAGCTCGTCGAGCCGCTCCGCGACGTCCGCCTCCGCGCACAGCTGCGCGAGGTTCCACACCGCGTTGAACACCACCTGTTCCTGCGCGGGCGTCTTCGCGTCGGCGGACGTGCCGAACACCTCCAGCTGAACACCGTTCACCCTCGGCGGTTCTTCGTCATCGAACGGCTCACTCAGCCCATCGCTCGCCACCAGCACGCCACCCGGCCTCCGTACGATCCGGTACGCCTGCCGCAGCGCCGGCCACTTCGGCCCGCCCATGAACGCCGGGTTCACCAGGTGCGTCAGCACGTCGTCGTCGACGGCGCCCCACGTCGCCCAGGCCTTCGTCAACGTCGCTGACGTCACTTCAGACAGCGTCTCTCGCTGGGTTGGCATGCGCTGAATCCTTGCACTTCAGAACGGCGCGCGCGCCTGTACGCTGCGCCGCCATGGACCTGATGCGCATGCTGAACGAGGGCGGTTGGGGCGCGTGGCTCGCGCTCGCGCTGGGCATCTTCGGCGCGATGGTGGGCGCTGTCGGCTTGCTGCTGGGCGCGACGAAGAGCCGCGCCGCGCTGCCGGTGGGCGTCGTCACCCTGCTCTTCTCGCTGGGCGCCTCGCTCGCTGGTGTCCTCGGCACGTTCTGGGGCCGCAACGCGATGATGAACGCGCTCGCGCACGTCGCCGTGAAGGCTGACGTCGAGCGCATCACCATCGGTGGTTGGGGCGAAGCCGCGCAGGCCTCGCTGCTCGCGTTCTTCGCGGCGCTCATTCCCCTGATGATGGGCGGCGCCGCGGGCGTGCTCGGCGCGCGCGTGGCACCAGAGACGACGCGTCGCCTCGGTGAGCCTGAGCTCGTCGGCCAGCCGACCATCAACGCCGGGCGCTTCGTCATCGTCGCCATCTTCGAGGGCTTCGCGCTGCTGGGGTTGGTCGCCGCGTGGCTCGTCGCGCACGAGCCGCCGCCGCCCACGCGCTACGCCCTCGCGATGGAAGACTCCCCGGCGTGGGAGCTCGTCGCCGCCATCGATTCCATCGACGCGAAAGAACCCCAGGGCTGCGCCCGGCTCGCCGAGGCGCTCGACACCTACTGGGCACCGGAGGACCGCCGCGAGTGGCCTCGCGTGATGCGCCAGCCCATGCCCGCGCCCATCACCGGCATCTGGCGCGCGCCCGCGCGTGCGTGCGTTGAGGCCCGGCTCGCCGCTGACGAAGACGTGGCGGCGCTGCGCGAGGCGTCGCTGCTCCAGGACGAAGACCTGTTGGGGAAGGTGCAGGCATACGGCGCCATTCCCTCGCTGCCGCCAGAAGCCGCGGGCGGCGCCGGCCTCGACAAGAACGCCATCGCCACTGTCGTGCGAGGAGCCCGCCAATCAATGCACCGTTGCTACGAGCAAGCCCTCGTGAAGCAACCCAAGTTGATCGGCAAGGTCGTCATCGAGTTCACCATCTCGAAGACGGGCGCCGTCAGCGAAGTGAACGCCGACGACGAGACGACGATGCCCGACGTCACCGTCGTGCGCTGCGTGCGCGAGGCCATCGAAGGGCTGCGTTTCCCGAAGCCTGACGACGGCGCGCCCGTTACCGTGAAGTACCCGATTCACTTCGCTCCGGCCCAATGACCATCAGCATCCCCACCATCGAGGTCGCACCCGACGTGCAGCTCGCGCGCGTCGACTTCACGAAGAAGTCCGGCGTGAACCTCAAGGGCTTCGCGCTCGAGGCGCTGTGCGGCATCGCGAGCGAGCGCTTCGGCGCAGCGACCATCGAAGCGTGGAAGAAGCAGGCGGGCGTCGACCTGCGCGCGGTGACGGCCACCGCGTGGTTCCCCATCGAGTACTACTACCACCTGCTCGAGTACCTCGTGGCGCAGCACCTGGGCGGCGACGCGCGGTCGGCGTGGGAGCTCGGCGACGCGACGGCCAAGCGGGAGATCAACGCCTTCTTCCGCTTCGTGCTGGCCTTCACCACGCCGACGATGGTGCTGAGCATCTCGTCGCGCTTCTGGCGGAGCTACTACGACAAGTCAGAGCTGAAGGTCGTCTCGTCGACCAGCAACAGCGTGTGCGTCGAGGTGCGTGACTGGCCGCTGATGAGCGAGGCCGTGGCCTACGAGCTCGCCGGCGCGCTGGTGGCGTGGATGCAGGCGTCCCGCGCGCGCGACATGCGCATCACCCGCATCGCCTTCACGCGGCCCGGCGTGCTGCGCGTCGAAGCCAACTGGTGAGGCCTGCCGGTGACGTCGGATGAAGACCCGTCGCCGCTGAGCCGAACTCTGTAGAGTCTGCTGCGAATGGCTGCCGACACGCTGCAGGTCAAAGGCTTCGCCTGGCTCAACCTGCTGCACTTCATTCAAGAGCGTCACGCCGCCGACGTGCCGGCGCTCGTCGCCGCGTTCCCGCAGTTCAAGGCGCACTTCGACGCGCACACCGTCTTGCCCATCGGCTGGTTGCCCGGCGCGCTGCACCTCGGCGTCGTGCGGTGGATGGTCTCGAAGCACTACGGCGGCACGGCTGAAGGCGCGCGCGTCTTCGGTCGGGCGCTGGCCGAGCGCAACGTGTCGTCGACCTTCCGCAGCTTCCAGCGCCTCGAAGACCTCAAGGTGGCGCTCACGTCGACCGAGCGCGCGTTTGGCCAGTTCTATTCACGCGGCCAGATGAAGCTGACGCTGACCGGCATGACGCTCGACGCGCACCTCGCCGAGTTCCCCGACGCCGACCCCATCTTCGGCAACGTGCTGGGCGCCGGCCTCGTGGCGTTCCTGCGCGCGGGCCACGTCGAAGGCGAGCTCACGCAGGTCTCTACCAGCGCCGATTCGATTCACTATCAAGTCAGGCTGGTCTCGGTGCCGGTCTCGAGCCCCACGCCGATTCCCTTCAAGTAGACAGCGCCCATGGCGTTGCCTCCTTGTGGCCTCTACCGCACCACCCGCGAAGTCGCTGGCGTCCCCGCGGGTCGACTCGTCTATTTCCACAACCACGGCGAGCCGGGCGCCGGCCTCTACCTGCCCGCGTCGTGGACGCTCAATCGCGCGTCGTGGAACCCGCGTGGCCAGACGTTGCCCACCGAAGCAGACGCACAGCACCTCGCGCCGCTGCCGGAAGAGGGCCTCTACACGGTGAGCGCGCCCTTCTTCTGCTGCGAGCGCCAGTGCGTTCGTTTCAACACCAACCAGCTCGTGCAGCTCGGCTACGACGGCGAGGCCACGCCGCTGCTCTTCGTGCCGGAGCTCTCGGCGAAGGGGCTCGGCTTCCCCGAGCGCGGCACGCGGCTCGACCCGTCGACGCTGCGCCACCTCACGTTGCTGAGTGTCGCGAAAAGCAACGAGGTGTCGCGCGACCCGTTCATGCACTGAAGAAATTGCGTTGGCGCACTGCGCGAGTGTGACAAACCGCTCCCACTCACTCGGGAGGGACTCACATGGCACGTGCATTCAGCTTTTTCCGCGCTGGCGGCTTCGACCAGGTTCGCTTCGAGACTGGCGCTGACTTCGTCAACCTCGACCAGCTTGATTGGAAGTTGTGGGTGGCGCTCGCGTGCCCCACGAAGGGCCTCGCGTTCGACGCGCGCACGCTCGAGCTCATCGACGCCGACAAGGACGGGCGCATTCGCGCCAACGAGCTCATCGCGGCGGTGAAGTGGGCCGCTGGCCTCATCAAGAACCCCGACGACTTCCTCAAGGCGCCGGCGGAGCTCTCGCTCTCGGCCATCAACGACGCCACCGACGAAGGCAAGCAGGTGCTGGCCTCGGCGAAGACGGTGCTCGCAGGGCTCGGCAAGGGCGACGCCGCCACCATCTCGGTGAAGGACTCAGCCGAGGCGGTGAAGGCGTTCCACGGCATGGCCTTCAACGGCGACGGCGTGGTGCCGCCCGAGAGCGCGAAGGACGACGCGCAGAAGGCGCTCATCAACGACGTGATGGCCACCGTCGGCAGCAGCGACGACAAGTCGGGCAAGAAGGGTGTCAACGCTGATCAGGTGAAGGCCTTCTTTGCCGCCGTGACCGATTACGTGACGTGGCTCGCGAAGGGCGAAGCCGACGCCGCGCTGATGCCGCTCAAGGCCGACACTGTCGCGGCGCACGACGCGATGACCGCGGTGAAGGTGAAGGTCGACGACTATTTCGCGCGCTGCCGCCTGGCTGCGTTCGACGCGCGCGCCGCCGGTGCGCTGAACCGCGAAGAGAAGGAATACCTCGCCGTCGCCGCGAAGGACCTGACCATCACCAGCGATGAGATCAAGCAGTTCCCCCTCTCGCGCATCGAGGCCAACCGCGCGCTGCCGCTGACCGAGGGCGTCAACCCCGCGTGGGCCGACCTGCTCGCGGCGTTCGCCGAGAAGACCGTCATGCCGCTCACCGGCGACGGCAAGGCGCTGACCGAAGCGCAGTGGGGCGACGTGAAGGGCAAGCTCGCGGCCTTCGGCGCGTGGCAGACCAGCAAGGTCGGCGGCGTCGTCGAGAAGCTGGGCGTCGACCGCCTCAAGGCGCTCAACACCGACGCGCAGAAGGTGCTGCTCGACGCGCTCTTCGCCGAAGAGAAGGCGCAGGAGCCCATCGCGACGTCCATCCTCAGCGTCGAGAAGCTGGTGCGCTACGTGCGCGACCTCTTCAAGCTGTCGAACAACTTCGTGAACTTCCGCGAGTTCTACGAGCGCAAGACGCCGGCCATCTTCCAGGTGGGCACGCTCTTCCTCGACCAGCGCCAGAGCGAGCTCGTCCTTCGCGTCGACGACGCCGGCAAGCACGCCACGATGGCGCCGCTCTCGCGCGGCTACCTCGTCTACTGCGACGTGGCGCGCCCGGCGTCAGGCGAGAAGATGAGCGTGGTCGCCGCCATCACCGCCGGCGACTCGGACAACATCATGGTGGGCCGCAACGGCCTGTTCAAAGACCGCGACGGCAACTCGTGGGACGCCACCGTCACCAAGATCGTCGACAACCCCATCTCGATCCCGCAAGCGTTCTGGAGCCCGTACAAGAAGGCGCTCCGCTTCGTCGAAGACCAGGTCGCCAAGCGCGCCGCTGAAGAAGAGAAGGACTCGAACGCGCTGCTGGAAGGTGGCGTGACGAAGGTCGGCAAGGGCGCTGAAGACGGCAAGGTCGACGGCCAGCCCAAGAAGCTGGACGTCGGCGTCGTCGCCGCCATCGGTGTCGCGGTCGGCGGTTTGACGGCGGCCCTCGGCGCGCTGCTGCAGAGCTTCTTCGGCCTCGGCATGTGGATGCCGCTGGGTGTGGTGGGCCTGCTGCTGCTCATCAGCGGTCCGTCGATGCTCATCGCGTGGCTCAAGCTGCGGCAGCGCAACATCGGCCCGCTGCTCGACGCCAACGGCTGGGCCGTCAACGCCGTGGCCAGGCTGAACGTGCCGTTCGGCGCGTCGCTGACGTCGGTGGCCGCGCTGCCCAGCGGCAGCAAGGTCGACACGCAAGACCCGTACGCCGAGGCGCGCCGCCCGTGGAAGCTCTACATCGCGCTCCTCGTCATCGTCGCGGTGGGCATCAGCTGGTACCTCGGCAAGCTGGACCACCTCGTGCCGGTGAAGGTGCGCAGCGTCGAAGTGCTGGGCAAGAACGCGCCCGCGTACGTCGAGAAGAAGGCCGACGCGCCCGCCGCCGAAGGCGACAAGGCCGCCGCGCCTGCACCTGCCGAAGCGCCCGCGGCGAAGTAGGCTGGCGGCATGGCCCGCCTCGCGCTCTTCATCGTGACTGCCGCCGTGCTGGGTTGGTTGGGCTACCGCGCCATGACGGGCGGCAGCCTCACCAACCCCAACGCCGAGCCGCCAAAGCAGCGGCTCGACAACGTGCAGAAGGCCGCCGACCGCATCGAGCAGCAGCAGCAAGAAGCCGCCGACCGCGCGCTCGAGAAGGCCGACGAGCGCAACTGAAGGTCAGCGGGTCACGGTCAGCGTGAACTCGCCGTCGGTCGCCATGTTGGCGTCGTAGCGACCGTCGACCCACACGAAGTACGTCCCCGCGTCGAGCGTGGCGCTGAGCGCCTGGGTGCCGTCGCGGCACGCGATGTCAGGCCCCGCGCAGCTGCTGCGGAAGTAGACGACGGGCTCGAAGCGGTTGTTGGTGGTCGTGACCTGCGCGGTCACCGGCCCGGCCGTCGGCACCGAGAAGGAATAGACGACGTCGCCGCGGCCGCCCGCGCAGCCCATGCTGCGCGTGTCGTTGATGCGCCCGACCGTGCTGCCCGTCACCGTGGCGGTGTTGCCCGTGAAGGTCAGCGGGATGGGTGCGGAGCAGTCTTCGCCGGCGCCGTCGAGCTTCGGCTGGAGCTCGGCGCGCAGCGTGTACGGCCCACCACCCACCGGCCCGTCGGCCCACAGCCAGTACGCGCCCGGCGCGAGCCGCACGCCCGCGAGGCCGACGGGGATGTTGATGGGGAACATCGCGGGCGTGCCCAGACAACCGAGCCGCGGCGCCGTCGCGCAGGTGTTCGACGGGCCGTGCAGCACCACCGCTGCGGGGTAGCCGGCGGTCATCGTGAACTCGCCGACGGACTCCTCGCCGACGTTGAAGCGGTAGACGCGGTCGGGGCCCTGCACTTCGCACGAAGACTGCGTGCCGGTGTTGTCGTTGCCGGCGTCGCGCGTGTCGCCAGTGACGGTGGCCGACGCGTCAGGCGTGAAGACGAGGTCGATGGCGGTAGCGCACGTCGCGCCGTCGCCACCCATCGGCGTCACGCAGGTGCCCATCGCGCTGCAGACGCCGCTGCAGCACTGAAACGGGTAGTCGCACGGCGCGTTCAGCGCTCGGCACACGCCACCGTCGATGGCGGTGCCGCCGCCCGTCGCAGTGCCGCCACCTGTCGCGCTGCCACCACCTGTCGCGCTGCCACCACCTGTCGAGGTGCCTCCACCCGTCCCGGTGTCTCCACCCGTCCCGGTGCCGCCGCCCGTCGCGGTGCCGCCGCCCGTCGCGGTGCCGCCGCCCGTCGCCGTGCCTCCGCCCGTCGCCGTGCCGCCGCCGGTTCCGGCGCCTCCACCGGTCCCGTCACCTCCGCCCGTCGTGGCGCCTCCACCACCGGCGCCGATGCCGCCGCCACTGGCTGCGCCTCCACCCGTCGCGCCGCCGTCGTCCGCTGGAACACCGGGGTCGCAAGCGAACATCACGCACAGCACCGCGGCGCCGATGAGTCGTCGGGAGGACATTCGGCGAGTTGTAGCAGCAAGCCCCTCTCCCCGCTGCCGCAGGGAGAGGGAGTCACGTGGCGACGTGGCTCAGGGCGCGACGGTCGTCGCGAGCAACAACGCCTGACGCGCGCCAACGAGGTCCTGCTGCGCCAGCGCGCTGCGAGCCAGAGAGAGCAGCCGCGCCGCGTCGGGTGAAGCGATGGCCTCCGCCTGCCGCAACCACGGCTCGAGGTTCGCGGTGTTCCCCGTCGACAGCTGCGTCAGCGCGGTCTGCACCGTCGACTGCACCTGGTTGGCGTTCACGCGCCGACGCTCTGCTTCACGCGCTTCGGTCTCGCGGCGCTCCACCTCGTCGTCGACCCACGCCTGCAGCTTGTCGACCTGCTTGCGCACCTTGCCGAGCTCTTCGGCGTGCGCGCGCTCGGTGTCGCTCAGCTTGGCGCGCAGCTCGGCCACTTCCTTCTTCAGCTTCTCGAGTTCGCTCGAGCTCGAGGTCGCTGCTGGCGCGGCCTTCTTCGGGGCCTCGATGACAGCGGCAGGTGTACCGCCATCACGCACAGGCGCGACGACGCCGGCATCGGGTGCAGCAGCAAGCAGAAGAGCGATGAAGACCGACATGCGGTCACCATAACGCCGAGGTCAGCCTTCGAAGTCCCACTCCGGCACGGCCGACAACTTTCCGTCGAGCAGCCGCCACGCGCCGACGATGCCTTCCCGCGCCGCGTCCAGGCCTTCCAGCTTCTTCACGGCGACGCCGTCATCCTCCCGGCAGAACAGCACCAGCTCGCGCAGGCCCAGGTACACGCGCAGCGGCCCACGCCCGGCCACCCGCTCGATGGCGCTCTGGTGCGAGACCGTCAGCAGCCGCGCGGCGTCGTGGCCATCACCGTGCGCCAGCGCCCACAAACCAGTCGGTGTGGCCGAGAGCCGCAGCGCGCCCTGCTCCAGCTCGAGCGCGCGCGCTTCAGTGCCGCGGGCTTCGAGGTTCTTCCACGCCGCTTCGTCGAGCTGCTCGAGCGAGATGCGGTGCAGCGCGGCGAGCCCTTCGGGCACGTAGAGCAGCACCTCGGGGTTCTCGACCGCATAGAAGAACCACAGCCCCGCGGGGCCCTCGCGCCGCGCGAGCCCGTGACCGCGCTCGAGGAAGGTCGAGTCGCGCACCACCGGCAGCACGCGCGCCAGCAGTTGCAGCCGCCCCGCCGGGAGTCCCAGCGAGCGTTCAGCGAAGTCGCGCGCCACCAGCTCGGCGGCTTCATCGATGTCGCGGCCGAGGCGCACCGACTCACGGAAGAGCGCCTCGACATCGAAGCGCGCCACCCCGCCCCGCCCCATGCGGATGGAGAGCTGTCCGTTGGCCAGCACGTGCGGCGTCGACTGCGCCTTCAAGCGCGCGAGCAACGCGTGCGTGAACTCGCCGGAGGTGGGGCCCTTCGAGAGCTCGGCGGGCGCGAGGCGCTGAAACTCGCTCCAGAGAAGCTGGGCTTCTTCATCGAGCGGGTCGAGCCGCAGGACGTCTTGAACGAGCGCGCGGGCCCGGGCCCACTCGGCGCGACGCAGCGCCAGCGTGGCGAGCGCCTTCATCGGCTCGGGGTCGCCGGGGTTGAGCGCGAGGGCCTGCTTGAGCGGCGCTTCAGCCTCGTTCCATTTCTCGATGCTGATCAGCGCGCGCGCCAGCGCCAGGTGCACCTGTACGTCATGCGGGAAATCGCGGCGCACCGCTTCGAGGATGGGCAGCGCCTGCGTGATGGCGTCGGCGTTGATCAACGCCTGCGCCACGGTGGTGCGCAGCTGTGGCCCGCCTTCGCGCTGCGCGGCGCTCTGCAGCGTCGCCAGCTCCGCGTCAGAGAGCACTTCTCCGTTCCACACTTTCTCTCTGATGCGCTGAAGCTCCACGGCGGGCGCGACGGTAACCCAACGGTGACTCGCGGATCACCAGCCCCGGGGGACAGGTTTCCGCAAATTGGGGCTCGGTTCCCAACGGTGCGGCAAGCGGTTTTCCGCCCGAGCGCGTTCGCTCACCAGGTGACGTCGTACGACGCTTCGTCACCAGCGCCGGGCGTCACCGTCACCCTGCCGCCAGACTTCACGCCGAGCGTCTCGAGCAGCTGCAGCATCAACCCCACCTGGAACGCCGACACGCCGTAGCTCTTGTTGGCGTGAATGCGCACGTGGCGCTCGCCGAGCGACTCGGCGGTCAGCCTGGTGGTGTCGTCGGCGGTGCTCATGCTGTCGGCGGCGCGCATGACGCCCTTCTTCACGCCGCCGATGCGCAGCACCATGAACGCCGTGCGCCCCACGAAGGTCTGCGCGTAGGCCGACAACATCTCGCGGCCCGTGCGCGTCAGCGCTTCGTCTTCCGTCGCGTTGGGGCTCAGCCGCCGCGCCACCTCGCGCAAGAACGACACGTACTCGTCCATCTGCATGTCGCGCGGCGTGTCGAGCTTCCGTTCGCGCAGCTCCTTCATCGTGAAGAGCTGGTGGCCCAACGCGATGCGGTTGATCAACGCCTCGACGGCGTGTCGGTAGACGATGCCTTGAGCCACGTGTGTTCTCCCCGAAGCGAACACCCCGATTGTGGCGCTGACCGCTGCCGCTGGCACTGTAACGGCGTGGACTACCTCACCCTACGCGGCCGGGTGGATCGCTCCGC